>NZ_CP045032.1:1800000-2100000 GCF_009026825.1 Corynebacterium urogenitale | reverse complement strand
ACCAGCCGGGCATCATCTCGGAAGAGAGGGAAAGGAACTGGTTGACCGGCTCAATCGCGAGATCCGTGGACTGGTTGAGGTTCGCGATGATGTACACAGCTAGGAACACGCCAACGATCTGCTTCGTGGCGCCGAGGATCACCCAGCCCGGGTCGCCCAGAATCACTGCAGCCCACCAAGAGGGGGCATTTTCCGGGGTCTTCGGAGGCATGAATCGCAGGTAATCGATGTTCTCGGCGATCTGTGCAGTGAGGGAGAGGCACACGCCAGCGGCGAGCATCATGGAGGCGAAGGACACCGCAGAGCCGTTCTCGCCGGAGAAGGACAGGAAGGTGCTGACGGACTCCGGCTCCTTGAAGATCAAATACGCCATGGGCAGGACCATCATGATTAGCCACTGCGGGTTGGTCCAGGATTGCAGCTTGGCCAGGAACTTCATGCCGTATATCACCAGCGGGATGATCATCAGGGAGCTGACCAAGTAACCGGCCCACAGGGGTAGGTCAAAGCCGACCTTCAAGCCCTGCGCCATGATGGCGCCCTCCGTGGCGAAGAGGATGAAGGTGAAGGAGACGAAGATGAGGTTGGTGAGGATAGACCCCATGTAGCCGAAGCCGGAGCCACGCGTGATGAGGTCCAAGTCCACGTTGTAGCGGGCGGCATAGTAGGCCAGAGGGAAGGAGCTGATGAAGATCAGCAGTGCGGCAATGAGGATGCCGCCGATGGCGTTGGCAGTGCCGTGCTGCACGCCAATGGTGGCGCCGATGGAGAAATCGGCGAGGTAGGCGATGCCGCCCAGGGCGGAATCGGCGACGACCGCGGGGGTCCACTTCCGGTAGTGGCGAGGGGCGAAGCGCAGGGAGAAATCCTCCGCACTTTTCGCTAGGGCTGCCTTTGCAGCATTATGTTGGACGCTCGGCTCAGAGGTCGGCGCGGGTGTGCTTGTTCGGATAGCCATGCCAAGGAATCTAAAAATCCCATGTTTCGTGCCAGTGATGGCTTGTGTGGCGAAGAGATGAACGAAACGCGGATTGCTCGCCGCATTGTTGCAGCGGTGTTGCGTTGGTTTTTCCCAGTGAGTGGACGGCTGGCTGGTGGTGGCTGGCGTGCTTGGAGGGCTGGCTGGTGTGTCGGAGGATAGCCGGGAAGGGCAACCCGACACAGTTGCACATTCTTTCTCCTATCGCAGGATGCCGACCTGGGCTTTTGCGTGCGAGCGAGCCAAGAAATGTGCAACTGTGTCGCAGGGGTCGATAGGGGTGTCGCAGGGGTCGATGGGGGAGGGGGCTAGCCCTCAGAGGGGAAGTGCCCAGAGAGCCGGTCGAAGCGGCGCTTGCTATTGCCGCCAATGCCGGTGAAGGTCACACGCTTACCCCGATCAGCGTACTTCTGGGTGATCGCGTCCAGAGTGGCGACGGTGGATGCATCCCAGATCTCCGCAGCCGACAGATCAATGATGACGTGCTCCGGATCCCCTGGGTAGTCGAAGGCATACACCAGATCATTGGAGGAGGCGAAGAAGAGCTGGCCGCTGACCTTGTACATCTTGCTCGTCTCCCGCTCTGCCTTAGACAGCTCAGCTTCCGAGACATCCTCCACGTGCACGAGATGCGCTACGCGCCGGGCGAACATCACCATTGCCGTCAGCACACCCAGCGTCACACCCAGGGCCAAATTGTGGGTAAGCAAAGTGCCCGCCACAGTCACCAGCATGACGATCGTCTCGCTCAGCGGCATGCGCCGCAGCGTGGCAGGCTGCACGGAATGCCAATCAAAAGAATTCACCGCCACCATGAGCATGATCGCCGTGAGCGCGGCCATCGGGATCATGCCCACGACATCCCCCAAACTCACCACGAGCACTAACAAGAACACACCAGCGAGCAGGGTTGAGAGTCGAGTGCGAGCACCGGACTCGCGGGTGTTGACGAGGGTCTGCCCGATCATGGCGCAGCCACCCATGCCACCGAAGAAGCCCGTGACAACGTTCGCGCAGCCCTGCCCCCAGCCCTCCCGGGTCTTATCCGAGTGCACATCGGTGATGTCATCCACCAGCTTCGCCGTCAGCAGAGATTCCATCAAGCCCACCAGGGCCACTGCCAGCGCATAGGGGGCGATGATTTCGAAGGTTTCCCACACTAGGGGCACCGCAGGCAGCGTGATTGTGGGCAGGCTCTCCGGCAGCGCACCCTGATCCGCCACGGTAGGAATCTGCACATCCAGCACAACCACCAGCGGCGTGAGCACGAGTATGGCGATCAGCGGCGCTGGCACCACCGCGGTCAGCCGCGGAAAGAAAACGACAATAGCAATACCCACCACAACCAGCGGATAGACCAGCCATGGCACACCCACCAGATGCGGAATCTGGCCGGAGAAGACGATGATCGCCAAAGAATTGATGAACCCGACCATCACCGAACGCGGAATGAAGCGCATGAGTTTCGCAACTCCCAGCACGGCGAGGACGATCTGGAATAGGCCGGCCAGGATGATGCAGGCGATGAGATAATCGACGCCATGGGCTGCCACTAACGGCGCAATCACCACCGCGACTGCGCCCGTGGCCGCAGAGACCATCGCCGGGCGGCCACCCGTGAAAGCAATAGTGATGGCCATCGTCACGGAGGCGAACAACCCCATGCGCGGATCCACCCCGGCCAGCACGGAGAAACTAATCGCCTCCGGAATCAGTGCCAGTGCCACCACCAGGCCACCAAGAACCTCAGTGCGCAAGCGGGGGAGGGAAGAAAAAGCGTAGCGGAAGTTACCTACCACGGAAGTCGGGGCGCGCTGACCCTCGGGAGTCACGGTTACGGCAGGAGGCATAACTACATCATGCTTTCGGTAGGGCTGGTGTGCGCGGGCTGGTGGCGTCGCGCGGAAGAAAACCACAGAAATCTCACCACAAACCGGGGGAATACCCCGCATCGGCGACCCCAAGGCTGGGTCATTGAACCCCCGAACGTGGCACACTGGAGTTATGACCGACAATGCACATGGAACCCTGATCCTCCTCCGCCACGGCCAGTCCGAATGGAACGCCTCCAACCAGTTCACCGGCTGGGTGGACGTGCGACTGACCGACAAGGGCCGCGAGGAAGCCAAGCGCGGTGGCCAGATGCTCAAGGAGGCGGGCCTGAAGCCAACCGTCCTGTACACCTCTCTGCTGCGCCGCGCCATCACCACCGCGAATATCGCGCTGGACGAGGCCGACCTGCACTGGATCCCAGTCATCCGCGACTGGCGCCTCAACGAGCGCCACTACGGTGCACTGCAAGGCCTGAACAAGGCTGAGACCAAGGACAAGTACGGCGAAGAGCAGTTCATGAGCTGGCGCCGCTCCTACGACACCCCGCCACCAGCCATCGACGAGGACAACGAATACGCGCAGACCAACGATGCGCGCTACGCCCACCTCGACGAGATCCCACGCACCGAGTGCCTGCTGGACGTGGTGAAGCGCTTCATTCCTTACTACGAGGAGGAGATCGCGCCACGCATTGCTCGGGGCGAGACCGTCCTGGTCGCGGCGCACGGCAACTCCCTGCGCGCGCTGGTGAAGTACCTGGACAAGATCTCCGATGAGGACATTGCTGCCCTCAACATCCCAACCGGTATTCCACTGGTCTACAAGATCGACGCTGAGGGCACCGTGCTCAACCCAGGTGGCGATTACCTCGACCCAGAAGCCGCAGCGGCAGGTGCCGCGGCAGTGGCAGCCCAGGGTGAGGCTAAGTAAGAGCCAGGGCAGCTAAGGGCGCTTGCTAAGCAAGGCCAAAGCAGCCCCGGACGGGAGTTTTCCCTCCCCCGCAAATTTTCAACACGGTAGTGGGAGTCAAACCCTGCTACCGTGTTTCCTTATGAACGATCTGCTCATCGGCCTGCTGTTAGGCCTACTCATCGGCGTGGTGCTTGGCGCCGTTGCGCTGCAGATCTATCGGCTGCGCCTGAAAGCAATGCGCAATAGGCGCACCCACTCCGAACTCCAAGGCGACCGAGTCTCCACGGTGGCCCAGGTGCTACATTTCGCCATCCAATCCTCCCCCTCCGCCGTGGTCGTGGTGGATAAGCGCCGCAATGTGGTGATGTCCAACCCCCGGGCTCACGAGCTGTCCTTGGTCCACGAGCGCTCCGTGAACCGCAAGGTATGGGACGCCGTGGAGGCAGTATTTAAGGATCAGGAGCCACGCGAAATCCACTTCGCGCCGCCACCGCGCCGGGGCAACAGGCCAGTGATCGCCGTTGCCGGTCAGGTGCAGTTGCTGACGCTGCAGGACGACCGTTACGCAGTGGTTTATGCAAGCGATGATTCCGAGCACGTGCGTATGGAATCTGCCCGGCGCGACTTCGTGGCCAATGTGTCCCACGAACTCAAAACCCCGGTCGGCGCGATCTCCCTGCTGGTGGAGACCCTGATGTCGGAAAAGGATGACCCGGAGTCCGTGGAGTACTTCGGCGGCAAGCTCTTGGGTGAGACTCGCCGCATGGGGCAGATGATTGCCGAGCTCATCTCCCTGTCCAAGCTGCAGGGCGCGGAATCTCTGCCGGATCCGGAAGTTGTCAGCATGGACTCCGTGATCGAGGAAGCTTTTGACCGCTGCCGCATGGCCGCGGAGGCAGCGAAGATCGACCTCATCAAGGACGGCAGCAGTGGTGCACTCGTGCGCGGAGATAAGGCTCTGCTGGTGACGTCCGTGGCGAACCTCGTTGCCAATGGCATTAACTATTCTCCTGAGGGTACAGAGGTGTCCATCTCCCGCGAGGTCACCGAAGACCTAGTCACCGTGCGTGTCACCGATCGTGGCATAGGCATTGCGCCTGAGGACCAAAAGCGTCTCTTCGAACGCTTCTTCCGCGTGGATAAAGCGCGCTCCCGCAACACCGGCGGCACTGGTCTAGGATTGGCGATCGTCAAGCACGTCATGGCTAACCACGGCGGCCGCGTGTCCGTGTGGTCCCGCCTGGGCACGGGATCCACCTTCACTTTGGAGCTTCCGCGCTACCAGGGGGAGAGCAGCTCGCTGCCTGCAGGTGAAAAGCCCGTGGTGCCTTCGCAGCGGGAGTTAGCGGGGTTGAACGAGCCCGCCCTCCGGCATGCAGGGGAGGATGAATAGGGTGGTATCGGTTGCGGGCAGGTTGCGCGCACCGGACAATAAGGGGGAATAGAAGTGACAGAAAGGTGACGTACTGCCGTGACTAGCGTGCTGATCGTTGAGGACGAGGAGTCCTTGGCGGAACCACTGGCGTTCCTGCTGAAGAAGGAAGGCTTCGAGGTCTTCATGGCAAGTGACGGTCCAACCGCCCTGGATACCTTCGCATCAGAGCAGATCGATATTGTTCTGCTGGATCTCATGCTGCCCGGCATGTCCGGCACTGAGGTGTGCCGTCAGCTGCGCCAGACTTCCTCTGTACCCGTCATCATGGTGACCGCCCGCGATACCGAAATCGACCGCGTGGTGGGCCTGGAACTCGGCGCGGATGATTACGTGACCAAGCCATACTTCGCCCGTGAGCTCATTGCTCGTATCCGTGCTGTTCTGCGACGCGGTGGGGACAACTCACCGCAGGCAGAGGAGGAAGCCGAGGACGGTGTGGTGCTGCGCGAAGACCGCGTGATGATGGACGTGGAACGCCACATCGTGACCGTCGACGGCGAGCAGGTGCCGATGCCACTGAAGGAGTTCGACCTGCTGGAGTACCTCATGCGCAATGCCGGTCGTGTGCTCACCCGCGGCCAGCTGATCGACCGAGTGTGGGGTGCGGATTACGTGGGCGATACCAAGACCTTGGACGTTCACATCAAGCGCCTGCGTTCCAAGATTGAGCGCAACCCGTCCCGCCCAGAGGTGCTCGTGACGGTCCGAGGCTTGGGTTACAAGTTCGAGGCCTAAGCCGGCGCGAGCTGTCGCGCACCCGCGTGGCGCAACTCAGTCGCGAATTCCTTAGATACCCCGCTGGCGAGCCTCGGCCGTCGCGGGGTGAATTGCTAGCAGCGGCAGTCCACTCGGGGAGATCTTCGCCATTTCCTCTCGCTTTGCGCAGTGCTCCGCGAGTACCTCATAGGCCGGCTCACCGATGAGTTCCACCAGCTCATCCTTATGCGTCCGCCACATCGCCTCCGCACCAGCGTGGCAAGCCGGATCCGTGCTGCAGTACCAGTCAAAATCCTCGCCACCGTTACCCCAGCCGCGTCGGTTGTATTCGGTGATGGTGGTACGCAGCTGCTCCACACCATCCGGGCGCGTCTCCCAATCCTCCAGTCGCCGCAACGGTAGTTGCCAGCACACCTCCGGCTTGGCGACGGTCAGATCCACATCGTTTTTCACCGCCCACGCGTGCAGCGCACAGCCGGAACCCGCCGGGAAGCCCGCTCGGTTGGCGAAGATGCAGGCGCCGTCCACAGTCAGCGTCTTTAGCGCCGGTTCCATCTCCCCCTCGTCGTTTTCCAGCTCATCCCATTCCAACCAGGGTTCCAGCGCGCCCACGGTCTCGCCGTAGCCGTGATTAGCCTCCGCGTCCTTCTTTGTGTTCCCCCTCTTCTTTTCCGACGCCACCTGCTCCCGCTTCCAAGCGTCCACCTCAGCCGAGGGGCGGAGCTGCCAATCAGCGTCTGTGAGCTGGCTGGCTATTTCCGCGAGTGCCTCGCGATCGTCCGCGTCCGTGAGAAATGCTCCATGTACGCAACAACCGACATCGGGATTAGTGGCGTCGATCCCAGGGCATGCCTCCGTGCCGAAGCGGCAGCGGTAGGTAGACAGCAACCACGTGAGATCAATCTGAATCACGTGCTCCGGGTCGGCCGGATCGAGGAACTCGAACCACTCCCGCGGATAGTCGGCGGGTAGCTCGCGGCCAGCTTTGATGGACAAGTCGGCGTTTGTGCCCTCCGGGTAGCCGGTGACCATCTGAGAAACCTTGGACGTTTTACTCACAGGTTTTACCGTAGACGGGATACTCTGGACTCGTGCGATTAGGTGTCCTTGATGTTGGAAGTAACACGGTCCATCTGGTGGTGGTTGACGCTCAGCGTGGCGGACCGCCGACCCCGATGAGCAACTGGAAGACCCCCATGCGTTTGGTGGAGTACCTAGATAAGAAGGGTGCCATCAACAATAAGGGCCAGGAAAAGTTGTTCAGCGGTGTGGCTCTGGCGAAGGAAATGTCCGAGCAGTTCCGCTGTGATGAGTTGCTGCCCTTCGCAACTTCCGCCATCCGATCGGCGACGAACTCCGATGAAGTGCTGGACAAGTTGGAGAAGGAAACGGGCGTGCGGCTGCGGATCCTCTCTGGCGAGGACGAGGCGCGCCTGACCTTCCTCGCTGTTCGGCGTTGGTACGGCTGGTCCGCGGGCCGTATCTGCGACCTGGATATTGGCGGTGGATCGTTGGAGATGTCCATCGGTACGAACGAGAATCCCGATGTGGCAGTGTCTGTGAACCTTGGTGCGGCGCGTCTGACGAGGGACTGGTTCGACACTGACCCACCGAAGAAGAAGGATATTGAAAGACTTCGCGAATATATCGACGAGACGCTGGATGATCCGGTAGCGGAGTTGCTGGATTCCGGCCCGATTGACTTGGCGGTGGGAACGTCCAAGACCTTCCGTATGCTCGCCCGCCTCACGGGTGCTGCTCCGAGCTCTGCAGGTCCGCGGGTGAAGCGCACGTTGACGCAGCCGGGACTGCGCCAGCTGATCAGCTTTATTTCTCGCATGACGTCGGCCGATAGGGCAGAGCTGGAAGGTGTGTCTGCGGACCGCTCTCACCAGATCGTTGCGGGAGCTTTGGTCGCGGAAGCCTCGATGCGTAAATTGGGCATCGACACTCTGCACATGTGTCCGTGGGCTCTCCGTGAGGGTGTGATTTTCCGGCAGACTGACCAGGCATTATTGGCTAACTAGCTTAAAGTCCCTTGCTCTTATACGGAAAAGTTGAGCATGGAATGTAAAGTTAAGGTTCTAGTAATAGGTGATAGTGCGTTCGATCGTGATGGGAACGAAGGATGAGTGAGAAGCTGACAGTAGCCGAGCTGCTGGCGCGCAACGCCCGCAGCTCTTCTGACGGCTCTAGCAACCGCCCGCGACGGAGGCGTCGTAGCCTGGAGGAAGGTGGCATTTCTGTCGCTGAACTGACGGGGTCTATCCCGGTCGTTACCCAGCAGGACGTCGACGAGCACGAGGAAAAGAAAGCCAAGGCCGAACAGGCTGAGGCGAAGAAGACCGCCACGATCAAGCCGGTGGGCGCAACCCCGGCTGCTGGCCCTTCCGTTCCTGCTGCAGGTGAGAAGTCTGAAAAGGCAGAGGCACAGCCAGCGGAGAAGAGCGCCTTCAAGCCCGGGGAGAAGGCAGGCGACAAGTCTGCTGAGGGCACAAACCTGGTGAAGCGCAAGGCTGAAAAGCCCGGCGAAACCACTAATCAGATGAAGGCCGTGCCGGATACGGCAGCGGCAACCTCGGCAACTGCGGCGGCCACCTCCGCGACAACCGCCAAGGCAGACAAGCACGCTGGCGACAGCGAGGCTCCTGCCGCCGGTAACGCCGACAAGACCACTGGGCAGCAGAAGGTTGCCGAGCAGACTAAGGCGACAGAGCAGAAGAAGACTTCCGACGAGAAGATCTCCGACAAGAAAGCTGCGGAGCAGATAAAGTCCGATCAGCGCAAGACCGACGCTGAGCAGAAGACTAGGGAGGCGGAAGCCAAGGCCAAGGACACTGAAGCCAAGAGCAAGGACACTGCACAGTCCGGTACCCAGGGCGCGGCTGTAGCCACCGCAGCCAAAGCCGTCCCAGCCGACGATGCCCGTAAGGCCGAGGCAAAGCTGACCTCCAAGTCCGGAGCTGCAGCCGGGGTTGCAGGAGTTGCTGGGGCCGCGGGAGCAGCAAGCCTTGCCGGCAACTCGGGCTCTAAGGATTCCAAGAAGGACGCTGAAGCACAGCCAGGCACCGCGGCGAAGGCGAAGCAGAACTCGGCTGACAAGTCCAAGGCGGACGACAGGTCTAAGGCTGACAAGGAAGACCTCAAGACCGATGCCCCTGACGAGTTCAAGGAACTCGAGGCCAGCCTCGGCGAAGACGAAGTCATCGACTACGAGGACAACACTGTCTCCTGGCCGATGATGATCCTCCAGGCGATCCTCGCGGTTGCCGCTGGCGTGGGAATCTTCTTCGGCTTCAGCCTCCTCTGGGCCAACCTGAACCCACTGATCGTCATTGTCCTCGCGCTGGCCGTGACACTCGTCCTCGTGGGTCTGGTTCACGCCCTGCTGCGCCACAAGGACAAACTGCTCATGGTGCTGGCCTTCTTCGTGGGCCTCGCGCTCACAATCGGTCCGCGCCTCGTGATGGGGCTCTAGCCGAAGACACACGAAGAACCAACCCGGGCAACCCACAGCCCGGGTTTTTCATATCGGTGGGCAGTGTGTGGGACACAGTGTGGGAAGCATGGCTTAACCCACCCCGCTATTCCTTCTTCATGAAGTGGCGAATGGGGGCTGGTGGCGTCGGAAAGAAAGAGGAGAGGAAAACAGCAGACCCCGCGACAAGGGGGACGAACATGGCGAGCGCGCGGAAACGCTGGCACAGTTGAACGCATGACTCGAATTGGAATTATTGGCGGCGGAAACATCGGCGAAGCACTGCTCTCCGGAATCATCGGAGACGGAACAGACCCGAAGAGCGTGATCGTTGCCGATCCCACGACCGCCCGACTGGAACAACTCAAGGAAACCTACGGGCTGGTGACCACCGAGGACGGCCAAGAAGCAGCCGACGATGCGGACTACCTATTTATCTGCGTGAAGCCGGACATCGTGCCGACCGTGCTGGAATCCGTCAGCGACGTGGTGGAAAAGAATGACACGGACACCGTGGTGGTCTCCGTGGCCGCTGGCGTGACCATTGCCTCCATGGAAGCGTTGCTGCCGGCGGGCACCCCGGTAGTGCGTGTGATGCCGAACACCCCGATGCTCGTGGGCAAGGGTGCGTCCGCGATCGCGGGTGGCCGCTTCGCTAAGGCCGAGCACGTAGATGCCGTGCAGGAGCTCATGAGCGCCACCGGAACCGTGGTGAAGGTCAAGGAGAAGGACATCGATGCGGTGACGGCCGTGTCCGGCTCCGGCCCGGCTTACTTCTTCATGGTCACTGAGGCCATGATCGACGCCGGCGTGAACCTGGGTCTGCCACGACCGCTGGCGCAGGAGCTGGCGATCGCCACGGCAGAGGGTGCGGCGACGATGATGGCCAACGGGCAGGCTGAAGGCGGGGATGACCCTGTGGTTCTGCGGACGAAGGTGTCCTCCCCTGGTGGCACGACTTCCGCGGCGACGCGCACGCTGGAGGAGGAGGGGCTGCGCCGGGCGTTCTACCAGGCGATGGAGGCCTGCAAGAAGCGTTCGATTGAGCTCGGCGAGGGCTAGTTGTTGCTGGTCAGGGGATAGTCCGGCTGCAGTGGTTGTCGGGTGGGGGATAGTCCGGCTGGGTTGCTGGCTGTCCTCTCTTAGGAACCGTGGCATTTTCTTACCGTCCGTGAGGAAATGCCACGGTTTTTCGCGTTCACGGGGTGATATCGCTGGCATTTTCTGACAAGGGGTGAGGAAATGCCATGGTCTGTCGAGAGTGGGCGGAAAGCTGGCCGCATACAGGCGGGAGGATAGTGTTGACAGGGAGCTAGCGGTAGGTGGGCGGGAGGCCAACCGTAGGCGGGCGGGGAGCTAGCCACATGTAGGGGGTAAAGTTCAGGTTTAACCCCCGCTGTCACATGAGTTTACTTTCATAACTTTTACCACGTCAGAATGATGTGACCTCATCAGTGGCATCAATCACTACGCGTATCAGCGCGTAACTATCGCTGCAAATTCCCCCTCGCTACACATATGCCCCATGGATCACGTTATGATGGTCTCCAGCGATTCCCGTGTGAAGTCCTGCAGGAGGGGAAGCCTGCAGCGCATGTGAGCGCAAAGAAAGTGATGATCAATGGCTAATAATGACAACGGAATCTACCTGACCGTCGCAGAGGTCGCGGAGCTCATGCGCGTATCCAAGATGACGGTTTACCGCCTGGTGCACTCCGGTGACCTGCCAGCCGTGCAGGTCGGACGCTCCTTCCGCGTGCACGAGAGGGCAGTCGAGGAATACCTCGGCTCCAGCGTCTACAAGACCGCTGGTCAGGCTGGGTAATAAAAGTCCGGCATGCCAGCCGATGGCGTCGTTGGCTCAACGGACGCTGCTCACGAGGCTGCCGGAAGGGCAATCCGCGGCTGGCGTACCCCGCCTCCCTCTCCCTATGGCTACCGCGCATCCGCGAGGATATGTCGGCAGCGAAGGGAGGGGCTTTTTGTTTCGTGCGCAGGGTAACCGCTAAACTATTGACCATTCGTGTCGGCACACGCCCCCGGCACAGTTTCCGCCCGCCACGGCTGACAGACCAGTCACGGACAGGCGGGCCGCAAACTGTACAGATCGACCAGATATAGAAGTGAGGTTCCCGTTATGGGTTCTGTGATCAAGAAGCGCCGCAAGCGCATGTCCAAGAAGAAGCACCGCAAGATGCTGCGCCGCACCCGCGTTCAGCGTCGTAAGCTGGGCAAGTAGGCCGAACTCGTCCGAGGGGACGCCGTTCGCGCTTGCGAATGTAGCTTTCTGCTCCGCCTTCCGGTTGATCTCACCAGATCCGCTGGCAGGCGGAGTTTCGCATTTTACGGCAAACGCTTAATCCAGTAGCCAGTGAAAGTGACCGCAGCGCCGGCCGCGCCCTTCGCGGATCCGCCCACGCGACGCAGGATCCTGATTGTCCGGCGGTAGTCGCGGATCTCCCAGCCGTTGCGCTTGGCGACCTTGCGCAGACGCGAATCTGGATTCACGGCCACCGCAGTGCCCACCATGGACAGCATCGGCACATCGTTGACTGAATCCGAGTATGCCGTGCAGCGCTCCAAGTCCAGGTTCTCGTAGGAGCTCAGCGCCACCACCGCGTGCTTTTTACCGGGCCCGTGGAGCATATCGCCGACCATCCGGCCGGTGAAGACATCGTCTTTGACTTCCGCGACCGTGCCGAGGGCTCCGGTGAACCCCAGTTCGCGCGCAATGATCTGCGCAAGCTGCACTGGTGCCGCGGTGACGAGCCACACCTGGTGGCCTGCCTGCAGGTGCATGTCCGCGAGTTCCTTGGTGCCGGGGAAGATCCGTTCGGAGATGCTCTTGGCCCAGATGTCCTCGGCGAGCTGGGTCAGTTCGCTAGCCCGGTGCCCCTTGACCAGTGCTAGCGCTTGTTCGCGCCCTTCGTCGATATCGCCCTGGTTTTCGCCGCCGAGGCGGAATTTCACCTGCTTCCAGGCGAAGTCGGTGATTTCCCTGAATGTGAAGAACCTGCGCTTCACTAGTCCGCGTGCGAGCAGCAGAATGGAGGCGCCTTTGATGAGGGTGTTATCCACGTCGAAGAACGCTGCCGCGCCGAGGTCCTGGGGGATGGCGGGGTCGGGTGTGTTGAGTTTGTTGTTGCCGCCGGCGGCGACTGTTGCCCCGCGGATGTTGCGCAGCCCTTCGCGGAGGTGCTCGTCGTCTAGGTTGAGCTCGGCTGCGAGTTCACCGATCGCCTGCTGATCTGCTGCGGCGTCTGGGTCCAGCGCCTGCCAGAGTTGGTGCGGGGTGACCGTCTCTTTGTCCGACGTCACGTCGGTCGCGGTCGCAGTGGCGTCGGAAGAGGAGGAGGCCAGGCTGGTCAAAGCTTGCTGCACGGATGCTTCGCCGGCCTCGCGCTGTGCTGATTCGCCCTTCGTGGGGAATACGAAGCGGGAGAGGAAGTCGCGGGCAGCACTGCGGGCCGTGAGGGCAGCGCCGGATAGGGAGCTGTCGACTGCGTCGACGACCTGTGGCACCTCGGGCACACGGGCATCTTTGCGGCGGCGCTTGCCGCCCAGAAGCTTTCTCACATTCACTAAGCTACCCCGTCACTAGCGAAGGCTCGATACACTCCTCGGGTATTTCGCTAGCATCGGTGCTGACATGTGGAGGTAAACGAGGGATAAATGGCGTGCTGGCGGTTGCTCCGCGGTGGAGTGGCTCGCAGCGCGGAAGTGAGTTGGAGGAGGCCAGAATGGCGCACTTTGTTCAGCTTCTCACGAGGTCGACCTGTGGATCCTGCGCGCGGGTGTACCAGCAGATTGTGCCGGTGGTGCAGGCGGCGGGGGCGAAGCTAGAGGTTGTGGAGCTCGACAAGCAGGGGGTGGACCCGCAGCTGGAGATGGAGTTCGGTGACCGGGTGCCGGTGGTGCTCATCGATGAGGAGGAGTTCGCCTGCTGGGAGGTTGATAACGAGGAGCTGGCGGAGGAGCTGGCGCGCTAGGGTTGTAGGGGAGAGGCATGGTGTGAGTGCCTATAACAAATGAATTCTCCGTTTTGTCATTGGGGTGGGTTAAAGGATACCGTTATAGGTCGATACGACCCGGGGTGCTGATCGGCATACCCGGGTGCATACTTGCAGGAGGCAGAGAAACCGATGGACGGAAGCGCCGCTACTGGCACCGCAGCCGTTTTGCTGGTGGGCCTGTCTTTCCGCTCCGCACCAGTGCCCATGCTGGAGAAGGTGTCCGTAGCTGATACGGAGCTACCAAAGCTCCAGCTCGCCCTGCTGGACAACCAGGTGATCTCTGAATCCCTCGTGTTGTCGACCTGCAACCGCATGGAGTTTTACACCGTCGCCAATGCGTTCCACTCCGGGCTCGACCACGTGGTGGATACCATCGCGGACTTCTCTGGGCTGCCGGCAGAGGATCTAGAACCGCACCTCTACGTGCACTACTCCGATGCTGCCGCCGAGCACATGCTCAACGTGGCCTCCGGGCTCGATTCCATGGTCGTGGGCGAACAGCAGATCATCGGCCAGCTGCGCGGCGCCTACCAGGAAGCAAGCCAGATCGGCACGGTTGGTCGCACGCTGCATGACCTCACCCAGCGCGCCTTGCGTACTGGCAAGCGAGTGCATACGGAAACTAACATCGACACTGTCGGTGCCTCCATGGTGTCCTTCTCGCTGGATAAGGCCATGGGGCTGCTGGGGGTCGATCCGGCTGATGACCAGCCGTTGGTAGGCCGCAGGGCGCTGATCATCGGCGCAGGTGCCATGGCCTCCTTAGCCTCCACCCACCTCGGTAGGATGGGTATTGATCACATCACCGTGGCCAACCGCACGCTCTCCCGCGCGGAAAACCTCGTGAGCCACGCGCGCGAGGCGGGGGTGGATTCCACCGCCGTACCGCTGGATCTCATGTCGGAGGTCATCGGAAGTGCGGACATTGTTGTCTCCGCCACCGGTGCGGTTGGCCACGTGGTCACCGCCGAGCACGTCAAGGCCGCACGCCAGGATGAGGCACAGGCTGCCACCCGCCCCCTGGCTTTAGTAGATCTGTCCATGCCAACCGACATCGACCATGCCACCGCCGAGCTGCCAGGGGTGCACCTGCTGAATATCGAGCAGCTCACCACCATGGCCGGCGAAGGTGTGGAGGACGAGGATCCTGCCCGTCGCATCGTCGCTGATGAACTGGCTGAGTTCCTTGAGCAACAACGCGCCCAAGCCGTGGTGCCCACCGTCAAGGCCCTGCGACAGAAGGCCGTGGACCTCCTAGCTGAGGAGCTATTGGTGCTGGAGCAGCGCACACCCGACATGAGCGACACCGACCGCCAGCAGGTCGAGCGCTCGATGCGCAAACTTGTGGATAAGTTGCTGCACACCCCGACTGTGCAGGCCAAGAAGCTTTCCGCCGCCGGCGCCACTGTCAGCTACCCGGACGCACTCGCCGCACTGTTCCAGCTGCCCACTGGCGCCGTCGAAAGCGTCACAGAGGCCAGCAGCACCCGGGTCCCCACCAGCCGCGCTGGCATGCAGGGAAGCGCTGTGAGAGTGCCCAAACCCGGCACGCCCACTGGCTCCAGCGCCGAGCCCGACCAGCCCACCACCGCTGACATCACTACCGTCGGCGACATTTCCACCAGCATGCAGTACAAGAACCAGAACGATCGAGGTAGCAATTCATGACGACCGTCCGCACGTTCCTTATCGGCACTCGCGGCTCCTTGCTGGCTACCACCCAGTCCGGTCACGTCCGCGATGGCATCACCGCCCAGAACCTGTCCGCCGAACTGCACATCGTCCACACCCCAGGCGATGCCTCGCAGGCAGCACAGACTCCCGTTGCGAAAATCGGCATCGGCGTGTTCACGGAGACCCTTCGCCTTGCTCTGGCCAACGGTGAGTGCGACATAGCGGTGCACTCCTTTAAGGACCTGCCCACCGCACCGGATCCTCGGTTCAAAACTGTTGTCCCGCCGCGCGTCGATGCGCGCGAGGTGCTGGTCAGCGTAAATAACACGCCGTTGCTCGAACTGCCTCAAGGGGCGAAGGTCGGCACGGGGGCTCCGCGGCGCGTATCGCAGATCCTCGCTGCTCGCCCCGACCTGCAGTGTGTGCCCATCCGCGGTAATATCACTACCCGTATGGATCGTGTTGGCGAGGATCTCGATGCTGTCGTTCTCGCTCGTGCCGGCCTAGACCGCGCGGGTTTGCTGGACCGTGCCGCCGAGTCGATCGACCCGAATCTGATCATTCCGGCCCCCGCACAGGGCGCGCTGAGTGTGGAAGTCCGCGCAGATGATGAGGAAGCCTGGGCGGCGGTCGCTCTTCTCGACCACAGCCCTAGCCACGCGCAGGCCCTTGCGGAGCGCGCCATTCTCTCCACCCTCGAGGCCGGATGTTCCGCCCCCGTCGCCGCGCATTCCACCGTGTCTCTCTCCGACGACGCCAGCAGCGCCACCCTCACAGTCACCGGTGGAGCCTTCGCACTGGATGGTTCGGATTCGCTGGTGCGCAGCGCCACCGTCACCATCCCACTGGGAGGCACAGGGACCCTCGCGGACAGCACGTGGCCGGAGGCCGCCGAGATTGCCCGCGCTGCAGGGCGGGCGATCGGCCAAGAGCTCCTCGACGCTGGAGCAGAAAGACTCATGGCGGCCGATAACTAGCGTGCCGCCCACACAACAATCGCAAGCTCCACGATCTCAAACCAACAACGTGATCCCCTGAGCACGCAGTGCTGAGCTACGCACTGCCCACCAACGCCTGAAGGGCTGCAACAGCGCGGTCTAAGGGCGCTGACGCGGTGGCGTCGGGGAAGCAACAAGAACAAGCAATGGAAAGCCAACACATGAACGAATCCGGAACAACCTTGGGCGCGGGTCGCATCCTCTTCGTGGGTGCGGGGCCGGGCAACCCGGATCTGCTGACCGTTCGTGCACGCGACGTGCTGGAACAGACTGCCTACGCATGGGTCGATCCCGCCGTGACCGTGGGTGTGCGTAGCCTCATCGCCGCCAAGGTACCGGTGCCCCAAGCGAAGCTCGACGCCGCCGAAGCCGCCTGGCAAGAGCAGGTCAAGGCAGCCAAGGAAGCCGGCGCCCGCCGCAAGCCACCGCGCCCAGAGCCGCCAAGTGCCGCGGAAATTGAGTACGCCGTGCCATTCGCGGGCGATGGGCAGCCCGAGGACATTGCGGCGCAAATGGTGGAGTGCGCACAGGCTGGAGACGACGTGGTGCGGCTGGTCGCAGGCAACCCACTATCGAACGAAGCCGTGATGGCCGAACTGGAAGAGGTCGAACGTCTCGCCGAGCCGAACGCGATCGAATTCCAGGTGATTCCTGGAATGACGGGAGCAGCTGCCGTTCCCGCCTTCACCGGCATCGGAGTGGGGCCGGACGTGACCACCGCCGACGTGCGCGAAGGTGCGGACTGGGAACAGCTCGCGAGCGCCGGACTGCCGCTGATCCTCACGGCAGCGCCATCCAACCTCGCGGGCATCGCCACCGAGCTCAAGCACCGCGATATCCCTGGCAGCACCCCGGCGACTGTCACTCTGCACGCCACGACCCGCCGCCAGCGCTCCTACGACGTGACCCTGGATACGCTGAAGTCCATCGCAGCAGCCTCCGGTCCCGCAGCAAAGGATGGCGAGTTGCCGGAGGAGCTGCTCGTGACCATCGGCACGGAGGCGGAGCCAGCGAAGCGTTCCAAGTATTCTTGGTGGGAAAACCGTTCCCTCTATGGCTGGACTGTGCTCGTGCCGCGCGCGAAGAACCAGGCGGGGCCGATGAGCGCCCGCCTGGCCAGCCACGGTGCCATCCCAGTGGAGGTGCCGACCATCGCAGTGGAACCGCCGCGCAGCCCAGCGCAGATGGAGCGCGCGATCAAGGGACTCGTCGATGGCCGCTACCACTGGATCGTCTTCACCAGCGTCAATGCCGTGAAGGCCACGTGGGAGAAGCTCAACGAATTCGGCCTGGATGCCCGTGCCCTTGCGGGTGTGCGTGTAGCCGCAGTTGGAGAAAAGACCGCTCAGTCCGTGCGCGACCTGGGCATCAGCCCGGAACTGCTGCCGAAGGCCAACGCCCGCAACGCCTCCGGCCTGGTGGAGGTCTTCCCTCCGCACGACGAGGACCTGGACCCAGTGGATCGTGTGCTGTTGCCACGTGCCGATATCGCCACCGACGTCCTAGTCGATGGTCTCATCGACCTCGGCTGGGAAGTCGATGACGTGGTCGCTTACCGAACCGTGCGCGCAGCCCCTCCGAGTCCAGAGATCCGCGACATGATCAAGACCGGTGGCTTCGACGCCGTCTGCTTCACATCTTCTTCCACGGTGAAGAACCTGGTGGGTATCGCGGGTAAGCCGCATACCCGCACGATCATTGCTTGCATCGGCCCGATGGCTGCACAGACCGCCAAGGAACACGGTCTGCGCGTGGACGTGATGCCGGAACACGCGGGAGTGGAAGACCTCGTGGACGCGCTGGCTAGCCACGTCGCCGACTTGCGTGCCGCAGGCCAGTTGCCGCCACCACGCAAGCGCCGTCGCCGTCGTAAGAACGGGGTGGCGGCTAACCCGGCAATTAGTGTCACCGCGAATGCCGCCTCTGGCGCGGCGATTCCCAACACGGGTGCTGCCCCAGTGCCACCGGTCGCCGCGGCCCAGTCTTAAGGGGACTAGCATCGGAGGCATTATGACTAGCTCCCCTGCATCCGGCACATACATCCCATCCCGGCGGCCACGCCGCCTCCGCACATCCCCAGTGATGCGCAACTTCACCGCAGAAACGGACCTGAACCCCAACCGTTTCGTGTTGCCCATGTTCATTGCGGACCATGAAAACTCTGCCTCCGCGGAGCCAACTCCAATCAGCAGCCTTCCTGGCGTCGTTCAACACACAGAGGACAGCCTGCTCACCGCAATCGAAGAGGCCATCGAGGCCGGAGTGGCCGCGGTCGACCTGTTCGGCGTTCCGCTGCCAGAAGACAAGGACGCCACAGGAACCGCCGGAATCGCCGAGGACGGCGTGCTGAACAAGGCGCTCGCCCGCGCGCGCAAGGAATTCGGTGACGACGTGCTCATCATCGCCGACACATGCCTTGACGAATTCACCGACCACGGCCACTGCGGAGTCCTCTCGACCGACCGTTGGGGCCACACGATCATTGATAACGACGCCACACTGGACAGCTACGCAGCAATGGCCGTTGCACAAGCGGAAGCTGGCGCGCACATCGTCAGCCCCTCCGGCATGATGGACGGCCAAGTCAGGCGCATCCGTGAAGCTCTGGATGCTGCTGGGCACCAAGACGTGTCGATCATGGCCTACTCCGCAAAGTACGCTTCTGCGTTCTACGGGCCATTCCGTGAGGCAGTGGGTTCCTCGCTGGAAGGTGACCGCCGCCAGTACCAGCAGGATGCGCGCAACCTGCGGGAATCCTTGTTGGAAACTCAGCTGGACATCGACGAGGGGGCGGACATCGTGATGGTCAAGCCAGCGATGCCGTACTTGGACGTGCTGCGGGAAGTGGCGGAGATGTCCACTGTGCCCGTCGCGGCGTACCAGGTCTCCGGTGAATACGCGATGATTAGCGCTGCAGCGGAGCGGGGCTGGTTGGATCGTGAGGCGTGCATTCTGGAGTCCCTCACGGGGATCGCGCGCGCCGGGGCGGACATTATCCTCACATACTGGGCGACGGAGGCGGCGAAGCTTCTGTCCAGGTAGTTTCCGGGTCGACTCGTTGTCGATGTGGCGATATTTCTGGCTTTTCAAAATTTCGCCACCTCCGGAACGGCGAAATGGCAATAATGCCACCGTTTCAGTGCCGAATTTTCGAAGGAGCGGGAATTTCGCCACATGCTTCCTTTCCCTTTACCAGCCCATCTCCTCCCGCTCGTTGATAGCGCTTAGCAGCAACCGATCCGCCCTGACCCGAAGCAATTCTGGATTTTTCAGCATGTCGGCGGTCACGCGCAGCACCCGGTACCCCTTGGATTGGAGGAAGGCGTTGATCTCGGCGTCTTTGCGGTGTTGCTCCGGCGTCCGGTGGTGTGCGCCGTCGTGGAACACAATGACCTTGAGCTCCTTGCACATCAGGTCCGCAACAGTGATCCACGGCCGAAAAGTCGAATCACTTGCCCAGCCCGGCTTCCCTCGCTCGCCGGCCCAACCTGGCTTCGCTGGCCCACCAGTCCTACCTGACCTCCCCGATCCGTCCATCCCGCCTGGCCGATCGGGTCCGCCTGGAGGGGTGAGTCCACCGTCGTCGTACACAGGCACTTGCGATTCCCAACGCAGCGGAAATGATCCCACGTTGACCTGCTTCAGAGTCAGTCTCAGCAGTGTCTCCATGGGGGAGCCCGCTCCGGTGTCTGTGGCCATTCGAATTCTCTGCGCCCACTGCTTGTCGAGCTTGTGCGCCGCAGCCTGAGTGAAAGTCTCTAGCTCGATCTTCGTCTGCGCGTGCCTGATGGCCGCGTCCAACAGCTGCACCGCGCGCACATCCTTCGGCGCCCATCCAGGAATGTTGGGCACGTGCCATTGCATCGTCCCGTCGCGGATACTTTGCAGCGCACTGACCATAGCGAGTTCGATGGGTACACAGCGAATACTCGGCATCCGCGGATCGTAGAGCCGCTTATCCAGCGTGAGCTGTGGAAAGTGTTCCACATGTGGCCCCAGCACACTGCGCGTGTTCTTTCTGGATCGCCGCTCGCTGGCGAAGACCGCGGGCGTGGCATCCGCCCAGTATGGCAGCCCGTGGTAGGCCAACACTGACCAACCGGAGGCGGGTCGTGTTGGGTTGGTGAGGTGGTGCGCGCGAGTGCGCGTGATGATGTCGTGCTGCTCGCCTTGTCTGTTGCTGCGGTGGATCCACGTGTTGTGCGTGACGCGTTCGTGGTTGCGTGTTATTTCACCGTCGCTCACGCCGCGGGCGCGTAGCTGTGGCGCGGTCTCCGGTAGGAGTGTCGGTAGTTCGCGCTTGAATGGGCGCATTGGTCTTCCCCCTGGATTGGTCTTCCCCATGTTTCTCTTCCCCGTGGTTGCGCGCGACTGGTCCTGCGCGCGCGATCCCTCGTGGGGCGGAGCCTAGCTGATCGAGGTGCTCGGGTTGACGCTGCGGGGTGCCCGGTGTGCTGGGAGTTGTGGATAACTCAGCGGTTGTGGATAAATTTTTACGACGCCACCGGCCCGCCATAACACCTGCTCGCCCCATGTATTCGGGTTGCGGTGGGACGAAAGGTCAGTGGCCTTGGCCAATTTTTGGCTCCCTGGCGAAATTTCTTCCCCCTTCGGAATTTCACCACCTTGTCGCGGGCGATATTGCAATTTCACCGCCAAGACTGCGGCGAAATTTAGCGATCGCCCGAAATTTCGCCACCGCACCGAATTTCGCCAGGGTCAGGAAATCAGCCACGGCCAGGAAATCAGCCACCCTCACCGAGGCGGAAACCCGTGGCTCGCATCACTGGTGCGACGAGGGCGAAGTCTGTCACGTAGTCATTGGTGACATTCTCAGAGTCCACTGGAGACCCAGAAAGCAGGCCCAAAGCCGCGACCTTGTTTCCACCGAGCTTGATATAAGCCGGAGAACCGGAATCCCCCGTGAGTGAGTAGAGGTTAATACGCACCATGGTGGCGTTCCAGGACAATACGGGTCCGCAAGTTTCTCCTGTTCGGAAGCCCATTTTGCACACCATCATGCCTGGACGGAGATCGGCTGCGCCGGCGGTGGTGACCACGTCATAGCGGCCGTCGATTCGTGGATTGAAATCCGCGCGTGGCTCCAGGCTCATGCTGGCCCAGTCCGTGTCGAGTTGTGCCGGGAGTGCTTTTGGCGCGGGAGCGAGGCCCATCAACGTCCGCTCCGAGCTCGAGTCTTCCGTGTCCTCACTGTCGCTGTCCAGGTCTTCCGCTTCTTGCGGGCGAGCCTCCGAGTCTTCTCCTTCGTGTGGGCGATTATCCGCAGCTTCAGTTTCCTGTCGAGGATCATCCGCATCTTCGCTGCCAGAATTGTTTTGCGCGAAGTGCTCCGAGAGCGAGCCGACCTCAACGGAGTACGAGTCCAATGCTTGGTGAGCATCCCATTGACCCAGTGGTGCGACAGGGTATCCTTCCGCTCCTGGCGACCACTCGACGATGCCGTCCTCATCGCTCTCCATGCAGTGTCCTGCTGTCAGCGCTGCTGGTGAGGGCGCGCGCCGATTGCCCGCGCGATCTGTGCTGGCACTACTCGGGCTGATCTCGGTGGCCCCGTTTACTGGCTCCGGGACCGCTGCGTGCTCCGCGCGCGCCACCGAACCGCTGCCGTCCGTGGCGGGCGCGTAGTGGCCCACAAACGCGAGCGTGCAACTGAACTCACCGTCGATGTCCAGCGCCATACCCGGCGTGGGCTGCGGGTATGTGCGCCAACTCTGGTCCTCGTGAGGGTGCACGCCACCGAGGAAATATTCGTTGTCCCGCACGGCAGCGTCCTCCTGGGCTGTGTATCCCTCTTCGCCGGGACTCAGTAGGTAGGAGCCGGCATCCTTGGCGCGCTGGAGCTCCGCGGAGTCCGGGTCAGTGGGGTAGTCCGGTGGCAGGTCCGTGAGCCCCCGAGTGAAGAGAGTGTCGGGAGCCTGTTCGTTGGCGTCTGCGGGGCGTGGTGGTGGCGTTGCGGATGGGGGCCTGGTGGCGTCGTTGAGAAGAACGACGCCACCAATCCCGTACACCAAAAGAATGATAAAAACCGCAGCCCACACCGGCCACCATCGGTTGAGGGGTTGACGTACTGAGCGGTTCATGGATTGAAGCCTAGACCTCCGCGGTCGAAAGCGGGCGGTGGAGGGGAAAATGTACTGGCTAGGCAGTAGGCTAGATAGCCGTATGAACGGCATAGATAACGGCACCTCGAACGGTACGAAGAACAACTTGTCCCACCAGGAGGAGCTGAAGCCTCCGAAGGTGGGGCGCAAGGATGGACTGGCGAAGAACCTCAATGGTGCGCCAGAGGATGTGCGCTTCGGCGTGATGACGTGGCTGTGCGTGGCCAGCATGCAGGCGTTGTATGCGATCGTGCAGTTCGTGGCGAATATCGTCGATCCGCGGGCGCTGACCTCCCAGATCAAGGAGTCTGAGGAGAGCATGGGGAGCTTGGCGGGGGCGCTGAAGGAGGCTGACCTTTCCACGCAAGTGGCTTCCGTCAATGTGTCGATGCTGATTTGGATGCTGTTAGTGGCGTTGCTGTGCGCGTGGCTGACGCTGCGCGCCGGGCGTGGTGGCCCGTACTCGCGCGTGTTCCTCAACGTCGGTTCCGTGTACCTGGCGTTGCAGGCCGTGCTGCTGCTGTTTGGTAGTGCTCCGACCACGATGCCGGTGGGCTTTGTGCTGATGCTGGGGATCCTCACCATTCTGTCGGGTGTCGCGGCGATCTTGGGTATGTGGTTCTTCGCGCGGCCGGGGAATGCTGAGTGGCTGGGGATTCCGCCGCTGGCCGAGATGGAGAAGTATGCCGAGGCCGTGGAGCGCCGGCGTAAGGAGGAAAAGGCTGCGAAGAAGGCAGCGAAGGAAGCCAAGGAGCGCGAGGCCAAGGAGAGGTCAACGAGGGGAGCCAAGGAGCCTCAGGCGCGTGGCCACGATGGTGGCAACCAGCAGGGGCCGCACGGCGGGGCCGGCTGGAACGGCCAACAGGGTCCGAATAACCAGCAGGATCCACGGGGCCAGCAGGGGCCGCGTCACAGTAACGACCACCCGAACCAGCGATAGGACATTCGTATGCCGAGCATGTTTCCTTCCATGGCATCTTCGGGTGATGATGCCAACCGCCAGGTCAAGCGATGGAAGCCGGGGGATCCAACCCCGCGTATCGTCCTCGCGGCCTCTGTTGTGATCGTGATCGTGGCCGTGATGATGGTGCTGTCCGGTGTGATGATGCTCACCGCTGACTGGAACCGCCCGCCAGTGGATGCAGCCGAAGCTGAGCGGATGGATTTCGTGCGCAGGAACGTGCAGATCCTCGGGGGTGTCAATGTGGTCACAGGCGCGATCATTACGTGGCTGGCGCTCTCGCTCCGGGAGGGGTACCGCAACCGCCGGCGGTGGATGCTGTGGGTATCTTGCCTGGCGATTTTCCTCATGCTGCTTGGTTGGGTCTTCGGCTTTACGGGCACGGGGCAGGCACTGCTATCCCTCGGTCTCGCTGTGGGTTTGCTCATGGCGTTTCGCCCCGCCGCTGACCCCTTCTTCGATGCTGGCCACCGCTTGGAGGCTCCGATTGAAGGCGACGGCACACTTCCTGGGGATGACCTGCGCGGATAGTGCGCTGCGGTGGATCTAAGCGATACTATTGGCCGAGGGTAGGAGGAGTGCGCAGTCATGGCTGAATACAGTGCGGGTCACGCGGGAACCACTGGGGTTCCGGAACCTGCCCCTGAACTGGATGATTCTTCTGTCGCCTCCGGTGATCAGGGCCAGGGCACGGTCGAGTCGGTCGAGCGTGCCATCGTGGCCGCCCGCGCAGCTGCAAAAACAGCTGGCTTCGACATGGATCAGGCTCAGAAGCTCGATTCCTCCGAGCGCAGCGAATACACCAAGAGCCAGGGCCTCGCCAGCTTTGCCTTCCGCCTGGTGGGGCTGGAATCTGCAGTAGATGCGACGGCCCTTGAGCGCGACCTCAACGCGATGCGTGGCGTGGAGGCGGTTGTGGTGTACTCCTCCAACATGGCGTGGATCTCCGCGGAGGAGTACGTCAACCCTGCCGAGCTTATGGAGCATATGCGTAACTTCGGGGTCGAAGGCTGGATGACCGCCTCGACTTTGCGCCGCCGCTCCGAGCGCTTAGACCTGCAAGAAACGCGTCGCAAGATGCGCCGGCACTCCTACCAAAAGGCGAATTCGCGCCTACTGGCGTCGTCCCGAACGCGAGGCGCGGAGCCGACGATGATCGATCGGCGCTTCCATAACCCCTTCGACGGCACGGAGGTACTCCATACAGCCCGTGAGCTCATCACGAAGCTCCGGCTGCTGGTGGCAGTTGTGCTCGGCCTGCCGGTGGTTTTGATCGAACTGGTTCCTGCCTGGCAGTTCGACTATTGGCAGTGGGTGGCGCTGGCGCTGTCCACGCCGGTCGTGACATGGTGCGCGTGGCCTTTCCACCGGGCGATGGTTGGCGGATTGCGGCGTGGCATGTCCGCGCTGGACGGTGCAAGCTCCTCGGCGATCCTCATCGGTTACCTATACTCCCTGTGGGCGTTGATCTTTACGGAGGCCGGCGACCTCGGCTGGACCACTCACCAGGTGCTCATTGCGCGTGACTGGGCGAACCCGAACACCCAGGGGTCATCGTTTTTCGACGTGGCCTGCGGCGTGACGATTCTGCTTCTGTTTGGCCGTCTTCTGTCTCGACGCAGCCAGTTGAAATCCCGTGAGATTCTGTCCGTGCCGACACACGCGCTTACGCACGAGGTGACCGTCGTGCGTAAGTCGAAGAAGGGAAAGACCACAAAGTCGCAGGTGGCGCCGACGGAGCTGCGCCGCGGCGATGACATCATCATTCCTTTCGGTTCCTGGGTGCCGAGTGACTGTGAGGTGGTCTCCGGCAAATCCGAGGTGGACATGGGGCCGGTGGGCGGAGTGAACCGCCGAGTGAAGGTGGCCGTGGGCGACAAGGTGTTCGCGGGCGCCAGAAACGAGGGGCAGCCGCTGAAGCTCCGCGTCCAGGAGACGGGATCGAAGACCCGCCTCGCGGCCATGCAGCGCTGGCTCCGCAGTGCGGTGCAGGATGAGAATCGCTTTACGCAGCTGACGAACAGGACGGCCTCCCTGCTCGTGCCGTGGGCAATGGCGATCGCGGTCGTGAACTTTTTCGGCTGGCTGCTCGTCTATGGATCGCTGGATGCCGCGATGGCGACAAGCTTGTCCGTCCTGGTGGCGGTGGCGCCGGTGGCGCTGGCGCTCTCTGCGCCTTTGGCTCTGCGCCTGGGAATTGGGCGCGCGGCGTCCAAGGGTGTGCTGCTCCGCGGCACGGGGACGATCCACCAGTTGGCACGGATCGATTCCATCATCTTCAACCGCGTGGGCACGCTGACGACCGGCCCGATGCATGTTATTGCTGTCACCCCGGCGCAGGGGGAGAACCCCGACTTGCTGTTGCGTGTGGCCGCGGCCCTGTCGATGGAGTCCACGCATGCTGTGTGCAAGGCGATCGTGCGCGCTGACCGCGAGGCTCGCGATGCCAACGCAGGTGGAGATGAGATCCCACACTGGTTGGAAACCGGCGAGGTGACCATCAGTAAGGACGGCACGTTCAGTGGTGTGGTCGATATTCCTCTGGATGGCGAATTGCGCCATGTGCAGGCAAGCCTGTGGCGCCCACGCGATCTGGGGGAGTTGAAGGATCACCGTCTTGCGACGGCTGCTGTCTCCGGTGGTACTCCGGTGATCGTCCGGTGGAAGGGGAAAGACCGCGGCGTGATCAACTTGGCGGATTCGTTCCGGGATGATGCCGAGGTGGCGGTGGACAAGCTGGAGGGCATGGATATTGAGACGTTCATGCTCTCCCGTGACACGTATCCAGTGGCGCGCCGCATCGCGAACTCCCTGGGTATTTCCACGGTCTTGGCGGGTATCGAACCGAGCCGTAAGGAAGCGACGGTGCGGAGCCTGCACGCTCGTGGCCACAATGTGGCGATGGTCGGTGATAAGGACATCACGATGGCCTTGCGCGCCGCTGATGTGGGCATCCTCATGGGTGCGCGCGATGACCTCGATGCTGTGTCCGTGAACTCTGCGGATGTGGTGGTGATGCGCGAGGATGTCTCCGCCATCCCTGAAGCGATCAACCTGGTGCGCCACATTCGCAACACCGTGGACTGGAATATCTGGATGAGCTGGACATACAACGGCCTCGCGATCTTCCTGGCGATCACTGGTCTCCTCAATCCTTTGATTGCCCCGGTGGCGATGCTTGCAAGCTCCGCGCTGATCGAGTGGCGTTCGGAGCGCGTGGCTCGTCAAAACTACGCAGAGTCGATGATGCGTCACACCCACACGTGGCAGGGGTGGACTGAGCGCCTGCGGGCGGGCCGCGCTCTCAAGAAGCGCGCCGAGGCTCGCGCAGCGGCGAGGGAATTGGCGCGCGAGGAGGCGCTGGAGGAGTCTGCGGAGAAGTCAGCACCTAACCCGGTGGCTGCGGCTAAGGTGCAGTAATACTAAACCTGCACACTGAACCCGTCGTGGAGTCGGACGACTGAGCAGTTTATCGGTCCAGTTGAAGGGGCCGGCGGACGCGCCCGCCCGCCACTGTCCCACCCGTGGTTAGACTGAAGGGGATTGCAAGCCAAGGGATCTTCAGATCCCCAGCCACGAGCACGAAAGGCCAAGTCACGTTGTCCGGTAACACCTCTGTCCACGCCACCAGCGCCAAGTCCATGGAACGCGCCCAGGCTCTGATCCCGGGCGGTGTGAACTCTCCGGTTCGTGCGTTCGGATCTGTAGGCGGCACTGCGCCATTCATCACCGACGCACAGGGGTCCCACCTGCATGATGAGGATGGCAACACCTACGTGGACCTCGTGTGCTCCTGGGGCCCGATGATCCACGGCCATGCTCACCCACAGATCGTCGACGCCGTCCAGCGTGCAGCTGCCAAGGGATTGTCCTTCGGTGCGGCCACATCCATGGAGGTGGACCTGGCGCAGGAGATCGTCAATCGCACGTCGGTGGAGAAAGTGCGCCTCGTGAACTCCGGCACGGAGGCCACCATGTCCGCCACACGCCTGGCACGAGGATTCACTGGCCGCGACAAGATCCTGAAGTTTGAAGGCTGCTACCACGGCCATGTGGATTCGCTGCTTGTTGCCGCAGGGTCCGGTGTGGCCACGTTTGGTTTGCCGGATTCTCCGGGCATCACCAAGGGCGCTGCGGCGGATACTGTCGTCGTTCCTTACTGGGACATCCAGGCGGTCAAGGACGCCTTCGCAGCGCACCCGGGGGAGATCGCGGCGATCATCGTCGAGGCGACGCCAGGCAATATGGGCACCGTGTCCTCCATCGACGCGGACGGCAAGTCCTTTAACGCGCAGCTCAAGGAGATCGCCCATGCCGATGGCGCACTGCTCATCATTGACGAGGTGATGACCGGCTTCCGCGTGGGGCAGCAAGGCTGGTTCGGCAAGGACGAGGTTGCGGGCGACCTCACAACCTTCGGCAAGGTAGTGTCCGGTGGCCTGCCAGCAGCCGCTTTCGGTGGGCGTGCGGACATCATGGATCACCTCGCGCCCATGGGCTCCGTCTACCAGGCGGGCACGCTGTCCGGTAACCCCGTGGCCGTGGCCTCCGGCCTGACATCTCTGCAGCTCGCCGACGAGGAAACGTACCGTGTGCTCGACGCCAACGCGGAGCGCCTGTCCGGGATTATTTCGCAAGCTTTGAGCCGAGAGTCCGTGGCACACCACGTGCAGCGTGCGGGCAGCATGTTCTCCTTCCGATTCGCTGAGGGGGAGGGGAAGAACTTCGCCGACATGCAAGCGGCCGAGACCTTCCGCTTCCCGGCGTTCTTCCATGCTCTGCTGGACCACGGGGTGTTTGCGCCACCGAGTGTCTTTGAAACCTGGTTCGTTTCCACCGCTCTGACGGATGATGATTTCGCAACGGTGGAGATTGCTGCCGCTGCTGCGGCGAAGGCTGCTGCTGCCGCGACTGCCTAAAATAGTCAGGAAATTCCCAGGTTGTGGGGCCCGATCTGCTTAGGAGTTCGCTTGGGGTAGCAGGTAAGGTCGATGATCATGACGACGATTGTGCATCTAGTGCGCCATGGCGAGGTTCACAACCCCGACAAGATCCTTTATGGACGCTTGGAAGGTTACAAGCTTTCCAAGCGAGGACGGGCGATGGCGGAAGCTACTGCCAATGATCTGGCGGATCACGACGTCACCTATCTGGCCGTGTCCCCCATGCAGCGCGCGCAGGAGACTGCCCAGCCGTTTGCCGAGAAGCTCGGGCTGGAGATCGTCACCGAGGAGCGCCTCATCGAAGCCGGCAATCAGCTGGAAGGCCGCCACATCAAGGGAGTGCGCAGTGAACTGTGGAACCCGAAGCTGTGGCCACTGCTGAAGAACCCTTCCATCCCCAGCTGGGGAGAGCCCTACACGGAGATCTGTGATCGCATGTGGGAGGCGATCGACGACGCGCGCGATAAAGCGCGCGGCCACGAGGCGGTACTCATCTCCCATCAACTGCCGATCGTCATGATCCAGCGAGATGCCCAGGGGCTGCCACTGGCCCACAACCCTGCCGCCCGTCAGTGCGAGCTGGCTTCCGTAACCTCCCTGGTCTTCGACGGAGCCGACCTCACAGATATCTACTACAGCGAACCCGCGCAGAAGGTCTAAGGCGCTTAAATTCCGCCGGACAATGCCGGGTAACACCGATTGCGCCCTGAGCAGGGTGCGCACGAGGAGAGTGCTGGGGATTCCCCACCCGCGTGGAGGGCCGGGGAGCGCACCGTACGTTCAGGAAGACCTGGGATCGGCAGCGTCCGCGGAGCGAACGGTGGACACACAAGAGCCAGAGAACGCAGCGTAGACAGCGCAGGCAACAGCGCGAACAATGCTAAAAACGATGGAAAGAGGACAGTAGACAATGAAGAAGGTACTGGCAGCAGTCACGTTAGCTGCGACCACGAGTCTGCTCGTGGCGTGCAGCTCAGACGATACTGCGGGCACCGATGCTGTAGCCGTGGGCGGCACCTTCGAGTTCGTCTCCCCAGGCGGGCAGACTGCCATTTCCTATCCAGAGGCGGATCGCCAGCCAATCGGCAACATCCAAGGGGTGGATCTCCTGGATGATTCGAAGATCTCCCTCGAGGACTTCGAGGGCCAGGTTGTGGTCCTCAACTCCTGGGGTCAGTGGTGCGGTCCGTGCCGCAGCGAGTCCGATGACCTGCAGCGTGTGCAGGAGAAGCTGGAAAAGTCCGGCAAGGGAACCCTGCTGGGCATCAATGTGCGCGATAACGTGCGTGAGAAGGCGCAGGACTTCGTTCGCGACAACGGCATCACCTACCCTTCCCTCTACGACCCGCCATTCAAGTCCGCACTGGCGCTCGGTGGCGTGCCGGCTTCTGTCATCCCGACGACTATCGTGCTGGACAAGCAGCACCGCCCAGCCCACATCTTCCTCAAGGAAATCACCGACAAGGAACTGTGGGACGCTGTGGAACCACTGCTGAACGAGCAGGACGCCTAAGACGTGATGAACGATTCATCCTTGATCCTGGCGCAGGGCATCGGCCAACAATTTGCCGATACCGTCGCCGCCGGCCCGATCCTTCTCGCCTTGCTCGCAGCCGCGATCGCTGGACTGGTGTCCTTCGCCTCCCCGTGCGTAGTGCCACTGGTACCCGGCTATATTTCCTACCTCGCCGGCGTGGTCGGGGCAGAGACTGAATACACAGCCGAAGGCACGGTGGTGAAGAAGAAGCGGGGACGTGTCGCCTCCGCAGCGCTGCTGTTCGTGCTGGGATTCACAGTCGTATTCGTCCTCGCGACCGCCACGGTCTTCGGCATGATCAGCCAGTTGATGCTCAACCAGGAGCTGCTCATGCGCGTCGGCGGTGCCGTAACGATTCTCATGGGCATCATCTTCATGGGCTTCATCAAGCCCCTGCAGCGTGATACCCGCATCGCCCCGAAGCGGTGGACGACCATCGCCGGTGCACCCCTGCTCGGTGGCGTGTTCGCACTCGGGTGGACCCCGTGCCTGGGGCCAACCCTTGCAGCCATCATTTCCGTCTCCGCCGGCACGGAGGGCATGACCGCGGTCCGCGGTGTGACTCTCATCGTGGCCTACTGCCTGGGCCTGGGATTGCCATTCATCCTCGTGGCGCTCGGCTCTTCCAAGGCTCTGCGCGGCGTGGGATGGTTGAGGAAGCACTCCCGCACCATCCAGATGATCGGCGGAGCCCTACTGGTGATCGTCGGCATCCTCTTGATCACCGGCCAGTGGGCGGTCATGATTGAGTGGATCCGCGTGGCCTTCATTTCTGACACGACGTTGCCGATCTAGCGGGCCTGTGGGCGTCGAACACAAAGAACAGACATGGCGAAGCAGACAGAACAAAGCAGACAGACAAAGAGCAACAGCATGCTGAAGACGATCCTCTCCGGGCCGAAATCACTGTGGCAGTGGCTGACGAAAATGAAGACGGCGCTGGTGCTCATGGTGCTGCTGGCGCTCGCCGCCGTGCCCGGTGCGCTGTTGCCGCAACGCTCGCTCAACCGCGACAACGTGGACAAGTACATGGAGGCCAACGGCAAGACCGCTGAGATCTTCGACAAGCTGCAGCTCTTCGACGTCTTCAGCTCCACCTGGTTCGCCGCCATCTACGTGCTGCTGTTCATCTCCCTCATCGGCTGCATTCTGCCGCGCTCCTGGGACCACTACAAGGCTCTGCGCAGTGCACCGCCACGCGCGCCCAAGGTGCTGAAGCGGATGCCGAACTTCGTTGAGGGGGACCTGGACGCCTCCCCGGAGGAGGTCCAACGCCGGTTGAAGAAGGAGTTCAAGGGTTGGCAGTCCAACGCGGTTCAGCCCGAGGACGACCGCGCGGGCAAATGGTCCCTATCCGCGGAGCGCGGCTACCTGCGTGAGGCCGCGAACCTGGTGTTCCACCTCTCGCTCGTCGGCATCCTCATCAGCGTCGCCGCCGGGCGCATGCTGTACTACGAAGGCCAGGTCATCGTGGTGGCGGGAACGGAGCAGTCGCAGTTCTGCAACTCCGCCGTGTCCAACTTCGATTCCTTCCGCAACGGGCCCGTCTTCGACGGCACAGGGCTGACTCCTTTCTGCGTGAACATTAAGGACTTCAAGGCGGAGTACCTGGACAATGGTCAGGCCTTGCACTTCGAGTCCAACATCGACTACGCAGATGCCGAAACGGCGATGCTGCCGACAGATGAGTGGGAGCACGAGAAGCTGCGGGTCAACCACCCGCTGCGCATCATGGGCGATCGCGTGTACCTGCAGGGGCACGGCTACGCGCCGACCTTCACGATCACCTGGCCCAATGGTGAGAAGCGGACGGAGACCATTCAGTTCCGCCCGGATGACCTGACCTACTTCCTGTCCTCCGGTGCAGTGCGTTGGGACCCGCCGGCGGGCATGTACCCCGACCTTTTGGAACGACGCCAGCAGCAGATCTCCATCCAGGGACTGTTTGCACCTTCGGCAGAGTTCACGGGTGACAATGGCGAATTGCTGAGCTCCAACTTTCCGGCCTTGCGCGACCCTGCCGTGGCGATCGACGTCTACAGGGGCGATACCGGCCTGGACGGCGGACGTAGCCAGAACATCTTCTCCTTGGACCCGGAGCAGTTGCACAGCGGTGCGATGCAGAAACTGGATCGGGTGAACCTGAAGCAGGGTGAATCCGTGACGCTGGATGATGGAACGGAGATTAGCTTCGATGGTGCGGAGGAGTTTGTGAACCTGCAGATCTCCCGCGATCCGACGGTGCTGTGGGTGCTGTTCTTCTCCATCCTCATGTTGGTGAGCCTCGTGGGCTCGCTGATGGTGAAGCGTCGCCGCTTCTGGGTGCGCTTGACGCCACTGGAGGGCGGACGGACGCACGTGGAGATCGCCGGTCTGGCGCGCACCGATTCCGCCGGTTGGGGTTCGGAGTTTAACCGCCGCGCCGAGCGGATCCTGGAGCTCGACGAGGAGGAGCTGGAGGAGGATTACAACTCCGATGGCATGGACTGGACCGAGTCCTTCGACGATGGATTGGATGAGGCGATCCGCAAGGCTCGCGGCGAAGAGGACTAGCGGGCTGAAAATATGGCCGTTAGCTGCGAATATTGTGTGTCGCTCGGGGTTGTCTTTCGCGTAGCTAGCGGGCTAACTTAAGTATGGAGATGAAATACCTCCCCAGGGTGTCCTGCGCCCTCACGGATCGTGCCGTGAGGTGGGTTCGCAGCGGTGCTGTGGGGAAGAGATTGAAGGATCATGGGTAACACGAACATCGACCAGAATCTGGCTGGTTTTTCCGATAGCGCTTTCATCGCTGCCGTTACTATCTACCTCTTGGCACTGGCAGTATCCCTGCTGTACTACAGCCAGGCGCACCTAGCGAGCGAGAAGCGGCGCGAGCGCGCGAAGGTGCTGAGCGAAGTGAAGGCGAATGCAGCCCAGCGTGAGAAGGTCACGGTGGGAGCCGGTGCGGGATCGGATGCTGGCAGCGGCGTTGGTGGCCGTGGAGTCAGTGACGATGATGCGCGCGGAGTTTCGGCTGCGGGCGCTGTGGATGAGTCCTCTCTCCCAGAGACGCTGCGCGCCGATGCGATCCTCAAGCGCGTGAACCGTGCGGACAAGCTGGGTGGTGTGACTCAGGCTCTCGTGTGGTTGGCGGTTGCCGTTCATGCTGTGCAGGTTATTCTGCGCGGACTTGCTGCTGGTCGCTTCCCTTGGGGCAATCTGTTCGAGTACGTGACTGTGGTGACTCTGTTCGCGATGGTTATTTCGGCCGCGGTGATCCAGCGCAAGTCCATGCGTGTGATGTGGCCATGGCTGCTGACCCCGGTGGTGGCGCTGCTGTTCTATGCCGGCACGAACCTGTATGCGGAGACTGCTCCGGTGGTGCCGTCCCTGCAGTCTGGCTGGTTCCCGATCCACGTGTCTACTGTGTCTATCGGTGGTGGCATTGGTCTGCTGTCCGGTATGGCTTCCATCATGTACCTAGTGCGTCGTGCCCAGCCGAAGGGCAAGGAGAAGGGCATTCTCGGTGCGATTGCTTCTCCGTTGCCTGATGCTGCGAAGCTGGATGCGCTGGCCTACCGCACCGCTGTGTGGGCACTGCCGATCTTCGGCTTGGGCGTGGTCTTCGGTGCGATCTGGGCGGATGCTGCGTGGGGCCGTTTCTGGGGTTGGGATCCGAAGGAGACCGTATCCCTGATCACCTGGATGATTTACGCGGTGTACCTGCACGCGCGTGCGACCCCTGGCTGGCGTGGCAATAAGGCGGCGTGGATCAACGTGATTGCTTTTGCCACGATGGTCTTCAACCTGTTCTTCATCAACATGGTTGTCTCCGGCCTGCACTCTTACGCCGGCCTGAACTAGCTGTGCTGAATTGAATATGAACTCGATGTGAGGCCGTCTGCTTGTCGCGGGCGGCCTCCTTTGTAGCCGTGGTTGCTCTGCATCCGCGGCTATTTCCATGATGTGGCTGGTTTATGCGGCGCCGTTGAACAAATCTCCCTCACGTTGCGTGGGGCTTTTCTCCGACCTGGGCTTTTAGCAGGCTCATTCGCAACGTGAGGGAGATTTGTTCACGAGGCCGGCGAATGCGTGCGCGGGCGGGGGCTCGGTGTGGTGTGCTGGGCTGGACGAGGTTAGCGATCGAGGCTTTACTGTCCGGCTAGTTCACGGAGCGCTGCGACGTGGGAGTCGAAGGATCGCTTCCCCTGAATGGTGAGTGAGACCCATACTGAATCCTTGGCCCGCGTGGAGCCATATTCGCGATGTTTGCTTACGTATCCAGCCTGCTCGAGCGCGGATATTTGCTTGGATAACGCGCTGTCAGAGAGCTCTACGATTGCCTGTAAGCGGCCAAACTTCATCTCATAGTTGATGCCACCTTTGCCTGCTTCGATAGCGCCTGCAGCATTAAGCGCAGCACAGATGCGGAGCCGGTTGATCGGGTGGATCACTGGATCAATGGAATTAGCCATGGTCTCGCTCGGAATCAACCGTGTCGTCCGCGGACGCTTGGTTAGCAGTGTTGCGTGGTGAGGATTGGTCTTTAATGCTGTGTGCGGAGTCTCGGTTGGCCACGCCATCAGGGGAGTTTTGGGCGGCTGCACCGTCAGGGGAGTTCTGGTTGGCTGCATCGGGTGGAAAAGCCGAGGGACCGTTGAGTTGGTCCCGCTGCTGACCTGGATGGATGATGTCCGCCATTCCAATTTGGTAGTAGCTGTAACCGCATACCCCAGCTGTGGGTATGGCTAGCAAGTAACCCCACCATGGATGGTTGTTGTCCTCGATGATGTCACTGATGATGAGCGACAGAGGAAGCAGGGCGATTCCCAGGGACCATGGGGACCATCTGCGCTCCAGTGGGTCCTGCAACGAGCTTCGACTGACATTGAGTTTCTTTGAGAGCACAGTCGTGGCGATCACCAGAACGCATAACAGAGCCACCCCAATCCATGCTGCTGGTTGCCAGCGGAGAAATATGCAGAACGTCGTTATGGCGACAATTATGGAGGAAATGATCACTAGCGCGATGACGGGCGTGGCTCGCGTGCGTTCCTCCGCTTCTGCTCGCTGAATCATCCGGTCGATATCACCTAAAGCGGTGAGCGCATTGGTTCGGTCATGGTTGTCGCTGGCCATAATCATTTCTTCTTCCTTGGTTGGAGAGTCTCTAGTTCTGCTTGGGCTTCCTCGGACCAGAAAGCTTCGTAACGAACCACACGGTAGAGGGCGTATCCGCAGGTTGCGCCAAAGATGGCTGCGAGGGGTAGAGCCCACCTTGACGTATCCCAGCCAAGAAGGATTGAAGTGGGGATGAGGGCACATGGGCAGAGAAGTATTATCCAGTGCCATCGCGTCCAGTGATCGCCGGAAGTCTCTATGAGCCAGTTGAGGATGAGGAGATTTCTCTTCGTCAAGTAGGTCAGTCCCGCGATCATGACCAGGGCAAAGCAGAGCGCAGCGATGGATACTGCAGTTGCACCCAGGATTGATGCGGTGAATGCCAGTCCCCCTGCAACGCCAGCACCAGCGGCAAGGGTTTTCGCGATCTGGTCTCGCGGTGTTTGATCTGGGTTTCGCCCTATGTAACGCTCTGAGTCATCTGCTTGGCGTGCATTCTCCGTCATCTCTGTTCCTCCTGCTGTAGCCAGGAACCCAGAAGCATCCGGCGGTACCACTGCGCTATAAGAATTCCGCCTAAAGAGCTGATCGTGATGAAGAAAGCCCAGACCCACAGTGGTCGGGGATCGCTAGGAAACTCGACGATCCCGATGAGGAAGAACATTGCGAAATGGGCTAGAACATAGCCCCAATCGCGCGAGCTACTCTCGGGGAAGTGGTCGAAGGGTGTGCTTTCTCTAATTCCCAGGTGATCCTTCTTCGCGGCGATCGCGCCGATGATGCAGCCTATGGCGAAGATCCCTAGGGCTAACCACCAGCTTTTTAGCAGCAGTACGAAGATGAATGCAGCGGCAAAGAGGCCCAAGGGAATTGTTCCCCAGAGTTGTGGTCGCCGTGTTTTCCATTCGACGTCAGTAACTGCTGACAAAGCACTTCTCGCCTCATCGGGGGAGTGGGGTTCTGTGTTGTGGTTCATGGTGTGTGTCGCTAGGTGTGGTGATCTGCGAATTATTTACTTTCCTCACTGGCAAACATAGCGCTTTTCTTCTTGGCAAGTAAAGGTGAGGCGGAAACGTGATTCGCTATTGAATCTGCTCTCCTTCGGTGAATTACTCCCGATCGCTTGACGTAATGTAAAGAATATTTTACATTAAGGCTAGGAAGATTGACTGAACGACTAACAAAGTAAATGGTGAGGTGATCAGAGCTTCCATGGGAGATGGCAGGCAATACTCCAACATGGTGCGCCGGTACCGGAGGTGGCACGAGCTATCGCAAGCGGAGTTGGCAGAAAAGGTCGGGGTTTCTCGGCAGACCATCGCCAACATCGAACGCGGTAACTATTCGCCCTCGGTGCACTTAGCGCTCGATATCTGCACCACCCTCAACAAGACCGTTGAACAAGTATTTGGATCGGAACAGGAGAACGACCAGTGAGCTACCTCGATAGTGTCCTCCAGCGCTACAACAATGCAGTAAATGACGAGTATGAGCGCGAGATTATGCATCAGTCTTCGACTCTTGCTCTCCATCTGACGACCTACGTGACGGTTCTCATGGCCGCGATCTTGGCCTGGGTCATTCCCGGCCCTCAGTCGCTCTGGTCGCTGCTGCTCATTCTCGCCGCTCCGATCTGTTCGTTCATTGCCGGTCGGTGGATGAGTAAACGGGTGCCGCGCCCTTCGTCGCTGAAAGCTAATGGCTTCGAGATGGCGTTCCTGATCATCGTCATTGCGGTGTGGATTGCAGGTATCTGGGTTAACGCCTACGAAGCTGAAATCTCTTCAGGCATCGGGCTCATCTGTGGCGGTGTCGTCGGGGGCATTGCAGGTGGCGTTGCTGCCCAGTTCGCGGCCAAGAAAACTCGTGCAATGGACATGAAGCGCCTCGATGCGGAACTCGATGAAGTCGATACCGACGAGTTCGAGCGCGCCTAGTCTCAACGGTGCTGACCGCGCCATGTCGGGCGCGTAGGCTGGGGAACCATGACGAACACTGCCCAGCCACGCACCTTCACACACCTCCTTGTGACCGGCGGAGCTGGTTTCATCGGCGCCAATTTTGTGCACCGCACCCTCGCCACCCGCCCCGACGTGCACATTCACGTCCTCGATGCGATGACATACGCGGCCAATCCCGCCAACCTTTTGGACGACGCCGACAGGCCCCTTGAAGAGGTCTATCCCGGACGCTTTAGCTTCACCGCCGGCGATGTCGCGGACGCGGATCTCGTGGATAGTCTTGTTGGTCAATTGGCTAAGGATGCCGCTGATGGGGCAGTGCACGATGGTCAGCAGCGCACAGTTGAAGGTGGCTACCAGCCTGCACAGCGTGGGGTGGCCAGCCATGAGATTCCTGAAGCTCAGCGTGGCGATAGTGAGGGGGATAGTAGCGCTCATGCTGGAGCGGCTATCGTCCACTTTGCAGCGGAAAGTCACAACGATAACTCCCTGCTGGATCCTGCGATCTTCGCCCGCACCAACGTGGAGGGCACCGTCAATTTGGCAGCTGCGGCGGTGAAGCACGGAGTCCACCTGCATCACATCTCCACTGATGAGGTGTTCGGTGATCTGGAGCTGGACGATCCCCTGCGTTTCACAACGGCCACTCCATACCGTCCGTCCTCGCCTTACTCAGCTTCAAAGGCCAGCGCTGACCACTTTGTGCGCGCCTTCGTTCGCTCCAAGGGGCTGCGCGCAACAATTTCCAACTGCTCCAACAACTACGGGCCGCGCCAACATCCCGAGAAGTTCATCCCCCGCCAGATCACCGCACTCATCGAAGGGCAACAGCCGCGCCTGTACGGCGCGGGTCTGAACGTGCGGGACTGGATCCACGTAGACGATCACAATGACGCTGTTTGGCGCATCCTCGAGCACGGCCACGAAGGTGAAACCTACCTCATCGGGGCTGACGGTGAGCGCTCCAATATTCAGGTAGTGCGTGATCTATTACAGATCTTCGGGGAGCAACCCAACCACTTCTTGCACGTCACTGACCGCCCTGGCCACGACAAGCGCTACGCCATTGATCCTGCCTCTATCCGTTCGCTGGGTTGGACACCACAATTCACAAACTTCGACGAAGGCCTCCGCCACACCGTCGAGTGGTATCGAAACCACAGGACATGGTGGGAGGAGGCCAGGGTGGCGTCGGAAGAGAAATACGGCCGCACAGAACGCGAGCTGGGGGCGCTGTAGCTACAGCTCGCGCTTGTGTAGGTCCTTTGGCGTCATCGCGAGGGCGATGAGGGAGATGACGCAGAGGACCATGAGGTAGACGCCGACGGACCAGGAGACGTTGAAAGTATCCAGCAAGATCTCCGCAACCATCGGTGCGAAGGCGCCGCCGATGATCGTGCCCAGGGCATAGCCTACGGATACGCCAGAGAAACGAACGGACCGCGGGAACATCTCCGCGTACATGGCGGACTGAGGGCCGTAGCTGAGGGCCAGACCCGGAATGAATGTCAGCATTGCCAGGGCGAAGAGCCAGATATTGCCCAAGTCGATGATGAGCCACACGGGGATGGCCAGGATGAACAGCAGAATGTAGCCGATGGAGAAGGCCTGGGTGCGGCCGATACGGTCGGACACTACACCGGACCATAGCGTCAGGGAAGCCCAGAAGATCGCTGCGACGATGACCGCGAGGAACACCTGGGTTTGAGGCAAGCCCAGTTGCTTGGTGGCGTAGGAGCCCATGAAGGAAATGATCATGTAGCCGCAGGCATTATTGGCGGCGAAGATGAACGCGGCCTTGAAAACCAGGCCAGCGTGATTGCGCATGAGTTCGCCCAAGGGAGCGGAGGACTCGTGGGCGCGCTCCCGGATTTCCTCGAACACCGGAGACTCGGAAACGCGAGCACGAACGATGACGCCCACGACCACCAGAACCACAGAAACGAGGAATGGGATGCGCCAAGCCCACTCCAGGTAGGCTTCCTGTCCCACGATAGCGGTGAGAATGAGAACGACGACCGTTGCAGCGCCCAGGCCGAATGGCACGCCGATTTGCGGGTAGGAACCGTAGAGCCCGCGCTTATCCTGCGGGGCGTGCTCTACGGCGAGAAGAGCGGCGCCACCCCATTCGCCGCCGGCGGAAAAGCCCTGGATGATGCGCAAGAGCACCAGTGCGATGGGGGCGGCGAGACCCCAGGACTCATAGGTGGGAAGCAGGCCGATGAGGCAGGTAGCCAAGCCCATGAGGATGAGGGTGCCCGCGAGTACGATCTTGCGACCATACTTATCGCCCAAGTGGCCGGCGACGGCAGCGCCAAGGGGGCGGAAGAGGAAGCTGATGCCCAGGGATGCCCAGGAGATGATCTGTGCCAGTGTGGCATTGTCATCGCCAACGGGGGCGAAGAACTGGGAGGCGAAAACGAGCCCGGCGGCCTGCGCGTAGATGAAGAAGTCGTACCACTCGATAGTGGTGCCAACGAGGGTGGCTCCGAGAACGCGACGTTCTTCCGCTGTGCGTCTGCCGGGGGTAGGGCTGTGAGTGAGGTGCGCTTGTGCGCTGGGAGTCGACATGCTTGGAAAATCTAGCAGGTGTCCTGGGATTTTGGTGAGAAAATCTGAAAAATGCAAATTATTTTCAAAACACACATGTAGCGAAAATAGGGGTAAAGGCTTAGTGAGGATTGACTAAGTTAGCTTAGCCTTTGTAATGTTCACCCTGAATTTGCCTGATGTGGGCAGAATTTTTTCGAGTATTTCCGCACTGTGCCGGCTTACCTCTCATCGAGCTGGGGAGGGTGCGGACCAAACCAAGGGACTGTAACGAGACATGGCTTCCACCCGCTCCAAGCTGCTCGCTGCCATCATGGCCTCCGGCCTGATCCTTACTGGCTGCGCTTCCACCGATGAGGGTTCTTCCTCTGAGAATACCGCCGCTGCCGAGACTATCTCCATCGAGGACAACTTCGGTACTCAGGAGGTGCCAACCGAGCCAAAGGCTGTGGCATCCACCGACAACCGCACCTTCGAGATCCTCAACCAGTGGAGCATTGAGCTGGTCGCCGCTCCAAAGGGTCTCGTGCCAAAGACTGTTGATGGATACAAGAACAACGATGATATTGCCGACATGGGCTCCCACCGTGAGCCGAACCTCGAGGCCCTCGTTGCTGCCCAGCCGGATCTGATCATCAACGGTCAGCGCTTCAGCTCCCAGCATGAGGAAATTAAGAAGCTGAACCCGGATACTCCGCTCGTGAATCTCGAGCCTCGCGACGGTGAGCCATTCGACGCTGAGCTCAAGCGCCAGGTCACCACCCTGGGTGAGGTCTTCGGCAAGCAGGAGGAAGCTAAGAAGCTCGTTGAGGACTTCGATGCTGCTCTGAAGCGTGCTAAGGATGCCTACGATGGCCAGTCCAGCGTCATGGCAGTCAACGTTTCCGGCGGTGAAATCGGCTATGTTGCTCCATCTGTTGGTCGCTTCTACGGCCCAATCTTCGACTGGGTGGGTCTGAAGCCGGCTCTTGAGGTGAAGGATTCCACCAACGATCACGAGGGTGATGACATCTCCGTCGAGGCGATCGCGGATTCCAACCCAGACTGGCTGCTGGTGCTCGACCGTGACGGTGGCACGAAGGCTGCTGAGGAAGAGGGCTACACTCCAGCTCTCGATGTGATCAAGAACAACGATGCACTGTCTCGTGTTGCTGCGATCAAGGATGAGCACGTTGTCCTGGCCCCTGCGGACACCTACACGAATGAGAGTATTATCACCTACACCGAGGTGCTCAACGCTCTCGCGGATGCCCTCGAGGCAGCCAAGTAACGTCGCTCAGCTCGCGCCCTGCGTGGTCCGATATTCCGCGCTAGCGCTATTTCGCAACATCTGAACTGCGAAAATGTCACAATTCCGGGAGTCGTCATGGCTCCTGGTTTTTTGCCGATCGCGCGCCCACTTGTCAAGCCGACATTTTTCCTGGCAGGGGCGAAAAACTTAGTGACAATGGGTGCCAATTTCCGGCTAGTAAAGCCAGCCTAATTTAGGTTAGGCTACTTCAAGTTATGTGACCCAAAGAAAGGTTGGAGGCCCCCGTGCCCACTGACCCGACCGACGTGGCACCGTCCGCGGAACGCCACGCTGCCCCCGAGGCGCCGCGGATCGCTCGCACCCGCGCCAAGCTCTTCGACTGGAAGCTCATCATCGGCATTATTGTCGTTGTGGCGCTCTTGGCGGCGTCGCTACTGATCGGTGAGTACGACATCTTCAATGGCGATTTCGGCGCGGAGATGTTCGGTATCACCCGCATCCCTCGCACCATCGCCCTCGTCCTCGCCGGTGCCGCGATGGCCATGTCCGGCCTGGTGATGCAGATGCTCACCCAGAACCGTTTCGTGTCTCCCACTACCACCGGTACGACCGAGTGGGCTGGGCTCGGTCTGCTCATCGTCATGGCCCTCTTCCCGATGGCTTCGGTCATGGGGCGCATGGTCGGCGCGGTCATTGCCTCCTTCGTGGGCACGATGGTATTTTTCCTCTTCCTTCGCCGCGTCTCGCTGCGTTCCTCTCTGGTGGTTCCCATCATCGGCATCATGTTGGGTGCCGTGGTGAGCTCAGTCTCCACCTTCTTTGCCCTGCAGACGGATATGCTCCAGTCTCTGGGCATCTGGTTCGCGGGTAGCTTCACCTCCGTCTACAAGGGGCAATACGAGGTGCTGTGGATTGTTCTGCTCGTAGTCATCGCGGTCTTTTTCTACGCCGATCGGTTGACCGTCGCTGGCCTGGGCGAGGACATCGCGACCTCCGTAGGACTCAACTACCAGCGTATGGTCATCGTGGGCACGGGCCTCATCGCGATCGCCACGGGTGTGGTCACGGTGGTTGTCGGCAATCTGCCTTTCCTCGGCCTGATCGTTCCCAACATCGTGTCGATGATCCGCGGCGATGATCTGCGTTCGAACTTGCCGTGGGTGTGTTTGACCGGTGTGGCCATCGTGGCGGTGTGCGACATCATAAGCCGCATCATCATCGCCCCCTTCGAGATTCCCGTGTCTGTCATTCTGGGCGTGGTTGGCGCGGTCGTCTTCATCACCCTGATTGTGAGGCAGCGTAACCGTGGCTAAAACCGTACAAGCTCACCTCCCCGAGGCGCGTGAGGACCTTCTTTCCTCATCCGACGCCACCAGTGCCGGAGCCCCGAATGTGTCCGTTCGACGTCGAAGGACCTCCGGCGCTTTCCAGGATTCCCGTGCTGCCAGGAAGTACTGGATCATCCTCGCAACGGTCGCCGTGGCCAGTGCGCTTTTCGCCTTTGGTCTGCTCGCTTACAAGAATCCAATGCCTTTGGGCACACTGCAGTTCTGGCTCATTGCTGAGCGTCGTATGAATGCCGTGATCGCCATGCTGATCGTGGCTTTCTGCCAGGCGATCGCCACCGTGGCTTTCCAGACGGTGACAAATAACCGCATCATCACCCCGTCGATCATGGGTTTTGAGTCACTTTATGTGGCGATTCACACCACGACGATTTTCGTCGGTGGCATTGCGGGCCTGACGGCCGCGCGCACACTGGATACCTTCATCTTCCAGATCGTCGTGATGGTTGCCCTATCCCTACTGCTGTACTCCTGGCTGCTCACCGGCAAGAACTCCAATATGCACGCCATGCTGCTCATCGGTGTGGTGATTGGCGGAGGCTTGGGTTCGGTGTCTACTTTCATGCAGCGCCTGCTCACGCCGAGTGAGTTCGATGTCCTCACCGCCCGCCTCTTCGGCTCCGTCACTAATGCCGATCCGGAGTACTACCCGATCGCGATCCCACTCATGCTCATTGCTGGTGGTCTGCTCATCTTCGCCGCTCGCAAGCTCAACGTGCTGGCGCTGGGTCGGGATACAACCACGAACCTGGGACTCAACCACAAGGTCTTTTCCATCTACGTGCTGGTGCTGGTGACCATCCTCATCGCCATCTCCACATCCCTGGTGGGGCCGATGTCCTTCCTCGGCTTCCTCGTCGCCACGCTGGCCTACCAATTCGCGGATACCTATGATCACCGCTTCATCTTCCCGATGGCGTTCTTCACCGGTTTCCTCGTGCTCACCGGCGCGTACTTCATCATGAACCACATTTTCTACGCCCAAGGCGTGGTCTCCATCATCATCGAGCTCGTCGGCGGCGCGGTGTTCCTCTTCGTCCTCCTCCGAAAGGGTCGGCTGTGATCACACTAGATAACGTTCAGAAGCAATACTCCAGCGAGGTCGCCATCGGCCCTGCGAACTTGGAGATTCCCGCCGGTGGTATCACTGCTTTCGTCGGACCCAACGGCGCCGGAAAATCCACCCTGCTGACGATGATCGGCCGCCTTCTGGATATCGACGAGGGCACCATTGAGGTCGCCGGCATGGATGTGGCCTCCACCAAGTCCAAGGATTTGGCGAAGATCCTGTCGATCCTGCGCCAGGAAAACCACTTCATCACCAAGCTCACCGTGCGCCAGCTCGTGGGCTTCGGCCGCTTCCCTTACTCCAAGGGACGACTGACGAAGAAGGATGAGGAGATCATCTCCCAGTACATCGACTTCCTCGGCCTGACGATGCTGGAGGACCGCTACCTGGACCAGCTCTCCGGCGGGCAACGCCAGCGCGCGTACGTGGCGATGGTGCTGTGCCAGGAGACGGACTACGTCATGCTCGATGAGCCACTGAACAACCTGGACATTGCCCACTCCGTGCAGATGATGAAGCACCTCAAGCGAGCTGCCAGCGAGTTCGGTCGCACCATCCTGGTGGTGCTGCACGATATCAACTTCGCCTCCAAATACGCGGACTACATCTGTGCCGTGAAGGACGGCAAAATCGTGGAGTTCGGGCCGGCGCAGGAGATCATGAAGGACGAGGTCCTCACCGGTATTTTCAACACCCCGATCAAGGTCATCGACGGGCCGGACGGCCCATTGGCCTGCTACTACTAGCCGTCCCGGCTGTAGAGTGAAGGGCATGACTGAATCCAAGGGCGCCACCAGCATCGACATCTCCGACTCCCTGACCACTGCGGAGCCCGGCAGCATCGTCAACCTCCCCATCCAAGGGGCGTGGGTGTACACCCCGCGCGTATTCGGTGATGAACGTGGCACCTTCCACGAATGGTTCAGGGCAGAACAGTTCACAGAACATCTGGGTTTCCCGTTCGTGCCTGCGCAAGCCAACCTCTCCCGATCACAGAAGAACGTGGTGCGCGGCATTCACTTGGCCGATGTTCCACCGGGACAGGCCAAGTTCGTCACCTGCGTCGCAGGGTCCGTGCGCGATGTGCTCGTGGATCTGCGCAAGGGTTCCCCAACATTTGGCAAGCACGTTGTGGTGGAGCTGGACGATGAAACGAACCGTGGGGTGTACGTGCCTATTGGCGTCGGTCATGGATTTGTTGCCACGTCCGAGACCGCGACGCTGAGCTACCTGGTGACGGAGGCCTACAACCCGGAGAAGGAATACGGGGTCGATCCCTTCGACGCCACGCTGGACATTGATTGGGGCATTACCAAGGAACAAGCGGTGCTCTCCGACAAGGATGCGCAGGCGCCGAGCCTTAAGGACATTGATCCTCGCCTCAGCACGTGGAACGACGCGCGCGGCTGGGAGAAGGAGCTGCGCATGGGCTGGGAAGATGCCATGGCGGACGCCGAGGCCTGGGAAGAACCTGAAGTCTAACCGTCACGTGCGGGGAACAGTCGAGAAGACAAAGAGGCAGATATGAAGGGCATCATTCTGGCCGGCGGCACGGGTTCTCGCCTGTGGCCGATCACGGAAACGGTCTCCAAGCAGCTCGTTCCCGTGTACGACAAGCCGATGATCTACTACCCGCTGACGACGCTCATGCTTGCCGGCATTCGGGAGATCCTCGTCATCACCACGGAGAAAGATTCCGAACAGTTCCAACGGCTCCTGGGCGACGGCTCGCAGTTTGGCGTGGAGATCAGCTACGCGACACAGGCGGCTCCCAACGGGCTCGCGGAGGCCTTCATCGTTGGGGCTGAGTTCATTGGGGATGACTCGGTGGCGCTAGTGCTCGGGGACAATATCTTCTACGGCGCGGGCCTGGGTACACAGCTGCGCCGATTTGACGAGCCCCAGGGTGGCACTATCTTCGCCTACTGGGTTGCGGAGCCGCGGGCTTATGGCGTCGTGGAATTCGATAGCGATGGCACCGCACTGAGTATTGAAGAAAAGCCGGCGAACCCCAAGTCGCACTACGCTGTGCCGGGGTTGTACTTCTACGACAATGACGTGGTGGAGATCGCTCGAGGGCTGCAGCCGAGCGAACGCGGCGAATTGGAAATTACAGACATTAACCGCACTTATCTGGAGCGGGGGCGCCTCCACGTGGAGGTTCTGCCGCGTGGGACGGCGTGGTTGGATACGGGGACGGTCGATGATCTCGCCGCGGCGGGTGACTTTGTGCAGGCCATTGAGAAGCGGCAAGGCCTGAAGATCAGCTGCCCGGAGGAAGTTGCTTGGCGCTTGGGGTACATCGATGACGAACAGCTGCGCGCGGCCGCCACGCGCCTGTCCAAGAGCACCTATGGGCAGTACCTGCACGGGCTGCTGGAGCGGGGCAAGTAGACTCACAGGTAATGAGTAGGCACGATTCCCACCCTGTTGGTTCCCACGGTTTGGTCGTTGAGCCGGAGACCGTGGAAGATCTCGTTGCGCGCACATGGCGTGATTTGACCTGGGATTCCGTGAGTATTCCCGAGCAGGGGATGGATCACGCCGTGGCGAAACTCCACGGGGTGTCCTCCAGCGAGGGTGAGCTGGCGGACATGATCCCGGAGACCGTCGTGGTGCGGGTACCCTACACGGAGGCTTATCGTGTGCAAGCGCCTTTGGAATCCGCTGTGGTGGCCCAGCTGACGAAGCTGCGTCTCGCCGCTGCGCGCGCAGAGTACGAGGGATTCGACGCCACGGAGGACGCAGCCACCGACAATCGCATTGCAGATACGGTGCGGGTGCCTGGCACGGTGCGGCAGTCCTATGTGCGAGGAACGTTCGCCACCGACCAGCCGCTGATGCTGACAATGCAGACTGAGGTGCGGGGCGGGCCACTGACCGCCGAGGTGTGGGAAACGCTGGGGGATGAGGACCGGCAGTGGGCTGCCTCCCAGTTGGGTGGTATGCTCGCCGGCATGCGCAGGCTGGATCCGGACCTGCCGCCGGTGCGGAAAGTGGAGTCCTGGTGGAAAGACGGTGCCGCCACGAGTGAGCTCAACAGCACCCCACGGTCGCTTCCGGGCAAGTTTGCCCTCATGAAGCGGCGCGCGCCGGTGTTCCTGGAGCCCAATATCTCCGGTGAGGAGATGGAGGTGGTGCGCGAGATCTTCGCGGAGGTTGATGCGCTGATCCGTCGCCCCCACCAGCAGCGGTGCCTGACACACAGTGACCTGTACAGCACGCACATGCTGTGGGATCCGCAGGGAGGCATCGGAGTGATCGACTTCTCCGATATGACCGTTGGCGACCCGGCTTTGGACTACGCCCACTTCAGCGACATCTCCCCTGAGCTGGCAGGCATGGTGCTGGAAGCGGCGCAGCGTGCGGGTGCGCCGCTTCAGGGTGAGCGCGAGGAGCTACTGCATCGGGCCGAGATCTACAAGAAGTGGGACAACGTATTTCTGCTGATCGACCACTTCCGCACGGGTATGTCGCCGCGTATTAGCCTGCTCTAGGTGCTGGCCTGCTTGGGGCTTGCTCGGAGAGTGAGTTTGTCTTTAGCTGGCCTGCGGATCGTCGTCCCGAGTGGATTGCGGATCGTCTTTCGTGCGGGGTGGCTCTGGAGTGTCAGTATGATCCGCCTTTTTGTCCGCCCTATTGTCCGCATTCTTGCCGTACTTTTGCTCCATCTTCCGGCGCAAACGTAACTCTTCCGCTTCCCGCTCCGCCTTCCGCTCGGCCTCACGGCGCTGCTTGAAGCGCTCCTTTTCGATATTCCACAGGAAATCAGGATCATCGTCGGGCCCCTTGGCGGGCAGTTCCTGCTGCTTCTTACGCCCGAGGTTCTTCCATTCGCCTGAGCCCATGCGTCCTCCGGCGGAAGTGCCGGTGCGGGAGCCCGGGCCGAACGCTTTCCACAGGACAACGATGGTGACGATGATGAGAACCAGGATGACCAGGCGACCCACGGTGGTTATCACTCCAAAAAGGGGTTGGGTGGCGGAAAGCAGCATTGTTTCACTGCTTTAACTACTGCACCCCATCGTAGGGGAAAATGACAGCGCGGCGCGAGTATGTGTGCTGTGCCCAAGCGTGCTCTGTGCGAGTGAGCGTGTTGGGGGGGGAGAAGCTTGCTTGGCGAGAGTTCACGTGCAAGGAAAGAAGTCATACTGCTGCGAGTGCGTGGTGATTCGCCAAAGCCCACGGTCAACCGTAATCTGTACAGCGTGACTAACCAGAGTGAACAGCCTCAGAATCCAGCCGAGAACACTGCGGATCCGGCGGCCCACCACACCGCCGCGAAGGGGACAAATGCTGCTGGTGCAACCGACCCCACGGCTAAACCGAAGCTAGGTGGACAAGCTCTCAAAGATGTCCTCATCTACGGCGCGCTTCGCCTCCTACTGTTCATCGTTCTGACCTTCATCATCCACTCCGCTGTGATCCTGCTCGGCATGGCAAAATTCTTCCCATTGCTCATCAGCATGGTCCTCGCGCTTCTCGTCGCGCTGCCGCTATCCATGCTCATCTTCAAGAAGCAACGCCTACGGGCAACCAATGCCCTCTACACCTGGGACGCTGGTCGCCGTGAGCACAAGCAGCAGATGCGCCGCCAGCTGGAGGAGCGCCTCGACGGCTAATCCCGCTCCGTATTCACGCGACACAACACCCCACGAACATTTGTTCCTTGGGGTGTTGTTCTGTGGGAGCGGACTGGTGGCGTCGGGCAGAAAGGGAAGGAGAGAAAACTAGAGGAGGAAGGGGAGGGAGAGGGAACCCACGAGAACGAGCAAGACGAACGTCAGGAAGACCTTCCCCTGCCAGTGGGCGTAATTGAAATCAATGCCCGTGCCAAAGCGCTTCTCCACCATGACGGCCGGGTCATCAGGGTTGTAATAAAACATGCCCAACTTGTAGAACTTGTCATTATCCGGGGACTCAAGCTCCGATTCATCGCCGAACTCGATGCCCTGTAGCGCGTCATCCGCGCGGCTGATCGTGACGTAAACGATCGCAAGCACGATCACAGATCCCAGCGCAGCGCAGATCAACAAACTAGTGAACGCAAACGGCAGAAGATCCATGTACTGCGGAACCACCGACACGACCTGCAGAAAAGCCGTTGGCACGCACAACATGAAGATGAGCACACCCAGCGCGGTATTCGTACCGGCCAAGTTCGCTGCGGTGCGAATGCTGCCCTTGATGGAGCGATCCGAACGATTGTGGACGTGAGCCCACTGGATCGTCGAGGCCACACCGGCCAGCAACGCCAGCATTCCCAGGCCCACCCACGTTGCGAAGAACACCGAACCGACCGACTTCTCCGACCACGCATCAGCCTCCATCGAGCCATTCCAGTGCGTCGGGATGACATCCGGGATCTCTGACCAGTGCGTTAGAACGAAAACGACCGAAGCTGAGATGGCCAACAAGGACCCCAGCACCCAAATCCAAGGGAAACGTGGTGTGGTGAGTTCCCGGAGCTTTTGTGGGAAACGGGACTGGGCAACGCGGCCAGCGATGATGGTTTCAATGTCGTCGAACCAGCGGCCCTGCTGCTTCGCGGCGATGATGCCTTTGCGTGGGGAAACGTAAGCGAACAGGCTGCCTGCCACCACGATGAACGTGGTCAGAGAGGCGATGATCGGCTGATTCCAGGCAGCGAGCGTGACGAGGACCGCGATGGCGCCGGTGACGAGGACGATGCGGCGAAAGTTTCTCAATGCGCGGGTGACCGCGGGGTCATCGAGGTGATTTTTCGGCACGCGGACGCCGAGGGGGGTTGTTGGGGTGCTGATGGTCGGGGTGAATGCGATGGTGGCGGTCAGTGCTACGATCATTGCCACGAGTGTCAGCGGGAAGACTGCGGAAGCCATGGTTGGTTTCGTCCTTTCTGGTGTTTGTGGCGGTGTGTCAGGGGTTGGGGTGTGCTGGGCTAGTGCGGTGGTGGTGGCGTGTGCTGGCGTTGGCGGTGTTCTACGGTGACCTGTCAGGTTTCGCCGTGTTTTGGGTGGTTTTGGTGCTGATTTCCTCCAAAAACCTGGCATCTCCTGACGTGGTGGTGGCCGTGCGACTGGAGTCGGGAGCTCCCGAGGCGGAAGTGGCCCCACGCTGCAGAACTTGTGGCCCTCTTACGGCGCTTGTCTTCCGGATCTGCCCATTGCTTTCGGCTTTGCTGGAACCGGCGATTGTGATTTCCGCGAGGACGCTGGCCAACTCGGCATGGATCTCCTCTTCGGTGAAACCTTGGATGGCCGCGCGGGATGCTGTCCGGTTGAGCTTTTCACGCAGCTGGGCGCGCTGTTCATCAGTGGGCCGTGCGGAAATGCGGACTGTACTTCCCGTTCTCTTTTCGGTGACCACGACACCATCTGCCCGCAACAGGTCATAGGCCTTTTGGACAGTGGCTGGGTTGATGCCAAATTCCGCAGCGACCCTTCGCACGGGGTCGAGTTTGTCGCCATGGCGGATCTCTCCGCGGGCGATTCCCTCGATGATCCTGTCGTGGATCTGCTGGAATATTGGGATGGTGGAGGTGGGGTTGAGGTGGATGAACACGTTGAGGCCACCCTCCTGTATCGCTATTAATAATACAATCTGTATTACAGACTATAACACAGTGTATTGCTTAGGCCGGTACAGGACAGGTGGCTCAAATGAGTCGCGGCGGTGTGTTGCGCGAGGTGGTGGTAGAGGGCTACCGCGCGGCGATGGTAGCGGGTTAGCGGGTGACGGTGGTGGTAGAGGGCTACCGCGCGGCGATGGTAGCGGGTTAGCGGGCGAGGGTGGTGTGTCAGGGTTTGCGGGCGACGGTGGTGAGGAGAGGGGTTGTGCAGTGATGGCATGTGTCAGGTTTTGCCGTGTTTTGGGTGGTTTTGGTGCTGATTTCCTCCAAAAACCTGGCATTAGCTGACAATGATGGGTTCGCGTGGCGAAGGGGAAGCCGCGCCTAGGGGCGCCTAGAGAAACGCACCGAGAAGCATGACGACACTCCACAGCAGCATGCCGCGGCCGACCAGCCCCAGCACGGGGATGAGCTCACGCCCCATGGCCTTCCTCATGACCGGTTGCGCAGCGATACCCCACAAAGGAACAGCGATCAGCCCCAGCAACGCTGGCCAGTGGCCGACAGACATCACCACCGTCAGCAATACTGCGATACCGATGAGGGAAAGCCATAGGTAGCGGGTGTTGGCGTCGCCTAAACGGACAGCGAGGGTGATCTTGCCGGCCTCGCGGTCGGTGGGGATATCGCGCAAGTTATTAGCCAGATTGACAGAGCTGGACAGTGCGCCGACAGCAACGGCCATGGCAACGCCGCGCCACGACGCGGTGTCCGTCTGGGTGAACTCCGTGCCGAGAACCGCGACCAAACCGAAGAAGATGAAGACTGCGACCTCCCCAAGGCCACGGTAGCCATAAGGATTCTTACCCCCTGTGTAGAACCACGCGCCGAGGATGCATGCCGCGCCGATGAGGATCAGCCACGGGGCACTCATGAAGCTCAGCCCAACACCGGCCACACCCGCCACCGCGAAACTAAGAAACGCTGCGTACTTCACCTTCTTGGGCTCGACCAGTCCTGACCCGGTGAGGCGCAGCGGGCCGGAGCGGTCGTCGTCGGTACCGCGAATACCGTCTGAGTAGTCGTTGGCGTAGTTCACGCCGATGATGAGAGCCAGTGCCACGATCGCCGCCAGAATAGCTCGCAGCCAGTCCGCGCCACCGCCAAGTTGAGCTGCTGCGGTGCCTGCAAGCACTGGGGCGAAGGCGTTGGCCCACGTGTGGGGTCGCGCTCCTTCGAGCCATTCGCCGAAGCTGGCGCCCGAGTAGCGTGCGCCGTTGTGGGCCGGGGTGGTGCCCTCAGTCATGTGGGTGATCCTCCAGTGAACTGTGCGGAAATCAACTCCCTTACTGTAGTCCGCGGCGTGCAGGGATCAGTAGGCGAGTCGATGACAAAGCGCGTCCTTCCGTTCCTGTTATTCTCGGAACAAGTCCGCTACTGCTGGAAAATCTTCGCGACCTCCTTGCGATTGATCTTGCCGGGGCCGCTTGTTGGCAACTGCGAAACGAGCACGGCCCGCTGTGGAATCAAGTGCTTCGTAACCCGGCCGCGTAGGGCGTCGCGCACCTGTGTGGTGATGTCGGTTGGCTTGTGGTGACCGTCCTTTTCTTCGACGCCACCCTCTATCGCCAATGCGATCGCTTGGCCGAATTGGGGATCTTCGATGCCGGTGGCGCACAGGGTTTGTGTGGGCACGGTGCTGCCATCGGCGAGGGTGACTTCTGGGAGCGTGGCGTGTACTGCACGCTCGACATCCTCGGGGAGGACTTTGTAACCGGCTGAGTTGATGGCTCCATCGGCGCGTCCGAGGATGGAGAGGGCGGCGTCGGTCATGGTGCCAAGGTCGGAAGTGACGAACGTCCCGGCGAGCGGAAAGGCTGGGCTACCTGGGGCGTTCCGGTATCCGCGGGCGACCATGGGGCCGGAGAGAATCACGCGGCCGCGACCGGTATCGTCAGGATCTTCGATGGTGACGCTGGCGCCGGGTAGTGGGTGCCCGTCGTAGACCATTCCACCTGCGGTTTCGCTGGAGCCGTACGTCAGGGTGAGGTGTATGCCTTGGGCACGGAGCGAGTCGATGAGCTCGGTGCGGCTGGCGGCCCCGCCGACGAGGATTGCGGAATAGGAGGCTAGTGCCTCGAGTGCTGCGGTGCGCTGTGGAGTGCCGGGGTTTGCGGCGAGCCGCTCGAGCTGGGTGGGAACGAGGGAGGTGTAGAGGTCCCGATCTGGGTAAGCCTGCTGCAGGCGCTCGGTATCGGCGATGAAACTCTCGACGGTGAATGGTGCGGAGTCGACTAAGTGGGAGGCGACGAGCGGGGTGCAGCCTGCGGAGATACTGCGGAGGATGACTTGCAGACCTGCAATGTGGTGCGGAGGGAGCGTGAGGAGCCACGCGCCGGGTTTGGAGCCGAACGTCTCTTGGAGATAGGCGGCGGTCGCCTCGCCGGAGGAGCGCAGGTTGCTGGCGGTCAACAGGGCTCCCTTCGGGGTGCCCGTGGAACCAGAAGTGCAGGCGATGAGAGTCCCTGGCATGATCTCTGTGCCGGCTCGCATCAGCGAGGCGAGGTCCTCGTTGGCCACAGTGGCCGCGGGAGTGGAGGCCGGTGGTAGGGGGAGGTAGGACTGGCTTCCCTCCAGGACCTCGGCCAAAGCAGCGATCAAGGGGGGCAAGTTAGAGGGATCGGCGATGACCGTGCGCAGTGCAGTACTCATGACTCGAAGTGTAGACAACCCCTGAGACAGTGAGGGGCGGGACAGCGAGGGCTGGGGACAGTGAGAGTTCGGGCAGTGAAAGTTTGGACAGCGAGGGCTTGGGTAGGGAGGGCTTGTTGCTAGTCGGCGAGGAAACCGAACTGCTTGAGCTGCGTACGAATAATATCCAGTTCGATTGGGCCTGGAACACGGCCGTGAATCGCCACGAAAGCCTCTTGAGCATCCATCGAGGTTGCGGGGGTGCGACCCACGTCCACCAAGTAGCTGATGACATTGAGGTAGCTGGGGCTACGCGTGTCTAGGGCGTTGAGTGAAGGCGTTGCTAGGTCGGCTTCTGCACGGAAGTAGCGGGCGAGTCGACGTTCGGTTGCTGGTAGCCAGGAACCATCGGGTAGTGGAATCCGTGCGCCAACTGGAACGAGGACGGGTTCGCGGTTGATGATCCGCGTATGAGCTGGGGTGAGTGCGCGGATAGAACCCGAGTGACTCGATGTTCGAGCTGCTCGTAAGGGGGCGAGGAACTTCTTCAGGCGGGAAAGCATCGGGTCACTCCTTCCGGTGTGTTGTCTGGGGTAGCTCTCCAGAGTTTTTGGGTTGACAGTTCTGAAGGTGAATGAGATTCCTTAGGGCTCACGGTGAATGAGAGCCCATAGGGCGCGTGCCTTGAAATGGCATTCTGCCCTTCGGTGAAAACTGGCAGTCTTATGAAACCTCACCCTAAGAAAAATAGTGGGGAGTGTCAAGCATTGATGTGTTCCATCGTAGCTCTTTCCCCATGAAAGCGCTCTTCTGCCGATGAAAAAGTGGGCCCGCCCCCAAAAAGAGCGGGGCCACCACAAGCTGCCCAGGTTGCGTAAAGGCCCGGGATAACTTCCCGGGCCCTGAAAACCCTAGGAACTTAGCCGTCGTCCCTAGGAGTAATCCCTAGTAGTAGTAAGGGAAGCTCTCCCATCGCGGATCGCGCTTCTCCAAGAAGGAATCACGCCCCTCCACGGCCTCGTCGGTCATGTAGGCCAAGCGCGTTGCTTCGCCGGCAAACACCTGCTGGCCCATCAGTCCATCGTCCGTCAGGTTGAAGGCGAACTTCAGCATGCGCTGCGCAGTCGGGGATTTGGTGTTGATCTTGCGCGCCCACTCAATCGCGGTAGCCTCCAGCTCTGCGTGATCGGCCACGGCATTGACGGCACCCATGCGGTGCATCGTCTCCGCATCGTAGGTATCGCCCAGGAAGAAGATCTCCCGCGCGAACTTCTGCCCAACCTGCTTAGCGAGGTACGCGGAGCCATAGCCAGCGTCGAAGGACCCCACGTCCGCGTCCGTCTGCTTGAATCGCGCATGCTCGCGGGAGGCCAGCGTCAGGTCGCAGACCACGTGGAGGCTGTGCCCGCCACCCGCAGCCCAACCATTGACCAGGCAAATTACCACCTTCGGCATCGTGCGGATCAGCCTCTGCACCTCGAGGATGTGCAGGCGCCCGCCTTCGGCCTTAGACCGGGCTTCATCAATGGTGTCGGCCGTCGCCGCGGTGACGTCGGAATCATGCTCGGTGGCGTATTGGTAACCGGAACGCCCACGGATGCGCTGGTCGCCGCCGGAGCAGAAGGCCCACTTGCCATCCTTGGGGCTCGGGCCGTTGCCGGTGAGCAGGATGGTTCCCACGTCGGGGCTACGCCGTGCGTGGTCGAGGGCCCGGTAAAGCTCATCGACGGTGTGCGGGCGGAAGGCGTTGAGCACCTCCGGGCGGTCGAAGGCGATGCGCACGATGCCATCTTTACGCTCCTCGCCGACGTGCCGGTGGTAGGTGATGTCCGTGAACTCGAAGCCTGGGACTTCGCGCCATTGGGTTGGGTCAAAGGGGTTGCCGGTGGGGTTGTCAGTCATACATGGCAGTCTAGTGATCATGATCGAACTCGATGAGCTCATCGCCCGCGCCCACCCCATTGCGCTGCCGATGCGGGTGCCGTTTCGCGGTGTGACGGTGAGGGAAGTGTGTTTATTCGACGCCACAGACCGCTGGACCGAGTGGGCGCCCTTTGTGGAGTATGAGCCACAAGAGGCTGCCCGGTGGCTGCGGCATGCGGTGGATTTCGGATTCGGGGGTGTGTCTGCGCAACCGGTTCGCCAGCGCGTAGAGGTCAACGCCACTATTCCTGCGGTGGATGTCCGTGGGGGCGATGGGGTAGCGATCATCGATCAGCTGATGCGCCGCTACCCAGGTTGCCAGACGGTGAAGGTGAAGGTCGCGGAGAAAGGCCAAGTATTGGCCGATGACGTTGCGCGCGTCAATGCGGTGCGGGAGTGGTTTGCCGAGGTCGGGCACACAGGCCAGGGCGGGGAGCGGCCGGTGGTGCGGGTAGATGCCAATGGTGGCTGGTCGGTGGAGCAAGCATTGGAGGCCGCTACGGCGTTGACCGCTTCTGGCCCGTTGGATTACCTGGAACAGCCCTGCGCCACCATTGCTGAGCTGGCGGAGGTGCGTCGCCAGCTGCCGCGCCGCGGGTTGTTTGTGCGCGTGGCAGCTGACGAGGCGATCCGCAAGAGCGACGACCCGAAGGCTGCGGTGCGGGAGGTTGTAGATGCGAATGCCTGCGATGTTGCGGTGCTGAAGGTCCCGCCACTGGGTGGAATCGATACGCTGCTGGACATTGCCCATGATGTGGCGGATCGCGGCGTGGCGATCACGATTAGCTCCGCGTTGGATTCCGCTGTGGGCATGGGCGCGGGAATTTACGCGGCGGCGAGCCTGCCCCAGCTCTATGACGACGACGCCATGCCTGTCGCCATTCAGCCGGCAGGGCTAGCGACGGGTGGGTTGTTCTCCACCGATGTTGGCCACCGGGAGATCGTCGACGGGCACATGGAGGTCGCCGACATCGTGCCGGACGCGGCGGTGCTCGGGGAGTGTGTGCTTACTGGCGCGCGCAAAGATTGGTGGATTGAACGGCTGCGCGCAGCGTACACCTACCTGTAAAGGGCGAACCATGTGCGCTACCTATCGCTCAAGGCAGCGCAAAAAGAACTACTCGCGGCGCGCCGGGAACCCGGAGTGGACCCGACGATTGCGGATGAGCTGCTCAATGGTGTCGATCGGATGCTCATCGCCGCAGCCCAAGATATGAAACTACTCAAGTAGGTCTGCCGCGGCGCGGGGCGAGCGCCATGTGATGTCAGGGTGTGAGGGATGCGTGGGTGGGGAGGAACGATGTCTCACACCTGACGTAAGTTTGTAGGCGTGAAGGAGCCAGACACACTGAACGACATGCAGAGCCCACAGGATCTCAGCCCTGCCATGGAGGCGAGCATCATCCTTGTCGATGAGTTGATCCGTGGAGGAGTGAGGGAGGCTGTAGTGTGCCCGGGATCCCGCTCGGCCCCACTCGCCCTTGCATTGGCAGAGGCCGACCGCGCCCGGCGACTGCGCCTGCACGTCCGTACCGATGAACGCACGGGAGCATTTCTGGCCCTCGGGTTGGCGAAAGCCACTGGGCGGGCTGTGCCGGTGGTGATGACCTCTGGAACCGCAGTTGCCAACTGTCTCCCGGCGATGGTGGAGGCGAGCCTATCTCACGTGCCACTGATGGTGCTGTCCGCCAATCGTCCACTGTCATTGGTCGGAACGGGTGCCAACCAGACCATCGAGCAGGCGGAGATCTTCGGTCCGCATGCAGTGAAGACCCTCAGCCTGCAGGGGCTGGCGATGAGCGAGCCGGTTGACCACGATGCTGTGCGCGCAATCGCTCGCGAGGGTGTATTCGCTGCTATTGATCCCATCGCCGGCGGTGGCGTGCACATTGATGTTCCCCTCGTGGAACCCCTTGTGCCTGACAACCTGGATCACCTCAGTCTGCGTGCCCAAGCCGAAGCGGAAGCGAAGCCTGATGACGCGCAGAACCCCGTGGGGGCTGGCCCCCGCCCGCTGCCGCATGGCTGCGCGACGGTGGATCTCTCGTTGCGCACGCTTGTTGTGGCTGGAGCCGTGACCGATGATGCCTGGGCGCGCAGCGTTATGGACGAGCTGGCCGACGTGCCGGCGCTCGCTGAACCTATCGCCCCAGCACCGGATTTTCCCGTCCACTCCGCGGGCGCCGCGATGTTCACCGCGGGAGCCGTCTCCCAGGGCGAGTACTCCGCGACGACGCGGCCAGAGCAGATTGTTGTCATTGGGCGCCCAACCTTGCACCGTCCTGTCTCCCGACTCCTGGCAGATGAGTCGATTCGCGTGGTGGTCATCACGGAAACCACGACGGTCACCAATGTCACCGGCAATGTCGCCGAGGTCGCAAGCATGGTGAAGGTTGTCGGTGAGCACCCAGCAGGGTGGACTAAGGTGTGCGAGGCGATCAGCGACTTGGGGGCCGGGGCCGTCCGAGACGTGCTGTCCACTTCCGCCGATGAACACTTCACCGGCCTGCACGCAGTGGCGGTCGTGGCGGATTCGCTGCGTGATGGGGATGCCCTCGTGCTCGGGGCTTCCAGTGCTATCCGTGATGCGTCGCGGGCTGGGTTGCCCTTCGATGGCGTGCGCACCATCGCCAGTCGCGGTGCAGCGGGGATCGACGGCACAGTCTCCACTGCCGTCGGAGTATCCATGGCTCACGCAGCGATGGATCCCACCGCGATGCGTGCCCCTCGCACCATCGCTGTCATGGGAGACCTCACGTTTCTGCACGATCTCACGGGACTGAACATTGGCCCCATGGAACGTCGCCCCGAGAATCTCCTGATCGTTGTCGTCAACGATGCCGGTGGCGCGATCTTCGAATCGCTCGAGCCGGGGGTAGATAAACTCCGCACATTCGGCGACGGAACTGCTGCCTACGAACGGGTTTTTGGGACACCGGTGGATGTGGCCATCGAGCCTCTGTGTGAAGGTTTCGGAGTGGAATACCGTCGCGCAGATAACGTCACTGAGCTGGCCGAACTCCTCGCCGAACACGCTGAAGTGCCGGCCACCGGCATCACGGTGGTGGAAGCTCGAGTCGATCGGGCGTGGCGTCGGGAAATGGAGAAAAAGATCGCACAGGCGGTGACCCCTTCATGACACCGGGCGGGGCGAACACAGTGGTGGAGGGCGGGCAGCTGGCCGCGCAAAAACGAAGGGATCAGATCTTCCGTCGTGCCAAACAAGCGGTGCTGGCGGTGGTGGCTTTCTTCGTCCTCGTCTGCGCCGGCATGGTGGTCACTGCTGCCATCAACGACGCCGCCATTGCGCGGGATAAAGCCACCGCCACCGCCGAAGTCATCGACGTGGGCACCATGCGAACGACGGTCCTTTTCCGCGATGAACGGGGTAATTACCACCAGCCCAACGAGGGATTGAAATACCCCACGGGTCTGGAGCGGGGGCAGAAGGTGCGAGTGGAATATCAGGCCTCCAACCCGGCAAATGTGAAGGTCGAAGGGCGAACGTGGACATTGGCCTTCTTGCCGGCGCTATCGAGTATTGCCGTGGTACTGGTCCTGGGCGCGCTGCTCTGGGCGCTGGTGCTCCGGCTGGAAAGGCGAAGGAAGTAACTTCAAGTTAAGGAAGTGTTGCCCGGTTTTTTACATTGATGCCACCGCGTAGTGACCTGGAAAGGAGAAGCTGACAGACATGCGTGTAGCCATCGTTGCTGAAAGCTTCCTCCCCAACGTCAATGGAGTGGTGAACTCCGTCCTCCGTGTGCTGGAGTACCTCCGCAGAAATGGCCATGAAGCGGTGGTGATCGCCCCGGGAGCACGCGACCACCAGGAGGAAATCTTCGAGTACGAGGGTTTCCGGATCATGCGCGTGCCAACCATCGAGATGCCCGGCATCAACTCCCTCCCCATCGGTGTGCCACTGCCAGGTGTGTTGAAGGAACTCTCCCGCTTCCGTCCGGACGTGGTGCATCTGGCCAGCCCGTTCGTACTCGGTGCTGCAGGAGCTTTCGCGGCTAAGGCGCTGAACGTGCCGTGTGTGGCTGTGTTCCAGACGGATGTGGCCGGCTTTGCTAAGAACTACAAGCTCAAGGCCCTGATCAACGCCACGTGGCAGTGGACCCGTGCGTTCCACAACCAGTGCGCGCTGACGCTGGCGCCGAGCTCCCTGACCATCGGCGAGCTGGAAGCCCACGGTATACGCAACGTCTACCACTGGGGGCGCGGTGTGGATACCGATCGCTTCCATCCCTGCAAGCGCAGTGAAGCCGTACGGGAATCATGGCTACGCGAAGGCGACCAGCTGCGGCGCGCTGTGGGGAAGCCATCGAGCGTGCCCCTGATGGAGCGGCGCATCGTGGGCTTCGTGGGGCGCTTAGCTGCAGAGAAATCAGTCGCCCGCCTGCGTGCCCTCAACGACCGGGAAGACGTGCAGCTGGTTGTGGTGGGCGATGGCCCCGATGAGGGCCTGCTGCGGCAGGAATTGCCCACCGCCGTGTTCACCGGCGGCATGTATGGCGACGACCTGCCACAGGCGTATGCGAGCCTCGATGTGTTTGTTCATACCGGTCAGTTTGAGACCTTCTGCCAAGCGATCCAGGAAGCGCACGCCTCCGGAGTGCCCGCCATCGCCCCTGCGGCGGGAGGCCCGGTGGACCTCATCGCGCCGGGCGTCAATGGCTACCTGTTGGAAGTCGATAGCTTCGAACGCGATCTCCCCGGTGCTGTGGACGCGATCTTAGAAACCGGCTTGGCCACTATGCGAGCACATGCCCTGATGACGGTGCAAGGTAAAACGTGGGATGGATTGTGTGAGCAGCTCATGGGTTACTACGCCCAGGCGATGGGATTGCGCGTGGCAGCGCAGAATCAGCGTTTTACTCCTCTGGTGCGGACCCAGAATGCGGCAGCCACCCCACGGCGGAGCCAGGATCGGCAGCTCAGCGGGCGCCCAGGCCAGCGTGGCGGCGGTAGCCCCCACGTCGCGTAGAAAAGCTCCCGTGGCTTGAGGGGTTCGTAGCCTCGGAGGACGGAGTGGGGCTGTACGCCCAAGCACCGCTGCGGGCTACAATGGCCTACTGTGTCACGCGCAAGTCTGGAAAAGAAACCCCAAGAAGTCGCCTCCATGTTCGATGAGGTCGGCCGGAAGTACGACATTACCAACACGGTGTTGAGCTTTGGCCAGGACCGTTACTGGCGCAAGCGCACACGCCGCCGCCTGAACCTCAAGCCCGGCGATAAGGTCCTAGATCTCGCTGCAGGTACGGGCGTGTCCACAGAGGAGTTCGCCAAGTCCGGCGCATTCTGCGTGGCCTGTGATTTCTCCCAAGGCATGCTCCGCGCCGGCCAGTACCGGAAGCTACCCATGGTCTGCGGCGATGGCACCAAGCTGCCCTTCGCAGACGAGACTTTCGATGCCGTGACGATCAACTACGGCCTGCGCAATATCGTGGACTTCCGCGCGGGGCTGCGCGAAATGGCGCGCGTGACCAAGCCGGGCGGAACACTGGTCGTCGGCGAGTTTTCCACCCCGGTGGCGCCGGTGTTCTCCACGTTCTACAAGGAGTACCTGATGCGCGCGCTGCCGCGGGTGGCGAAAGTCGTCAGTTCCAACCCGGACGCCTACGTCTATTTGGCAGAGTCCATCCGCGCGTGGCCGAACCAAGAGCAGCTGGCCGCAGAGATCAATGCCAATGGCTGGGAGAACGCCGGCTGGCAGAACCTGACCGGTGGCATTGTCGCGCTGCACGCGGCCACCAAACCGCTCAACTAGCTAGGCCCCGTTTTTGCTCGACGCCACCAGTCCGCATGCCGGGTCTGTGGCCGAACGCTGACCAATTAGCGCATTGTGAGGCCGAATAGCGGCCGGGAGTCCGCCGCGAAGATGGCATCAGCCCTGATCGATAGCGCACCGGCGGCGCGCCACAGCCTTGCTGTTATGTCGCGATCCTGCGGGGTGACAAGGTTGCCCATGAGTCGTGCTGCGGAACCCATGACCGTATTCGCCAGCGGGCCCTGCATGCCGATCGGCCCAACGGCGCTGAGCAGTCCCGGCATCGTCAGTAACAGTGCTAGGCGGCGCGCCAGGCTAAAGGCCGCGCCGTATTCCTCGCGCAGACGGTTCGGCCAGGAGAACTGCAGGCCATCCTTGTTGCGGAGCGCATCGGGGAGTAGCTCCACGAGCATGCGCCCGCTCTCTAAGCCATAATCAATACCTTCACCGTTGAGCGGGTTGACCAGTGCCGCAGAATCGCCGATGACGGCCCAGTTCACGCCAGCCGTGCGGGTGACAGCTCCTCCCATCGGCAGGAGAGCGCTGGTGATCTGCTGGGGGGCGCCCGCGCCCCATTCATCCGCGACCTGTGCCGCATAATGCCGCAGGAGCTTCTTGGTATTGACCTTGGCTGGTCGTTTGCCGGTAGCCAGCGCGCCACAGCCGAGGTTGGCGCGCCCCTGCCCGTCCTCATCAGTGCCGAGTGGGAAGATCCACCCGTATCCCGGCTGCGCCACGCTATCGCTGTCGCGCAGCTCCAGATGGGAGTGGATCCACGGCTCTTCGCCGCGAGGGGTGCTCACATAGCTGCGGGCCGCGACCCCGTGGACCATGTCCCGCAACCAATGCACACCAACCTTGCGGGCTACGGTGCTGCGCACGCCCTCTGCCAGAACGTACTGGCGCGCACGCAGGGGGACGGGCTGCTTGTGCTCATCTACTGCATGAAGTTCAGAGATGACCCCAGGGCGCTGGCTGGTGGCGTCGATGACCTTCAACCCGCCCTGGAAACGCGCACCGGCCTTCATCGCATGATTGAGGAGCGCGACATCCAATTGCATGCGTGAGACAGCGGAACCGCGGGCCGGAAACGCGCCACCCTCAGGCCACGGCGCGGTGACGGAGCCGCCGAAACCATGCAGCTTCAAACCCTCGATGCGCGGGCGGTTATCCAGCACGTACCCCGCCCCCATTCGCTCTAAAGCCCCAATAGCTCGCGGCGTAAGACCATCCCCGCACGTCTTATCCCGTCCGGACGGGTGCATCTGGGCCATGTCAACGACGAGCACATCCAGGCCGGCTGCGGCAGCCCAGTAAGCAGCCGCGGAACCGGCTGGGCCGGCGCCAACAACCACGACGTCAGCGGTCAACGCCCCCGACTGGTTCGAAGAAGTGGGGGAAAGTGACGCAGGCGAAGGGGAGGATATGTGCGGATTCATCGTCCACCATTGTCGCACGAAGGTCGCATGAAGCTGACCTAACACCTGGACGGCACCTCACCGCGGGGGAGGGGCGGTGGAACAGCGGGCTGATACACGCCAAGCCACCGAGGTGGGATAAGGTATCGGAAGATGAAGTGTGGCTACTGACAGGGCAACTCCCGCGCCGCCAGTAACACACGAAGGACCCTACAAACGAGTTTTGATGAGGCTGACCACGGACATGGCAACCACGTACAGTGCCGAGGCGCAGACCACTCCAGTGGCGCCAGACCTGGGAAATCCCGAGCTCAATGCAGCTCTCACCGAGGGCCTGCAGCGTGCAGAAAACATGCTGATGCATGAGCTGTCCCAGGGAGAGACCTTCCTCACTGACAAGATCCGTCACCTGGCGGAAGCCGGAGGCAAGCGCTTCCGCGTGATGTTCGCTCTGCTTGCTGCCCGCTATGGAAGTAACCCGACTGCCGAGGATGTTGTACGAGCCGCCGTCGTTGTGGAGCTGACGCACCTGGCGACGCTCTACCACGATGACGTGATGGATGAGGCCGAGCGGCGCCGTGGTGCTGAATCCGCCAATGCGCGCTGGAATAACTCCGTGGCAATCCTCGCAGGCGATTACCTGTTCGCCGTGGCGTCCAAGCTGATGGCGACGCTGGGGACGGAGACTGTTGCGCACTTTGCGGAAGCCTTCCAGGAGCTGGTGACCGGGCAGATGCGCGAAACCGTGGGGGCTGTCGAGGGGAAGGATGCCATCGAGCACTACATGACCGTGATCCAGGAGAAGACCGGCGTACTCATTGCCTCCGCAGGATTCCTCGGGGCGCTCCACGCCGGCGCGCCGCGGGAGCAGGTTGAGGCGTTGCACAAGTTTGGGCGCCACATGGGGCAGGTCTTCCAGATCGTGGATGACATCATCGACGTGTGGTCTGACCCGAAGGAGTCCGGTAAGACCCCAGGTACCGACCTGCGAGAGGGCGTTTTCACGCTTCCTGTGCTATATGCAATGCGGCAAGAGGGCGAGGTTGGAGAGCGCCTGCGGGAGATTCTCGTTGGTCCTGTCACGGACGATGCGTTGCTGGAAGAGGCTCTCCGCCTGATTCGTTCTTCGCAAGGGCGTGAGAAGGCTCTGAAGGACGTGGAGCATTACCGTCAACTGGCCGAGATTGAGCTGGCGAAGCTGCCTGATAACGAAGTGACGGCGGCGCTGCGTCAGCTGATGAAGTTCTCCTTGGTGCGTCTGGGATAACGCAGCTTGACCAGCTGATTTGCGCAAATCCATGGTACTCGTAGTAGAGTAACCAGCGCACCGTGATCATGGTGCACGCCAGATTGCCCGAGCGGCCAAAGGGAGCGGATTGTAAATCCGTCGGCTCTGCCTACGTTGGTTCGAATCCATCATCTGGCACAACTAGGGCCCCAGAGACTGAATGCTCTGGGGTCTTTTCCTGTCTGCTGCTGTCTGTGTGTGCGGAGTGGGGTGCGACATGGTTGCACATTCCTTGCCGATGTCGGGTGTGAAACGCCAGGTCGGCTTCAGTGAAGCGGTGGAGAATGTGCAACTGTGTCGCGAGCGGCAAGGGCGGCGGGGTGAAGTGTGGAAAACCGGTGAGGTGGGGTGGTTGTTGTACGGGGTGTGGCTCTGCGGTGGGGTGGTGAAGTGCGTTGGGGGTGAAGTGCTGTGCGATGTGTAGTGAACGACGCCACTAAAAGCGCGATTGAACTGGCGATTTGTGTAAATGAGTGATTGCTGGTTAAGCTACTCCAGGCTTCAGGCAAACGGAACACGAGCGTTAGCAAGTTTCCAGATGCATTGATGCAATGCCCCCTTAGCTCAGTCGGCAGAGCGTTTCCATGGTAAGGAAAAGGTCGACGGTTCGATTCCGTCAGGGGGCTCAGTCATTTTCTCGGCCGTCACGCGAAGTGAGAACCACGGACCGTTGATCGAGTCAGTGGAGATGACAGCATTGTGGCGGTGTAGCTCAGCTGGTTAGAGCGCACGACTCATAATCGTGAGGTCGGGGGATCGAGTCCCCCCACCGCTACCAACAACCCTGCGGTTGCTTCGGTTTCCTCCGAAGCACGCGGGGTTTTTGCATGCCTGGTTGCGCGGCGTTTTTGCGTTCCTGCCGGGATTGCACACCTTCCTGGATCGGCAGTGCAAGCGCTAGATAAAACGTTAGATGAAGTTGAGTGCGAGGCATCCCAGCTCGTTGACATGCCTGTTTAACCGCGTTGTCATGTCTGTTTGTCAGCTCGGTCAGTGGCCTGCTAGGGTATTCGTTTGTTGCACCTCACCGTGCGCGAGGCTGCGATTGCAGTGTTGTGGCGCGTGAGATTGTCGCATAGGGGCGTAGCTCAATTGGCAGAGCAGCGGTCTCCAAAACCGCAGGTTGCAGGTTCAAGTCCTGTCGCCCCTGCAACACCACTCTCTTACGCTAGAATTCATCGCGTAACTGTAGTGTGTCACCCACCTTCTAAAGGAGTTCCTACGTGAGCGACGAGAGCACGAAGACCCCAGCAGCCGGCGGCGCCGGTGAAGGCAGCGCTCCTCGCCCAGCTGGCAAGCGCCAAGTAGCTGGAACCGCAACTACCGCTCGCGCCACCAGCGCAACCAAGGCTCCCGAGGTTGTGAAAACCCGCAAGAACCCATTCGCTGCCCTCGTGGACTTCTTCCGCGGTGTGTTTCGCGAGATGTCGAAGGTGATTTGGCCAACCGGCAAGGAAATGGTCACCTACACCATCGTCGTGCTGGTGTTCCTTGTTGTGATGACCGCACTCGTGGCCGGGGTTGACTGGGGAGCAAGCAAGCTTGTTGATCTGATGTTCCAGGTCTAAAACCGCTTGCCGAAATAGCACCCTTTCTGCTCTGCGTGCTACACTGGCAACATCAAATTCACCGCCTTTAGCCACTACGGCAAGGGCGGATTTTTCATGAATGTGGAGGATTGATCCAAGATGAGCGATCAGACTGAGAACAACGAGCCGCAGCAGGTCAGTGCCGAGTCTCTCGCTGCGTCCGCACAGGAGGACGTGCAGGCCGCTGCTGCCGAGGCTCACGCGGAAGCAGCCGAGTCCGCTGCCTCTGAGTCCAGTGACGTCGAATCTGCCGGGGCTTCCGAGGGTGCCGAAGCCACCGGCGAGGGCGCTGAGCAGTCCGCAGAAGATGCGGCGATGGCTGCGTACAAGGCTCGCCTGCGCCAGTTTATGCGTGAGCTGAAGAAGCTCGATGGCGAGTGGTACATCATCCAGTGCTACTCCGGCTACGAGAACAAGGTGAAGACCAACCTGGAGATGCGTGCCCAGACCCTGGGTGTCGACGACCAGATTCACGAGGTTGTCGTGCCAATCGAGGAAGTCACCGAGCTTCGTGATGGCAAGCGGAAGAACGTCAAGCGTAAGTTGCTGCCGGGATACGTCCTAGTGCGCATGGACTTGCAGGATGCCTCCTGGTCCGTCGTTCGCGATACCCCAGGTGTGACCTCCTTCGTGGGTAACGAGGGTAAGCCAACCCCGGTGAAGATCCGCGAGGTGGCGAAGTTCCTGTTGCCACCGGAGACGGCAACCCCAGCTACCGAGGGCGAGAACGCGGCAGCAGCAACTGGTGTGGATGTTTCCTCCACTGGCGTGGCCACCCCACCAAAGCCGGCATCCGAAACGGTTGTGGTGGATTACGAGGTGGGTGAGTCTGTGACGATTCTGTCCGGCCCATTCGCCACCGTCTCCGCCACCATCTCTGAGATCGACACGACCGCCAACCGTCTCAAGGCGATGGTGTCCATCTTCGGCCGTGAGACCCCGGTTGAGCTGGAATTTGATCAGGTAGAGAAGCTCAACTAGGCTTGAAGCTCGGCTTGCAAAAAGCAGCCGCTTTTCGTGTGCCAGTTGAACCTGGCGCTCGGATCAAGAATTTTCACCTCTCCGGTGGCCGGTGAGACTCCGGCATCCGGTAGGGCGGCGGAAACGCTGATATGCCATGGCGTGCTGTCGCCTGACAACTGAAAGTAGGTTTTTCACATGGCAAAGGCAAAGAAGAAGGTCACTGGCCTCATTAAGCTGCAGATCCAGGCTGGTCAGGCTACTCCGGCTCCTCCGGTTGGTCCTGCACTGGGTGCCCACGGCGTGAACATCGTTGAGTTCACCAAGGCATACAACGCTGCAACCGAGTCTCAGCGCGGCAACATCGTGCCAGTGGAGATCACTGTCTATGAAGACCGCTCCTTCGACTTCAAGCTGAAGACCCCACCAGCAGCTAAGCTGCTGCTGAAGGCTGCTGGCCTGCAGAAGGGTTCCGGCGTTCCTCACAGTGACAAGGTTGGTTCCGTGACCTGGGAGCAGTGCAAGGAGATTGCTACCACGAAGAAGGAAGACCTCAACGCTAACGACGTGGAGGCCGGCGCCCGCATCATCGCTGGTACCGCTCGCTCCATGGGCATTGTCGTCAAGGACGAGCCAGCGAAGGACTAATTTCCTTCCCTTCCCCCTCTTTTCATCTCGACGCCAGCGCGTCCTCGGACGAAGTGGCGTCGTGAAAGAAGAGGGAAACACCCTGTGGCAGAGCCTCTTGCTGGCTCGTGCACCACAACCTCCATCTTTCAAGAAAACAGATTGGTAGATAACCATGAGCAAGACTTCCAAGGCTTACCGCGCCGCTGCGGAGAAGATCGACAAGTCCCGTGCCTACAGCCCGCTTGAGGCTGCGAAGCTGGTCAAGGAGACCTCTTCCAAGAACTACGACGCCACCGTTGACGTGGCTATCCGCCTGGGCGTGGATCCTCGTAAGGCTGATCAGCTGGTTCGCGGCACCGTGTCCCTGCCTAACGGCACCGGCAAGACCGTTCGCGTGATCGTCTTCGCTGAGGGTCCAAACGCAACCGCTGCTGAAGAGGCTGGCGCGGATGCAGTGGGCACCGCTGAGCTGATCGAGAAGATTCAGGGCGGCTGGACCGACTTTGATGCTGCTATCGCAACCCCTGACCAGATGGCCAAGGTTGGTCGCGTCGCTCGCGTCCTGGGTCCACGTGGCCTCATGCCGAACCCGAAGACCGGCACCGTGACCACCGATGTGGCCAAGGCTGTGTCCGAGATCAAGGGCGGCAAGATCTCCTTCCGCGTTGATAAGGCTGCGAACCTGCACGCTATCATCGGCAAGGCTTCCTTCGATGAGAAGCAGCTGGCTGAGAACTACGGCGCGCTCATCGACGAGCTGCTACGCCTCAAGCCTTCTTCTTCCAAGGGCAAGTACCTGAAGAAGGTCTCCCTGTCCTCCACCAACGGTCCTTCCGTTGTGGTCGACGAGTCCGTTCAGAAGAACTACGCGGAGTAATTTCCACCTCGCAAGTCCTTTTGTGGATTGCTCGCTAGATGGCCTGGCGCGTGATCATGCGCTAGCCGGCTTATAGTTTTTACCGCCTTCTTGGCGCTCCTTTGCGGAGTGTTGGGAAGGCGGTTTTTGTGTGTTCGGGGGTGGGAGCTAACCCCTATGTGACAACGATGTTCAGTAGGTCTATAAATGATAAATGACAATCATTTCTAGGTAGAGGTGGGTGTGCTGACGTGCCCTCCGAAGCCTTGAGCGCAAGGAAAACATCTTGGGACGCACATTCCAGCATTTCACCAGTAAGCAGCGGGGCATCACGGCTGCTTTTTCCGCCGTCACTGCGCTTGGTTTGGCCACTGCGCCAGCCCTGCCAGTGTGGGATGCCACAGCGGGTACGTTGTCCGTTATTGAAAATCCATTGACCTCCGAGGCAGGCGCCCAGAGCGTGCGCTTCGATCAGGGTCACGTAGACGCTTTCAACGTGACGGCGAAAAACGGCAAGCTGGTGCTTGACCTTAAGGAGGACATCACCGGTTCCCACGTGCAACACGACCCGGAAGATATCGTTCTTGGCGTGAAGGCGGAAGCGTTCACCACCCAGACTCAGGATGTCGAGAACGTCGGCATCGCCGGTTATTTACTTCCGCAAACCCAGAAAAAGGGTCTGTTGTGGCCTGGCTGGGACACACTCGGTGTCCAGGCCGACGGATTTGAGCATGTGGACATCGAATTCACGGACGTTTCTGGGCCGGGCAGGGTTTTCCTGTTCGGCGATGGGTTCAATGGAGTGGGTTCCTTGCTGAAGGACGGCTCCTACGAGCTCACCAGCGGTGATGTTCGCGAGCAGAAATTCCCTGCCCACACTCACGCCAACTGGGTGTTCGAGAAGGCTGGTCAGTACACGATGACCGTGAAGGCCACCGCGAAGAATAAGCAGGGTCAAACTGTCTCCAGTGAGGAAAAGACCTACACCTGGGTCGTTGATCATTCACCTAAAGACCCGAACGAGGCTGGAGTAGTTGACGTAGCAGTAGCGAACACGCCAGCCCACACCGGAAACGGTAGCGAGGCAGATGGCGGCGACAACGGTAGGGCATCCGAAGGCGCCGGGGCAGGAAACACCGGCGGCGCAACTGGCGGAACCACCGGCGGTGGAAAGAGCTCCTCCCAGGGCACCTCATCCTCTAAGTCTGGCTCTGCCAAAAGCTCTAGCAGTTCCTCCACCTCCCAGACCAAGGCTGGCAATTCTGCAGCGACCGGTGGTGGAAACACAGCTGGCGGGGACGCAGCACAGTGCACCAAGGGCGAGCCGGGACTTCGGCCGCTGATCAAGGACGACCGCCAGTCTCCGCCGAAGTGGGTTAGCCCATCCAGCGTGAATTTCGGCCTCGGTGGTGCGGCTAAGGCTCAACTGCCGCAGAAGCTCGGTCCAATTGCCAAGGGCGAAGCTTGGTTGATCGGCGCAACTCAGCAGCCGGGTGTGCCGTGGCTGGGCGTGAACACCATGCACCCGAACCTCCTGGGAAAGACCACCGGCGATGTCACCTTCGCACTGACGAGCTTTGAAGGCCCGGGCAACATGTTCGTCTACGAGCAGGGCAATTTGGGCCAAGTCGTGGGCTCCGAATGGTTCAGCGGTTCCAATGGCAAGGCCTCCGGCTCCCATGTTGTCCCACGTAATAGCCACGTGCACCCCAACTGGGTCTTCGACAAGCCAGGCACGTACCGCGTGGGCATCACCCAAACCGCTACCACGAAGGAAGGCAAGAAGGTCAGCGCCCCCGCAACCCTGACGTTCTCCGTCGGCGGAAGTGGCGGCAACGCTACCTCTGGTCACTTCGACTTCGGTGCAGAGATTACTGAGGACGGCAACTGCTCCGGTGGCGCTGGCGATGCTGGTGGTGCCGGCGGTGCCGGTGGCGTTGACGGTGCCGACGGCAGTGGCGCGAGCGCTGATGGTTCCCTGGCGAACACCGGCGCCTCCACGATGACTCTCGCGATCATTGTTGCCGGCCTTGGCGTTGCAGTGCTGGGCGGAGGTCTGCTGACCTACCTCCGCAGCATGAAGTCCTTCAAGGCCTAATGGCTGCCCCGATCTCCTCTTTGTTGCCGCGCGCCCCGTATCGGCGTGTGGCGGGGGTCCTGGCGGCGGCGACCTTGAGTGCTTCCACTGCCAGTTGTGCGACGACAGCAGCCCTCCCATCCACCACCGATGGAATCACGGATGTTGTCGCAACCACGCCAATCCTCACGGACCTGGTGCGCAATGTCGCGGGTGAGCGAGCACGCGTGACCGGGCTGATACCGCCCAACGCGGATCCGCATACGCATGAACTGACCTTGAGGGATGTGCGCAATGCTGCGAATGCGGACGTGGCCTTCACCAATGGTTTCCTCCTGGAACCACAGGCTGTAAGTCACAGTGTTCACAGCAGCGTGCGTTCCGGCGTGCCCGTGATTCCCGTGGCAGAGCGGGCGGAATCCAAGGGAGCGAAGCTGCGGCCTCTCGTGGAAAACCTCTCCTTGGACTCCGTCTGGCTGGGCCTGCGCGCAACCGGTGATGATCCACAACACAAGGATGAAGCCGCTGCGTCCCAGCGCCAGGTCGCCTTCCACGTCACTGATGTGGACGGACCGGGGCAGGTTGCCGCCTACGTGACCGGCACCTTCGGACAGCCGGAGATCTTCTTCGATTCCGCTGATGGGCTCGATGGCGACCCCTTGGGTGCGGATTCCATCCAATTGCCACCCAATGCGCATACCCACATGAGCTGGTCTTTCGCGGAGCCCGGGATCTACACCGTGGACGTAGCCACGGATCTCATCACCGGCGGAGAACGTGACACGACCGCATTGGCGAAGACCACCCTCACTTTTGCAGTGGGAGTGCCAGCCGATGAAGCCCCGCAGCAGGGAGCTGTTCAGGTTGTGAAAGAGGGTCACCACGACGTGCGCGTTGACGTCGGTCAGAAAAAGATGGACCTCAGCGGCGACGGAGGAGATCGCGAGACGGCAACCACGGTCATCGAGGTGCCCTCGCGCACACTGCAACAGGTACCCGCTCAAAGAGACTTTCGGTTTCTCGGCCAGCCGGGGGACGAAACCTATCTGCTCCCGCAGGCCGTCCTCGGCAAGCACGTCCACGGCGATATCGACCCACACCTGTGGCATACCGTGGGCAATGCCAAAGCGATGGTGGAGATCATTCGCGACGAACTAAGCCGAGTGGATCCGCACGGCGCGGCCGCCTACCAACGCAACGCCAAGGAGTACCTCGACCGCCTCGACAGCGTGGACCGTTCTGTTCGCGAACAGATCCAGGCCATTCCCGAAGGCCGGCGACACCTCGTCACCGCCCACGATGGGTACGCCTACCTCGCAGATACTTATGGGCTGGACATCGCGGGGTTCATCACCCCCAATCCCGCGGTGGAACCCAGTGCCCGCGATGTCATCACGCTCACACGCACCCTGGAGAACCTGCGTGTGCCCGCCGTCTTCGTTGAGCCCACCCTAGCCGGGCAGGTCAATAGCCTCATGGCCATCGCGGACCGTTTGAATGTGCAGGTCTGCACCATTCGTGGCGACACCTTCGATGCACAGGTTCACAGCTATGAGGAACTCATGCTAGCCAACGCCGCCGAACTCCGCCGCTGTCTCAGTTGAGCTCGCGGCGATTAACCCCCAAAGAACCACTTTCACAAAGGACGAGCACTTTTCCATGACCAGTCGAGTCACCTTACGCAAAGCTCTAGCCGCAGTCGCCACAGCCACGACCCTCAGTATCTCCGGCGTTGTGCTTCCTGGGGCGCAGGCGCAGACTAGTGATCCTGCCCTCGCGCAGACCGTGACGGACGAGGAGCGCTTCGTCGCGCCCGGCACCTACGCCGAGTTCACCCGCGGGCACGCGGATTTGGGCGTGCGCTTGGATGAGGGGGATAAGCCCGCGCCCGAGGGCGTGTCCCTGATGCTGCGCGATGATTCCTCCGAATCACCCGTGTGGCGGCACCTAGAGGACGTGGTGTTCGTCGCTGCGAACAATGCGCAGCAAACACTGCCGGAGGATGGAACGTACGACTTTACGGGCGCCACAGCGGGCCAGCAGGTGTACGTGCTGCCGCAGACGGAGGTCCAGGGCGTGCCGTGGCTGGGTTGGAACACGCAGTCTCCGGCTCTCATCGACAAGGGCACAAACGGCGTGACCATGCAGTTGCTGGGTCACCAGGGGCCAGGCCAGCTGAGCATGTTTCTGCAGGCAGGTGGCTTTAGCGAGCCACAGGTTTTGTGGAATTCCGCAAAGAGCGAAGTCCAATCCATGTGGGTGGATATGAACACGCACGCCCACGCTAACTGGGTCTTCACTCAGCCAGGCGTGCATCGAGTCGCGGTGGGTGTGAGCGTGCCCCTAAAGGATGGCTCGGAGAAGACGGTCACGAAGGTCCTCACCTTCGCCGTCGGGGTGCCAGCGGAGGAGGCGAGAAATTCCCGGTGGGAGGGCGAGCTTCCGCGCGTGGGTGAATCTCCGCAGGGCGCAGCACAAGAGGATACGACCAGTGCGGAAAGCAGTGGGGATGAAGGCTCTGTGCAGTGGATCCTGCTGGGGCTCGGCGGCGCGGTCGTGATCTTTGCCGTTATCGCCTTTGCCCTCGTGCGTAACTCCCGCTCCGTGCGACGGAAGGCGGAAGAGGCGGCCGATGAGTAGCCCTGTACTGTCCGTGCGCCGCCTCTCTGTGCAGCTGTCCGGTCGCCGTGTGTTGTCCGACGTCACGCTGGACCTAGAGCGCGGAGAATTCGTGGGACTCCTCGGGCCCAACGGGGCAGGAAAAACCACGCTTCTCCGATCGATTTTGGGGTTCATCCCTGTGGATAGTGGCAGCGTCAGTGTCGGAGGCCGCAGCCGGGCCACCGCAGTGCGCCGGGCTGTGGGCTACGTTCCACAGCGGCACGAGTTCGCATGGGAGTTTCCCCTCTCCGTGCGCGAGGCCGTCCTCGGTGGCCGCGTCGTGCGCCGAGGGCTCTTGCGCCGAGCTGCCGTGGAAGACCATAAGGCCGCGTTGCAGGCACTGAAGAAAGTAAACCTCGAGGATAAGGCTGACCGCCCCATCGGACAGCTCTCGGGCGGACAGCGCCAGCGAGTATTGGTTGCGCGCGCACTTGCGGCACAACCAGAGGTACTGCTGCTGGATGAGCCGTTCACAGGGATGGATGTGCCCAACGCTGAACAGCTCATTGGCCTTTTCAAGCAGCTGGCCGATGAAGGTACGACGGTCCTGATGAGCACCCACGATCTGGGTGAGGCCGTGGATCATTGCGAGCGTTTGGTGTTGCTCAATGGCAGTGTGCAGGCGGACTCAGCCCGTGATGATCTTCGCCAAGCGGAGCCGTGGATGCGCGCCTACGGGGTGCGGGAGAATTCCTCGCTACTGCGCACCGTCGGGGTGGTGGGAGCAGCATGATCGGGATTGATCAATTCATCGCTGACCTCGGTAACCCCGCGCTCGCTTTCCTCCCGAAGGCGCTGCTCATTTCCGTGCTCAGCGCAGCGGTGTGTGGTGTGGTCGGCACTTACGTGGTGCTCCGTGGGATGGCCTTCATTGGCGATGCCGTAGCCCATGCCGTATTCCCCGGATTGGCGATCGCTTTTGCACTCAATGCCTCCATCCTCCTCGGCGGGGCGGTGGCGGGAATCTCCGTGGCGGTGCTCATCGCCCTGTTTTCGCAGCGACAGCGCATTCGCGAAGACAGCGTCATCGGTATTTTCTTTGCCGCATCCTTCGCACTTGGCCTAGTGATCATCGCGAAGGTCGACGGCTACACGGGCTCCCTCACCAGCTTTCTCTTCGGATCAATTACGGGTGTGACTAACAGTGACATCATCTCCGTGGCCGTGGTGGGAACCCTGGTTGTCGCCGTGATACTCCTGCTCCAGCCGCAGCTCATCGCCGTTAGCCTCGACCGGGAATCCGCCCGGGCGTTGAACATCAACGTTCTGCTCATGGACTTGGTCCTCTACCTGGCAGTCACCACCGCCGTGGTGATCTCTGTTCGCACCGTGGGCAACATTCTGGTGCTCGCTCTCTTGGTCACACCGGCAGCGACGGCCCGCCTGCTCACAGACAGGCTGCTGGTGATGATGGCCACCAGTGCTGCGCTCGGGGCTGTGGGATCAGTACTGGGCGTCTACTTCTCCTGGGCTGTTGACCTACCAGCGGGTGCGACGATCGTGCTCGTACTCACCACTTTCTTCTTCCTCGCCTTCCTCAGCACGCTGGTCCGCGGCCGCAGTGCCGCGGGGTGGCGTCGAAGAGCCAGGGAAGAACAACGACCAGCAACCGCAACAACACAGAAGGACATCGCATCATGACACGGAAAAAGGCACTACTTGCGGTGCTGACTGCAGGCCTGCTGGCTGTGGGCTCCGCACCTGTTGCCACCGCAGACGACAAAGACAACGCAAACCAGACGCCAACGGAAAGCGGTCATAAACCGGGCGAGCGCGGTTGGAATAGCGTAGAGCTCGGCGACGACATCAAGGACACACGCACCGACTCCACCCATACCTGCGCTGGGCGGACACTGCTTTACCAGGCTCACGTGGATGCCATTTACGCCACACGCAACCAGGGCGAAATGGATGTGATGATTGTGGACGGCCAGGTGCCACGTCCCGCCGATGATATCTGCCTGCGGCTCGCGCCAGATGCAGATAAGAAGGGCAGGGAAGTATCGCGCTTCGTCGTGCCGGATGAAAAGGCGTTGAGCTTCCTGGGCAAGCCCGGCACCATTTTGTGGACCGGCCCGCAGTCCACAGACTGGACCGATAATTGGCGCCCACTGTGGGCGGGTATCGGTGCTTTCGATCCCGCTCATGAATACGAAGTGCCGGGCAACTTCGAAGACAAAAAGGTTCACTTCGAGCTAGTGGACTTCGAAGGTCCCGGAGAGATGGAGACCTTCTTTGCTTCGGTAGGTAACTCGAAGATCACTCGTGTCCTCTCCACCCGGGATAACATCCGAAAGTTCAGCTACACGGTGGGTTATCACGGACACTTCGGCTGGACCTTTACGAAACCAGGCATTTACAAGCTGAACGTGCAAGCGCACGCCAAGCACACGGATACCGGCAAGATTGAGAAGTCTCCAGTGCGCACAGTGACGTGGCTGGTCGGATCCGATGAGGAAGTGGGACTGCCGGAGGGCACGACGAAGGGCCTGCAGGAGATCACCGAGACTGCGGAGCAGCAGCGCGACGCCGCTGGCCTGCCTGCCCAGGACGAATCCTCGGAAGACCAGCCGTCCAAGCCATCTCCGTCTAACCCGGATGAGACGGAACCCGCACCTGACGGCCCCACACCCGCAAACCCTGTTCCGAATGATCCACCACTTACACCCGCCGAACGCAACAAGCGAGCGGCGGAGGCAATCGCGAAACAGTTCGGCGAGAAATACCCGAGTGCCTCTGACCTGGACATCATTGACCATGGGCACATGGATTTGGCGCTAGCGACTCGTCAAGGCAAGCAAGTGGCGTTCCTCAAGGACGGCGCTGATCCGCAAAAAGTCACTGAACGAGCGAGCGGCATGTTCGGATTCCGTGTGGATAGCGAAGGTGCTCACCTAAACTTGAACGAGAAGATCAAGGAAGACCTCAATGCTGCAGGTGCTGACTTCGGGGATACCGCATGGGTCACGCCAGCTGCGCAAGAGGACGATCTGGAGGCGCCGTGGCTAGGCTTTTCCACGGAAGCTTTTGCATATCCAAAAACCAAGGGTGATGTTGAGCTTAAGATCGCCGAATTCGATGGCCCTGGTGACATGGTCACCGCCCACTCCAAGCTGGGTAGGCTGGCCGTGGAGCTGAACTCTAAGGACCGCACAAAGACAGTCAAGTACCCGGCGTCCAGCCACGATCACCATGCGTTCTTGTTCTCCAAGCCAGGTGTCTACCGCGTGGTATTCGAATACAGTGGCACGGACGAAAAGGGCAAGCAGTTCAGTGTGCCACTCGAGACCTTCTTTGCCGTCGGTAACCTCGCTGGTGACCAGTCTCCATCTGAACCAGCACCCGGTAACCCAGGGGAAGAAGACCCAGGGGAGCAGAACCCAGGGGAAGAAGACCCAGGGGAAGAAGACCCAGGGGAGCAGAACCCAGGGGAAGAAGGCCCAGGGGATGAGCCGAACAGCAACTCCGGCCACTGGCTCGCCGATGGAGACATCCCCATCCTCGAATTCGCCAAGGGCGTCGATGGGGTGCTCCAACAAGTCAACAAGGACCTCATCTCCCTCGACAACAGCCTGACTACCATCGACGGGATCGCCAATAAATGGTTCGGAAAGAGCCTCGCTGTGGGGCCCCGCCAGGATGCGAAACCGACCGCTGTGGCTCCCGTAAAGACAAAACCACAAGGAGCGAAGTCTGAAGGTCAGAGCGTCTCGGGTACTACCTCCAACGGGCAGGTAACGGCTAACGTGCATGCGCAGGGTGCAGGGCAGAAAGCATCTGCGCAGACAGTAGGCGCCGCTCACCCGCTGGCAACATCGATTGCTCACGGAACCGGATCTGCCAGCGGCAGCACCGGTGGCAGATCTAGTTCTCTGGGTACTCCGGTCGTCTCCACCGCGTCAGTGACAGGCAGCACGGACACGTCCTCAAGCGGTGCAACTGCTTCCGCCGACAGTGACGATGCCGTGACTGAGGAGGCTGCGGCTGAAGACGGCGCAATGTCGGAGGCCTCCGGTGAAGGATTGGGTATTCGCGCCCTGCCGTCAGAAAACTCGCTGGAATCCCACGCCGCTGGACCGAAAAAGCAGGAGAAAAGCGCAATCCAGCTCTTTGCCGATCAACTTCAACAAGGTGGCTGGATGGGAGGCTTCACCCTCGGCGTGGGACTCATGGCGCTGCTCGGCGGCATGCTGCTCGTGCTGCTCGCAACACGCAATCTACGCGCAGCGCAAGAAATGGTGCTGGCTCAGCGCGTGGAGCGCGCTGATGTAGACGAGGACTAGTGGCGTCGGAGAAAAGAAAGGGACGGGCGACGCGCCTCGCCGAACCACGGCACCACCCAGGTGGAGACCTCAGGGTGGGTGGTGCGGTAGTCCTCATCACCATCGTGAAGTGCCTCCAGCACGAGGTCCACGACACGTGGTGAATAGAGGATGGCCAAGTGGTCGGAGAAGTCCTTGATATTGCCGGTCTGCACCAGCACATTCCGTACGGTGGCCCCTGGACCGGCCTCCAACCTCTGTGTTCTCCAGGGAGTGACGATCTGGTCGAAGCGGCTGCAAATCATGGTGTAGTCCACGCCGGGGACCGTATCGCCCTGTCGATTGAGGTGGCGCACGGCCTCACTGCCCACACGCTGATCTATAGCTGCCTGGCCTAGAAGCTTGAGCGTGAGGCCATCGGACCGGCCGGATCTGTCTAAGACAGAGGCCAGCGAGGAGATGCCACTGAGCGTGGTTCCGTGATTCGACCCGCCGATGCCAATAATGCGGCGGACCTTGTTCTTCTCCGGATTCTGTGGGTCAGCTCCGCCGGAGTCCGTGAGGTACAGGCGTGCCTGAGCCACGCCCTGCGAGTGTCCGACGAGATCCACCTGGCGCGCGCCCGTGCGCTCCAAAACCTCGTCGATGAAGGCCGCAACCTCCTTTTGGGAGTCCAGCAAACCCGCCGTCGCGAACACGCCGGATGCGCGGCCGGTCAGCGGCGAGGAATCCCGTCCGTAATTCTTCGCGAAGACCGCATGCCCAGCCTCCTCCAGCGCTGGAGCGAGGAGGGAGAAGGAATTGTACACATTCAGCCAAGTGCCGTGGAGTAAGACGACGGGGACACGACCGTCCAGTGGTTCATCCCACTTATTCACACCGTCGGGAAGCCACTCCGGGTGGCGGAGGGATTTCAAGAAAGCGGGCAAGAACGATGTGGCTCGCGCGTGGGTGCTCATAGCACCACAGCGTAGCGAAGGGTGGGTGGAGCAGGGAGGATTTTGGAAATAGGCTGGAAGTGTGTAGAGTGCTCGGAGGAAGTTTGAATACGTTCAAAGTTTCACCGAAGACCGTCGGTTATCTTGGCCCTCGCTCCGCGCGAAGGTCGAGGTTGAAGGTTCATCATTCATGATGACAGCCCACGCAGGTAACACACGAGACGTACTACGAAAACTCACACCCGGCTCATGTCGGGCTGTTTATTGAGTTTCTAGCGCCCTGTGCCCCTGCGGGTACGGGGCGCTTGTCGTTGTGGACAGTGTTGCCCTTCACGTCGATTAAGACATGACTGCCGGTGCACGTACAACTTGTACACCGCAAGACATTTGGAAGGAGGCGAGAGTATATGGCAAATCCGAAGAACACCGCTTCTCTGGCTGAGCTCAAGGCACGTTTTGAGCAGGCAGATTCCACCGTGCTGACCGAGTACCGTGGTCTGACCGTTGCTGAAACGACCGTGCTGCGCCGCGCACTCGGTGCGGATGTCACCTACTCCGTCGCCAAGAACACCATGATCAAGCTGGCTGCTAAGGAAGCCGGCATCGAGTTCGACGAGTCCCTGCTGACTGGTCCTACCGCTATCGCTTTCATCAACGGCGAGGCTGTTGATGCTGCGAAGGCCATGAAGGACTTCAGCAAGGATCACAAGAACTTCGTGATCAAGGGTGGCTACATGGACGGTAACGCGCTGTCTGCTGAGCAGGTCGATGCCCTGGCTGAGATGGACAACCGCGAGACCACGCTGGCCAAGCTGGCCGGTGCCATGCAGGGTTCCTTGGCAAAGGCTGCTGGACTCTTCAACGCACCAGCTTCCCAGGTTGCACGCCTGGCTGCTGCTCTGCAGGAGAAGAAGGACTAGTTCCCGCCTGCTGGGCCGACGACGAGCCCAGCGAACACTCTTTAATACTTCACACTCTTTCGCCCACCGCATAGGACGTGCGCGCGCTGCACAAGGTGGGCAAATAATGAACGAAAGGATGCCATCATGGCTAAGTTCACCAACGACGAACTGATCGAGGCTTTCAAGGAGATGACCCTGATCGAGCTCTCTGAGTTCGTGAAGCTCTTCGAGGACACCTTCGACGTGACCGCTGCTGCTCCAGTTGCTGCTGTTGCTGCTGCAGGCGCTGCCGGCGGCGAGGCTGCTGCTGAGGAGAAGGACGAGTTCGACGTCGTTCTCGAGGACGCTGGCGCTAAGAAGATCGGCGTGATCAAGGTTGTCCGCGAGATCGTTTCCGGCCTGGGCCTGAAGGAAGCTAAGGAGCTCGTTGAGGCTGCTCCTAAGGCTCTGCTCGAGGGCGTGTCCAAGGACGACGCTGAGGCTGCAAAGACCAAGCTGGAAGAGGCAGGCGCAAAGGTTTCCCTCAAGTAAGAGGAATCCCCTTCACGCTTCACACCCGCTTCACCTGCTGCGCGCAGGTGGGGCGGGTGTTTTGTACTTTCGGGCGGCGGATTGCGCTCGTATCATGGTGCTCATGCTTTCACGCCAGCGAATCCTCGCTCTTTTCGCGCTGCTGGGTGGCGTCCTTCTGCTCGCCACCGGAGCGATCCTGCCGCGTTTTCTCCCCGTCGATGAGCCGACGCCACTAGACCTCGGAGCAACAACCATCAGCCTCGAGGATCCCGCAGCGACGGTGGGTGAAGGTTACCAGCCGGGGGAGAGGGAGCCGCAGGAGAGAGAGGCACCTGTTGTTCGCCAGTTCCACCTCACGCAAGGGGCGCCGGCGGACGAAACTGAGGTCAGTGGCCGTGTAGGCGTGACGACTCGTCGTGAAGACGTTGATGATGACTTGGATGCCCTGCTGGAGGCGCAGGTGTACACTTTCCGCGCCGATCGCTTTAGCGGTGAGGTTGTGGGAGGGACTGGACAGGTGGCGGATACTCCAGCTACGCCATCGGTAGAAGTGCCCATGCAGGGGGCATGGGCCAAGTTCCCGCAAAATGCTCAGCAGGAGGCGTATGACTACTTCGATTACACCCTGCGCGCTTCTTTCCCGGCGGAGTTCAGCCGGGAGGAAGTGAGGAAAGATTCCGCTGGCCGGGATGTCACGGTGCATATCTACGAGCAGCGCATCGATTCAACAAATGTTGCGGATTCCTATCAGGGCATTCGCAATGAGATTGCGCTGCCAGAAGGCGCGGACGTAGATGTGGCGGAGAGGCAGCCTCGTGTGGCTCAGCTGTATCACAGTGCCACACGCGAGCTCGCGGTGGAGCCGGCCAGCGGTCTGATTGTCGGAGTGACGGAACATACGACGGATGAGTACAAGGTTCGCGGTGCCGATGGGCAACTCCGGCCAGTGCAAACGTTGTTGGATTTCGAGGGTAAAACAGCCCTGGAGGCAGAAGCCCAGCTGTTGACTCAAGCTGCTAAGGCTGCAGAATCGCCCAACACCACCATGTGGAGTCTTGCATTAATCGCTGCGGGTGTTATGGTGTCTGCAGTTTCACTGTTCTTCGTTGTCCGCCCGCAGCGGCGTCGGTACGACGAAGGGGAATGATGGTACACCCCCTGCCTGTCAAATCGGGGTAGACAAGCGGGTATGGGTGCTATAGGATAGTTCGTTGCGCTGGATTAATGTCTTCGCGCGCTGCTGTGAACAGGCAGAACGGTGAGCAAGCTCATCAACCGAGAGGCTTTGGCAAAGCACGAAGTGTGGGAAACCGCCAGAAATTCGTGATTTGACAAGGTCCCTTAGCTGTTTCTTAAAGCAGTGTGCGTAGTGATTGATCCACATTAACGACCATCACAAGACCGTACGCTCAAATTACTGCGCGCCACGCTACAACTCCACCACGTAGCGCGACACGCATGAGGTGCTGGAAGGACCCATCTTGGCAGTCTCCCGCCAGACAAGTTCAGTGGCCGGAATCCCCGGAGCTTCTCAGCGATACTCTTTCGCAAAGATTGACGCTCCGATTGAGGTTCCAGGCCTTCTTGACCTCCAACGAGAGTCCTTCGCTTGGCTCATCGGCACGCCTGAGTGGCGTGCACGTGCCCAGGCTGAGGCTGGGGAGGGCGTCCGCATTACCAGCGGACTCGAGGACATCCTCGAGGAGCTTTCCCCGATCGAGGACTACTCGGAGAACATGTCCCTGACGCTCTCCGAGCCTCGCTTCGACGACGTGAAGTCCACGATCGACGAGGCCAAGGACAAGGATATTAACTACGCCGCGCCACTGTATGTGACCGCGGAATTCACCAACTCTATGTCCGGTGAAATCAAGTCCCAGACCGTCTTCATCGGCGATTTCCCGATGATGACGGACAAGGGCACCTTCATTATCAACGGCACCGAGCGTGTCGTTGTCTCCCAGCTGGTTCGCTCCCCAGGTGTGTACTTCGATGCCTCCATCGATAGCTCCACCGAGCGCACCCTGCACTCCGTGAAGGTCATCCCTTCCCGCGGTGCGTGGCTGGAGTTCGATGTCGACAAGCGTGACACCGTGGGTGTCCGCATTGACCGCAAGCGCCGTCAGCCAGTGACCGTGCTGCTCAAGGCGCTCGGCCTGTCTACCCAGGAGATCACCGACCGCTTCGGCTTCTCCGAAATCATGATGTCCACCCTGGAAAAGGATGGTGTCGCTAACACTGACGAGGCGCTGCTGGAGATCTACCGCAAGCAGCGTCCAGGCGAGTCCCCGACGCGCGATTCCGCTCAGGCTTTGCTGGAGAACTCCTTCTTCAAGGCGAAGCGTTACGACCTGGCGAAGGTCGGCCGTTACAAGGTCAACCGCAAGCTGGGCCTCGGCGGCGATAACGACGGAACGATGACCCTCACCGAAGAGGACATCCTGACCGCCATCGAGTACCTCGTGCGCTTGCACGCTGGCGAGAAGTCCATGACTTCCCCAGAGGGCGTTGAGGTGCCAATCGGTACCGACGATATCGACCACTTCGGCACCCGTCGCCTGCGCACCGTCGGCGAGCTGATCCAGAACCAGGTGCGTGTGGGTCTTTCCCGCATGGAGCGCGTGGTGCGCGAGCGCATGACCACCCAGGATGCGGAGTCCATCACTCCGACCTCCCTGATCAACGTGCGCCCAGTGTCCGCTGCCATCCGTGAGTTCTTCGGTACCTCCCAGCTGTCCCAGTTCCTCGACCAGAACAACTCCCTGTCCGGCCTGACGCACAAGCGTCGTCTGTCCGCACTGGGCCCAGGTGGTCTGACCCGTGACCGCGCTGGTCTGGAAGTTCGCGACGTTCACCCATCTCACTACGGCCGTATGTGCCCAATTGAGACTCCTGAGGGTCCGAACATTGGTCTGATTGGTTCCCTGTCTTCCTTCGCACGTGTGAACCCATTCGGCTTCATTGAGACGCCATACCGTCGCGTCGTCGATGGCCAGATCACCGACGAGGTGGCTTACTTCACCGCGGACGAGGAAGATCGCCACGTTATTGCTCAGGCGAACACCCCGTTTGACGAGAATAACCGTTTCACCGAAGACCGCATCGAGGTGCGTCTGCGCGGTGGCGACGTGGAGGTCGTCCCTGCGAACGAGGTGGACTACATGGACGTGTCGCCACGACAGATGGTTTCCGTGGCAACCGCTATGATTCCGTTCCTTGAGCACGATGACGCTAACCGTGCACTGATGGGTGCCAACATGCAGCGCCAGGCCGTGCCGCTTCTGCGTTCCGAGGCTCCGTACGTGGGCACCGGTATGGAGCTGCGCGCCGCCTACGATGCGGGCGACATGATCATCGCACCGAAGGCGGGCGTGGTGGAGTACGTCTCCGCCGACTACATCACCATCATGGATGATGACGGTGTGCGGGATACCTTCATGCTGCGCAAGTTCGAGCGCACCAACCAGGGCACCTGCTACAACCAGAAGCCACTGGTGGACGAAGGCGAGCGCGTTGAGGCCGGCCAGGTCATCGCTGATGGTCCGGGTACCGCCGAAGGTGAAATGGCGCTGGGTAAGAACCTGCTCGTCGCCTTCATGCCATGGGAAGGTCACAACTACGAGGACGCAATCATCCTGAACCAGCGCATGGTTGAGGAGGATGTTCTGACCTCCATCCACATCGAAGAGCACGAGATCGACGCTCGCGATACCAAGCTCGGCCCGGAGGAGATCACTCGCGATATTCCTAACGTTGGCGAGGATGTTCTGGCCGACCTCGACGAGCGCGGCATCGTGCGCATCGGCGCTGACGTGCGCGATGGCGATATCCTCGTCGGTAAGGTCACCCCGAAGGGTGAGACCGAGCTGACCCCTGAGGAGCGCCTGCTCCGCGCCATCTTCGGTGAGAAGGCTCGCGAGGTTCGCGATACCTCCATGAAGGTTCCGCACGGTGAGACCGGCAAGGTCATCGGTGTGCGTGTCTTCTCCCGCGAAGACGACGATGACCTGGCTCCAGGTGTCAACGAGATGGTTCGCGTCTACGTTGCGCAGAAGCGCAAGATCCAGGACGGCGATAAGCTCGCTGGCCGCCACGGTAACAAGGGCGTTGTGGGCAAGATCCTGCCACAGGAGGACATGCCATTCCTGCCAGACGGCACCCCAGTGGACATCATCCTGAACACCCACGGCGTGCCACGCCGTATGAACATCGGCCAGGTGCTCGAAGTTCACCTCGGCTGGCTGGCGAAGGCCGGCTGGACAGTGGACACCAACTCCGATGATCCAAAGATCAAGGCGATGCTGGAGACCCTGCCTGAGGACCTCTACGAGGTTCCAGCGGACTCCCTGACCGCCACCCCAGTGTTCGACGGTGCGTCCAACGCCGAACTGTCCGGTCTGCTGCGCTCCTCGAACCCGAACCGCGATGGCATTCGCCTCGTCGACGACTTTGGTAAGGCCCAGCTCATGGATGGCCGCTCCGGCGAGCCTTTCCCATACCCAGTTTCTGTGGGCTACATGTACATGCTGAAGCTTCACCACCTGGTCGACGAGAAGATCCACGCCCGTTCCACCGGCCCTTACTCCATGATTACCCAGCAGCCTCTGGGTGGTAAGGCACAGTTCGGTGGCCAGCGCTTCGGTGAGATGGAGGTGTGGGCAATGCAGGCATACGGCGCTGCCTACACCCTGCAGGAGCTGCTAACCATCAAGTCCGATGACGTTGTGGGCCGTGTGAAGGTCTATGAGGCGATCGTGAAGGGTGAGAATATCCCTGATCCGGGTATTCCAGAGTCCTTCAAGGTGCTTCTCAAGGAGCTGCAGTCCCTCTGCCTGAATGTGGAAGTGCTGGCTGCAGACGGCACCCCGATGGAGTTGTCTTCCGACGACGATGACGAGCTGGAAAATGCTAACGCAGCCCTCGGCATCAACCTGTCGCGTGACGAGCGCCCTGACGCTGACGTGGATGTCAGCTAACGCGCTCCCTGAACTCAACTAACTGACCTTCGTTCACCACCAAGGCCCTCCGCTGAAGGAGGGGAAAGGAAGTTCACGTGCTGGACGTCAACTTCTTCGACGAGCTTCGCATTGGCCTGGCCACCGCTGACGACATCCGTCGTTGGTCCCGTGGCGAGGTAAAGAAGCCCGAAACGATCAACTACCGTACCCTCAAGCCTGAGAAGGACGGTCTATTCTGCGAGCGCATTTTCGGTCCAACCCGCGACTGGGAGTGCCAGTGTGGCAAGTACAAGCGTGTCCGGTACAAGGGCATCATCTGTGAGCGCTGTGGCGTCGAGGTGACCAAGTCCAAGGTGCGCCGTGAGCGCATGGGCCACATCGAGCTCGCTGCCCCTGTCACCCACATCTGGTACTTCAAGGGCGTTCCATCCCGCCTGGGTTACCTGCTGGACCTGGCTCCGAAGGATCTCGAGAAGATCATCTACTTCGCGGCGAACATCATCACCTCCGTGGACGAGGAGGGTCGTCACAACGACCAGTCCACCCTCGAGGCCGAGATGATGCTGGAGAAGAAGGAAGTCGAGGCCGACCGCGACGCTGAGCTGGCCGAGCGTGCCCAGAAGCTGGAAGAGGACCTCGCCGAGCTCGAGGCCGCCGGCGCTAAGAACGACGCTAAGAAGAAGGTGCAGACCGCCGCTGAGCGCGAGATGCGCCACATTCGCGAGCGCTCCGAGCGCGAGATCGACCGCCTCGACGAAATCTGGAACACCTTCGTCAAGCTGGCCCCGAAGCAGATGATTGTCGACGAGAACATCTACAACGAGCTCGTCGACCGCTACGAGGACTACTTCACCGGCGGCATGGGCGCCGAGGCGATCCAGACTCTCATCCGCAACTACGACCTCGAGGCTGAGGCCGAGGCTCTGCGTGAGGTCATTCGCGACGGCAAGGGCCAGAAGAAGCTGCGTGCCCTCAAGCGTCTGAAGGTCGTTGCTGCCTTCCTACGCTCCGGCAACGATCCTGCGGCGATGATCTTGGACTGCATCCCAGTGATCCCACCTGAGCTGCGTCCAATGGTTCAGCTGGACGGCGGCCGCTTTGCGACCTCCGACCTCAATGACCTCTACCGTCGTGTGATCAACCGCAACAACCGCCTCAAGCGCATGCTTGACCTCGGTGCGCCGGAGATCATCGTGAATAACGAGAAGCGCATGCTGCAGGAGTCTGTGGATGCACTCTTCGACAATGGTCGCCGTGGCCGCCCGGTCACCGGTCCAGGCAACCGTCCGCTTAAGTCCCTGTCCGATCTGCTCAAGGGCAAGCAGGGCCGTTTCCGTCAGAACCTGCTTGGTAAGCGCGTGGACTACTCTGGTCGTTCCGTGATTATCGTTGGTCCGCAGCTGAAGCTGCACCAGTGTGGTCTGCCAAAGCTGATGGCTCTGGAGCTGTTCAAGCCATTCGTGATGAAGCGTCTGGTAGAGAAGAGCTACGCGCAGAACATCAAGTCCGCTAAGCGCATGGTGGAGCGCCAGCGCGCTGAGGTGTGGGACGTTCTGGAAGAGGCCATTGCTGAGCACCCAGTGATGCTCAACCGTGCACCAACCCTGCACCGCCTGGGTATCCAGGCTTTCGAGCCAATCCTGGTCGAGGGTAAGGCGATCCAGCTGCACCCACTGGCCTGTGAGGCGTTCAACGCTGACTTCGACGGTGACCAGATGGCAGTGCACCTGCCGCTGTCCTCCGAGGCGCAGGCCGAGGCTCGCATCCTGATGCTGGCTTCCAACAACATCCTCTCCCCAGCGTCCGGTAAGCCACTGGCTATGCCACGTCTGGACATGGTGACCGGCCTGTACTACCTGACCCTGCAGAAGGGCAAGGACGAGTTCGGTGGCCAGGGTGCCTACGAGCCAGCTACCGAAGAGGGTCCAGAGAAGGGCGTGTACAGCTCCCTTGCTGAGGCCATCATGGCCTACGACCGTGGCACGCTGGGCCTGCAGGCTCCAATTAAGGTGCGCATCAACCACCTGCGTCCAAGCGCTGAGATTGAGGCTGAGCTCTTCCCGGATGGCTGGCAGCGTGGCCAGACCTGGCTGGCGGAGACCACCCTGGGTCGCGTGCTGTTCAACGAGCTGCTGCCGTGGAACTACCCATACGTCGAGGGTGTCATGGCGAAGAAGCCACAGGCTGTTGTCATTAACGACCTCGCGGCGAAGTACCCGATGATCACCGTCGCGCAGACCGTGGACAAGCTCAAGGATGCCGGTTTCTACTGGGCAACCCGTTCCGGTGTGACCATCACCATGCACGACGTGCTGGTGCTTCCGAACAAGCAGGAAGTCCTGGACTCTTACGAGGCCAAGGCTCATGTCATCGAGAAGAAGCTGGCCCGCGGCAAGATCAACGAGACCGAGCGCTACCAGTCCCTCGTTGACCTGTGGAAGGAAGCGACCGACTTCGTGGGTGAGTCCGTCGAGGCTCTGTACCCAGACGACAACCCAATTCCGATGATCGTGAAGTCCGGTGCTGCCGGTAACATGCGTCAGATTTGGACCCTGGCCGGCATGAAGGGCATGGTGACCAACTCCCGCGGTGAGTACATCACCCGTCCGGTGAAGACCTCCTTCCGCGAGGGCCTGTCCGTGCTCGAGTACTTCAACAACTCCCACGGTTCCCGTAAGGGCCTGGCCGATACGGCACTGCGTACCGCGGACTCCGGTTACCTGACCCGTCGTCTCGTCGACGTGGCACAGGATGTCATCGTCCGCGAGGACGACTGTGGCACCTCTCAGGGCATCGTCCTGCCAGTGGCAGAGGCTGTCCTCGATGCCGAGGGCAACAAGACCGATACCTTCGTGCGCGCGGACTTCGTCGAGACCTCCGTCGTCGGCCGTTACCTCGCTTCCGACGCCACCGGCGCCAATGGTGAGGTCATCCTCTCCAAGGGCGAAGTCATCGGCGAGCAGGACCTCGATATCCTCGTGGCCGCTGGCGTCGAAGAGGTTAAGGTCCGATCCGTTCTGACCTGTGCTACCGCAACCGGCCTGTGCTCCACCTGCTACGGCAAGTCCATGGCTACGGGCAAGAAGGTTGAAATCGGTGAGGCAGTGGGCATCGTCGCTGCACAGTCCATTGGTGAGCCTGGTACCCAGCTGACAATGCGTACCTTCCACCTCGGTGGCGTGGGTGGCGACATCACCGGTGGTCTGCCTCGTGTCCAGGAGCTCTTCGAGGCTCGCGTGCCGAAGGCGAAGTCCCCAATCGCTTCCGTCGACGGCACCGTCAAGATCGAGGACGACGAGACTTTCTACACCCTCACCATCGTTCCTGATGATGGCTCCGATGATGTGGTGTACGAGAAGCTCTCCAAGCGTCAGGGTCTGGCAACGCTGAACACCGGCGGCGCTGAGCGTCCGATCCGCGATGGTGACCACGTGAAGATGGGCCAGCAGCTGCTCAAGGGCTCCGCTGACCCACACGAGGTGCTTCGCGTCCTCGGCCGCCGTGGTGTGCAGCAGCACCTGATCAACGAAGTGCAGAAGGTCTACCGCGACCAGGGCGTGGCGATCCACGACAAGCACATCGAGATCATCGTGCGCCAGATGCTGCGCCGCGTGACGGTCATCGACTCCGGTTCCACCGAGTTCCTGCCGGGTTCCCTGGTGGAGCACGCCGACGCTGTGGCTGCTTCCAAGGAAGCCGTCAAGTCCGGTGGACGCCCTGTCGAGGTCCGTGCGGAGATCATGGGTATTACCAAGGCCTCCCTGGCCACCGAGTCCTGGCTGTCCGCGGCCTCCTTCCAGGAGACCACTCGTGTTCTCACGGATGCTGCGATCAACAAGCGCTCCGACAAGCTCATCGGCCTGAAGGAGAACGTGATCATCGGTAAGCTCATCCCAGCTGGTACCGGTATCGCCCGCTACCGCAACATCACGGTGGAGCCAACGGAGGAGGCACGCGCTGCGGCCTACTCTATCCCATCCACCTACGGTGATGGCTTCTACGGCGACGATGGCTACGGTGAGTTCACCGGCGCTGCTGTCCCACTGGATGACATGGACCTCTAAGTCGGAGTCACCATCACGCGCCCGGCGTACTAGCCGGACGTAGCGTGCCTGCGAGGCCACTGGAAGCCCCGGTTCGCTCCCCGCCTTCTCACACTGAGAGGGAAAGGGGAGGGAACCGGGGTTTTAGTTTTTCATGGCGCAGCGGGTGCTGAACATCACCAGTGACGTCGGGTAGATTGAACACATGTCTTTTAGCTACCGTCGATCGAAGAAGATTGGCCCATTTCGCATCAATTCCTCGCGTTCGGGGATCAGCGTGTCCATGAAGATGGGCCCTGTCCGCGTCACGCGTACCGCACGGGGCAAGATCACAACGACGACATCCACGGGCGTTCCAGGTCTGTCTCACCGGAAGCAGTGGTGAGCGTGGACGCTCGCGCTCAAGCGCTGCTGGTGTTGGTATGAGCGCGAAAGAGTCTCGCCGACAGCGCACGGTGAGCGTCATCATCCCCTGCCTTAACGACGCACCTTTGCTCGCTCGGTGCCTTGACTCCCTGAACCAGCAAACAGTGAAACCAGACGAGATTCTCGTTGTGGATAACGGTTCTACCGATGATTCTGCCCTCGTTGCCACGGCTTTTGGTGCGAAGGTTGTGCGTGAGGAACGCCGCGGAATCACCTGGGCCACACAGACCGGCTTTGCGAACGCGAGCGGGGACATTATGTTGCGGACCGACGCCGATGTGATCGCGCCCGAGCAGTTCATCGAACAGTTGCACCACGCGTGGGATCTAGCGGAGCAGCAGGCTGGACGCCGTGTTGTGGGTGTGTCCGGTGGCGGGGCTTTTGAGCTTCCCGGTCTTTATGGTCGCGCCATGACCGCCTTGTATCTCGGTGCTTACCGCTTGACTTCGAGCTGGGCTCTCGGGCATCAGCCGTTTTTCGGCACGAATTACAGCATTCGCCGCACGTGGTGGGAATCCATCGCGGACACCGTGGACTTTTCTGACACGGTTGTGCATGAGGACATGCATCTATCTTTTGCGGTTCGCCCCGATGAAACAGTATGGCTGCAGAAGGACCTCGTCCTGCCAATGGACCCGCGAGCTCTGCAGGGCTTCCGCCAGGTATGTCGTAGGTTCTACCGCGGGTTCCACACGATCGCGGTGAATTGGAGGCAGCAGTTGCCGCAGGAACGTCTGAGCTCCCGTGGAAAACTACCGGAGTTTTTGGACCGGATGGTGCGTTCATGAATTATCTCACCAAGGCGATGACAGACTCCCAGGAATTCCTGAAAGGTTATCTCACCGCGCAGGTACCAGGGTCCGCGTCCGTTACGCCGGTGCTGGCTCATTCCTATTCTGAACTTGCCCGCATTACGCTTGCCGGAAAGCACATTCGAAGCAAGCTCGTGCATATCGGGGCCGGCCACTTGGAAGGCTCTTCCTACCGGGCAGCCGTGGCTTTCGGCGCGGCAGTGAATCTTGTACACGGAGGGTTTCTCGTCCACGATGACTTCGTCGATGCTGACTGCACACGACGCGGCGAGATGTCCTTCCACAACAGTCTCGGCACGATGGCAGACGATGTGCATATGGGCGATTCCCTCTCCGTGCTGGCCGGTGATCTCGCGCTGACGGGAGCAATCGACCTCGTTTCTGGCTCTGAGGTTCCGGCCCTGCTGCGTGCACCGGCGGTGCGCATAGTCGTGGAGGCGATGATGGAATCCATCCATGGCGAGCTGAGCGATGTGGCGCATCGGGAAAAGACCAGTGCACATACGCTCGACGACGTGCGCTTGAGTAATCACCGTAAAACCAGCGCCTATACTTTCCGTGCGCCGTTGATGCTCGGGGCACTGGCCGCTGGAAGGCCCACCGAACCGATGATCGGCATTGCTGATGCCCTGGGCTCTGCCTATCAATCGACAGATGACGTGACCGGGCACCGCGAAGACATCGCCAAGGAGCGCGTGACGATGGTGACGGCAAGGCTTCGGCAGGACCCCAAAGGTCTACTGCAGGATGCACTGGCGGATATTGCGGAAGAGACACGGCATTCCCTACGCACCGCGCGTAGCCTCACGCGTGAGGCGGAACTGCCAGATGACGTGCGGGAAGGAGTGCTCGACATTGTTCGCTCGATGGAAGACAATCTCGCAGCTCAAGGCCTCTAATAAGCAGAACGCTGAGAACCCAGCCACTGCTGCTGTACCTTTGTTGCACCGCTACGATGCGATGGCCAGCACATCGGCTCGGCAAGTCATTGGAACCTATTCCACCAGTTTCTCGATGGCGACCAACGTCCTTGCGCCACGCATGCAGTCGGACATTCGCAACCTTTACGCCATGGTGCGCATCGCCGATGAAATTGTGGACGGGGCTGCAGCTCAAGCTGGTGTGTCACAACAGGACATCGCCACGATGCTGGACGAATACGAACGTGCTGTGCTCAGCGCGCCGCAGCGCCGTTTTCATGTTGATCCTGTGCTCCACGCTTATGCAGACACGGCTCGCAGGTGCCAGTTCGACCCGGAACATGTACGCGCGTTTTTCCACTCCATGCGCATGGATTTGTTTGAGAGCGCACACAGCGCGGAGAGCCTCGGTGAGTACATCTACGGCTCGGCGGAAGTTATTGGTTTGATGTGCCTTTCTGTCTTCCTGCAGGGGCGCGATGACGTCGCAGATCATGACAGGGAGACGATGACCCGCGGTGCACGAGCCTTGGGGGCTGCGTTCCAGAAGATCAATTTCCTTCGCGATTATGCCGAGGACTCCCAGGAGCTGGGGCGCGTGTACTTTCCCGAAATTCTCGACCAGGGGTTGAACGAGGAGAGCAAGAAGCTACTCGTGGCGGATATTCGCCGGGATCTTGAACACGCCCACCGGACTATTCCGCTGTTGCCGCTTGGTGCGCGAGCAGGCGTGCTCGCCGCGACGGGGCTTTTCGAGGCGCTGACTGACAAGATTGATGAGGCCAGCGCGGATGCGGTGCGGGCGGGTCGCATCAGCGTCAGTGATACACGCAAGACTCTCATCGCACTGCGTTCGGTCGCGCAGGCTGCGACCATGCGGGCGAGGTGAGGTTGTGATGTCCGTAGTCTACATATCGTTTTTGCTGCTCAGCCTGTGCTGCATGGTGATCTGTGACCATCGTTGGAAGCTCGCCTTCTTTTTCGACGCCAAGAGGGCCGCGTTGCTATCGGCGCTGATGGTGGGGTTGTTTGTGGTCTGGGACGCCTTCGGCATTGCTCAGGGAGTGTTCTTTCGCGGGGATTCGCCCTACATGCTGGGTGTTGAGTTGGCACCGGAGATGCCCGTTGAGGAGCCGATTTTCCTGTTTTTCCTGACTTATCTCACGATCAACCTGACGTCCGGGGCACGGTTGATCCTGCAAAACCTTGACTCTTCAGGTGGGGAGAATGCGGCATGACGTATGTACTTATCAGTCTTCCTTTCCTCCTTGCCGCGGTTAGTGGCGCCTTGTGGTCTGTCCTGAGGGAGAAGTCCCGCCATGGAGTTACCGCGGCGCGCCGGCAGCTGAAGGTCATCGCTCTGGTGACGGCAGTTGTTCTCGTCCTTACTGCGGTTTTCGATAACCTCATGATCTGGGCTGGGCTGGTGGGTTACGGCGATGGCGAACGGCTCGGGTGGCAGCTGGGCTTGGTTCCGGTGGAGGATTTCTTCTACGCAATTTTTGTTACGCTCCTCGTCCCAGCTCTGTGGAAGGGGCATAAATGATGATCCAGGAACAATCACAAAGCCCGACAGTGAGGCAGCGGGTGGCGGCGGTTTTTCGCTCATCCCGGCCAATCAGTTGGGTGAACACAGCGTTCCCGTTTGGAGCGGCCTACCTATTGCTTGGCGGAGCGCTGGACTGGGTTTTTGTGGTAGGCGTGCTTTTCTTCCTCGTGCCGTACAACATCGCGATGTATGGCATCAATGATGTCTTCGATTATGAATCGGACATCCGGAACCCGCGCAAGGGCGGAGTGGAAGGTGCGGTGCTATCCAAGTCCTTACATTCCACTGTGCTGTGGGCGGCTGGTGTATCCGTGGTGCCCTTCGCTATTGCGCTCTACGCTGCGGGTACGTGGGTGTCCGCACTGTGGCTCACAGCATGCCTGGCTGCCGTGTATGCGTATTCGGGCCCGAACTTGCGCTTCAAGGAACGCCCAATCTTGGATTCGATCACGTCCTCCACGCATTTCGTAGGGCCGGCTCTCGTCGGCGGCACGATGCTGGGACGAGAGTTGCCGGCACCGTTCTGGGTCGTCATTCTGGCTTTTTTCCTGTGGGGAATGGCGTCCCACGCGCTGGGTGCCGTCCAAGATGTCAAGGCCGACCGCGATGGCGGTCTGCGCTCTATTGCTACGGAACTGGGTGGGCGCACGACCGTGCGACTAGCAGTCGTGGCCTATGTGGTCACGAGCGCCCTGCTGCTCTTGCTGGGCATCCCGGGAGCTATCGTTGCCGCCGCGAACGTACTCTACATCGCCAATGCTGCACGCTTTTGGAACGTCTCGGAGGAGGAGTCCTTTGAAGTGCACCGGGCATGGAAGGTGTTCCTGTGGGGCAACTACTTTGCAGGCGCAGTGGTGTGCATGACCCTCATCTGGGTTTTTGTTAATGGATAAGCTGACGGAAGAAAGACGGTCTGGTGGCGTCGGACAAGAAACAACATGACAACGGAAGGCACGGCGAGATGAGTGCGCAACAGGGAGCTCGAGAGCTCGTGATCCTCGTTGACGAGGACAGCAATCCGATTGGCGAGGCATTGAAGTCCGAAGTGCACACCACCGACACACCCTTGCACCTGGCTTTCTCCAGCTACATCCGCAACGAGAATGGCGAAGTGCTGATAACGCGCAGGGCCATCACCAAGAAGACGTGGCCGGGTGTGTGGACGAACTCGGCCTGCGGGCACCCGGCACCGGGGGAGAAGCAAGCAGACGCGGTTGCGCGGCGTGCTGAATACGAACTGGGCTTGAAAGTCGAAGAGCAGGAAGAAGTACTGCCAGATTTTCGCTACCGTGCGGTGGATTTCAGCGGCATCGTCGAATGGGAAATATGCCCCGTGTACCTGGCCAAGGCGCACAATCAGCCCACACCCAATCCGGATGAAGTGTGTGACTACCGGTGGGTGGCGCCGGCGGACCTGTTTGCCGCGATCGATGCCACGCCTTTCGCTTTTAGTCCGTGGATGGTGAAGCAGCTCTCAGATGAGCGGATGCGTGCAGCTCTGCTGAAGTGAGTGCCGCTGCATGGTGGGCGAAGGGCTGACCAGGGGTGATGGGCAGGAATTATTCTCCCGAGGGGATGAAAATGGAAGGCTTAGATTATATTGAGAGCATGATTAATGGTCAGCAGCCCTATCCAAGTAAATGGAACCCTCAGGGGGCTCCGCAACAGGCAGGTGGAATGCTTCCGCAGGACACGGCGCCTTGGGATCAGCAGCAGGGCAAAGGGCTGAGGATCGTCGCGATTGTGGGGGCCTTCCTCGCAGTGTGTGCGGTGGCGTTGGCGGGCTATCATCTCATCGTCGGTCCAGATACCAGTGGTGCGGAAGACACAGTGGCTGTGGCTGAACCGACAACGCAGAATTCCGGCGAGCCGACGAAAGACTCGGGAGCGGAGTCACAGGACTCTGGCGAAGCTAAACCGGAGTTGAAGGGGGAATATCGCGTCAGCGGGCCGACCACCGATGGCTTCGGAGCTAACGTCCGGGATGCGTTCATGAGGGAATATCGCAAGGGAGGATCCTTGCCTGAAAGCGTGACGGCGCCGAGCCCAACGACAGGACTGACCTACACCATGACTTGCACGCCGAGTGGGGAAGAAGTCCACTGCACCGGCGGCAACGATGCACACGTCTACATCCGATAAAGGAGCAAGATCATGGCACAGAAATCGAATGGATCCATTGTTGCGCTGATCGTCGCGGAAGTTCTGGTCATCTGCGCCTGTATCGTGCTGATCATCGCGGTTCCCGGTGCACTATCGCCATCCTCGAAGGCTGGAGATGGGGCGACGGTGTCGGCCAGGGAGGATGAATCCGAACAGGGGGCTGAGCTATCAGCGACGGACGATCCTGAGCGTGGCCCGACTGATGAGTCGACGGACGGGAGTGGCACAGGTGCGGCTGGCGAGGAGACTGACAACATGGCGTCTGGCCCGAAGCCGACGGTGGGTAATGGGCCGGCGCCCGAAACGGAGCCTTCGCCGGAACCAAGTACCAGTGGTGGCGGTGGTGGAAGCAATGGTAGACAGTCCTACGGTCTTCAGGAACGCTTCACAGCGACGGGAACTATCCGAGTTCTTGGGGCGGTGGACTTAGCCCAACTGCAAGGGCATGACAGAACACCCAACGGTGAGACGAATGATCAGATGTACGCCATCTTCATTCCCGACGAATACACCGAGGTACAAGCGCGTTCAGCAGGGGGTGGCTTGGTTATGCAACAGGCGAAGCTCTTCGCCATCGGCATTTCGAGTCCAGGGTACGGCATGGTTCCGGCGGAAAACTTCTCGCAGTACGACGGGCAGAAAGTCACAGTGACCCTCACCCCGGATGAATACTGGCCGTCCGACACCAGACTGCCGTTGGGTGAGCTCAAAGCCGAGAATGTTGTCGTGGGCTAGGAGGGTGTGCCGCCGGGCAGAACTACTGATCGGTAAATTTGGAACTCCTGCCCAGACGCGGTATCATGCCCGTTAGTCCCCCGTCTTGTGCGGTGGGAGCTCGCTTGCTCCGGCAGTCTGAAGAGCAATTCAGCTGCTGTGACGAGAAGAGTTAAACATCCGGAAGGGCCCCGAAAGAGCCCCTATTTTTGCATGTTTAGCTCGATTTTGCCCCACTAGCATGTGGACAAAGACAGTAGATACCGCCGAGGCTGCAGGTCAGTAGCGTGGCGGAGATCGAAGATAAAGACAAAGGAAAGTCGGTTTATGCCAACTATTCAGCAGCTGGTCCGCAAGGGCCGTCACGATAAGAGCACCAAGGTGGCTACCGCTGCGCTGAAGGGTTCCCCTCAGCGTCGTGGCGTGTGCACCCGCGTGTACACCACCACTCCTAAGAAGCCTAACTCTGCACTGCGTAAGGTTGCCCGTGTGCGCCTGACCTCCGGCATTGAGGTTTCCGCCTACATCCCAGGTGAGGGCCACAACCTCCAGGAGCACTCCATGGTGCTCGTCCGTGGCGGTCGTGTGAAGGACCTCCCAGGTGTCCGTTACAAGATCATCCGTGGCTCCCTCGATACCCAGGGCGTCAAGGACCGTAAGCAGGCTCGTTCCCGCTACGGCGCGAAGAAGGAGAAGTAAAGAATGCCTCGTAAGGGTCCAGCACCTTCCCGCCCGCTTCCGAAGGATCCAGTTTACGGCGACGTTATCGTCTCCCAGCTCGTGAACAAGGTCCTCTTGGACGGCAAGAAGTCCACCGCTGAGCGCATCGTTTACGGTGCTCTCGAAGCATGCCGTGAAAAGACCGGCACCGATCCTGTTCTCACCCTGAAGAAGGCTCTCGACAACGTGAAGCCAGCCCTCGAGGTTCGCTCCCGTCGTGTCGGTGGCGCTACCTACCAGGTGCCAGTGGAGGTCCGCCCGGGCCGCTCCACCACCCTGGCTCTCCGTTGGCTGGTGACCTTCACCCGTCAGCGTCGTGAGAACACCATGACCGAGCGTCTGGCTAACGAGATCCTCGATGCCTCCAACGGCCTCGGTGCTTCCGTGAAGCGCCGTGAGGATACTCACAAGATGGCAGAGGCCAACCGCGCCTTCGCTCACTACCGCTGGTAGTAGCTTCCCAGCCCCCTCGCTGCAGCGCGAGAGGGGCTTTCCGGGGTGTGGGAGAAGATCGTCACACCCGGGATTTGCACCTCCAGGAATAACTCGCGCGGAAGAATTCGCCGTAACCTGGCACAATAGATCGAGTACGAATTACGCCCGCGACTCGCGAGGCCTTACGCATGCCGATGAGCAACTTTTCGTCAGGCACGAAGGTCCGGGTCGCTCTCAACAAGATAAGAGCGGGGTTTCCCAGTGGCACTTGAAGCGTTGACTGACCTGAAGAGGGTCCGCAACATCGGCATCATGGCTCACATCGATGCCGGTAAGACCACCACCACCGAGCGCATCCTTTTCTACACCGGCATTAACCGTAAAGTCGGTGAGACTCACGATGGTGCGTCCACGATGGACTGGATGGAGCAGGAGAAGGAGCGCGGTATTACCATTACCTCCGCTGCTACCACCTGTTTCTGGAAAGACAACCAGATCAACATCATCGACACCCCCGGTCACGTGGACTTCACCGTTGAGGTGGAGCGTTCCCTCCGTGTTCTGGATGGTGCTGTTGCTGTGTTCGACGCCAAGGAGGGCGTGGAGCCTCAGTCCGAACAGGTGTGGCGACAGGCCACCAAGTACGACGTTCCTCGCGTCTGCTTCGTCAACAAGATGGACAAGCTCGGCGCAGACTTCTACTACACCGTGGACACCATCGTCGAGCGCCTGGGCGCTAAGCCATTGGTGATGCAGCTGCCAATCGGTGCTGAGGATGACTTCGACGGCGTCGTCGACCTCCTGACCATGAAGGCTCTGACCTGGCGCGGCGTGACCGCGATCGGCACCGAGGCGACCGAGGAAGAGATCCCAGCTGATCTGCAGGAGAAGGCTGAGGAATATCGCGAGAAGCTCATCGAGACCGTCGCTGAATCCGATGAGGAACTCATGGAGCGCTACTTCGCTGGTGAAGAGATCACTGTCGATGAGCTCAAGGCACAGATCCGCAAGCTGACCGTGAACTCCGAGGTCTACCCGGTTTACTGTGGTTCTGCATACAAGAACAAGGGCATCCAGCCAATCCTGGACGCTGTTGTTGCCTTCCTGCCTAACCCAATGGACGTTGGCTCCATCGTTGGTCACGACGTGAAGGAGCCAGAAACCGAGATCAAGCGCCAGCCAACCAAGGATGAGCCATTCTCCGCTCTGGCCTTCAAGGTTGCCGTTCACCCATTCTTCGGCAAGCTGACCTACGTTCGCGTGTACTCCGGTTCTGTTGAGTCCGGTGCCCAGGTGATGAATGCCACCAAGGGCAAGAAGGAGCGCGTCGGCAAGCTCTTCCAGATGCACTCCAACAAGGAGCAGCCGGTGGACAAGGCTTCCGCTGGCCACATCTACGCCTTCATCGGCCTGAAGGAAACCACGACCGGTGACACCCTGTGTGAGTTGAACGATCAGGTCATCCTGGAGTCCATGGACTTCCCGGATCCGGTGATCGAGGTGGCCATTGAGCCAAAGACCAAGTCCGACCAGGAGAAGCTGGGTACCGCTATCCAGAAGCTGGCTGAAGAGGACCCAACCTTCACCGTGAAGTTGGACGAGGAGACCGGCCAGACCGTCATCGGCGGCATGGGCGAGCTTCACCTGGACGTTCTCGTGGACCGCATGAAGCGCGAGTTCAAGGTCGAGGCGAACGTGGGTGCCCCACAGGTTGCCTACCGCGAGACCATCCGCAAGCCGGTCGAGAAGCTCGAGTACACCCACAAGAAGCAGACCGGTGGTTCCGGTCAGTTCGCACGCGTCATCGTTGCGATCGAGCCATACGAGCCAGAAGAGGGCTCCGAGGAGAACTACGTATTCGTCAACGAGGTCACCGGTGGCCGCGTGCCGAAGGAATATATTCCTTCTGTTGACGCCGGTATCCAGGACGCTATGCAGTACGGCTACCTCGCCGGCTTCCCGCTGGTGAACATCAAGGCCACCTTGCTGGACGGCGCATACCACGAAGTCGACTCCTCCGAGATGGCCTTCAAGCTGGCTGGTTCCCAGGCTCTGAAGGAGGCTGTGGCAAAGGCTAAGCCAGTTCTGCTGGAGCCTATGATGGCCGTTGAGGTCATCACCCCAGAGGAGTACATGGGCGACGTGATCGGCGACATCAACGCTCGCCGTGGTCAGGTCTCCTCCATGGATGACCGTGCTGGCGCCAAGGTCGTCAAGGCCAAGGTTCCACTGTCCATGATGTTCGGCTACATCGGTGACCTGCGTTCCCGCACTGCTGGCCGCGCAAACTTCACGATGATCTTCGACTCCTACGCTGAAGTTCCTACCAACGTGGCTCAGGAGATCATCGACGAGCGCAGTGGTGGTTCTACCAACTGATCAATCACCTCGATCGGCTCCACGAGCCGATCAGCCCGTGAACCATGTGATTTGGCGGTCATGCCGGCGCATGGTTTAGGAACAACCCTTTACCCACAGTGATGGAATTACAGATGGTTGAGCCTTCTGTAGTCCTCACGGGGCAGGGGCCAGCACGGCACATACTGCCTGCTAATTCAGCTATCACCCCAAATATGGGAAGCATAAGTTTTCGTCAGCGGGTGATATGCCGTAGTATGCGGTGTGCTGGCCGTTGCCCGGTTATGTGCAACGCTGCCGTAAGGGAGGTGGCCGCCTAGGCCACAAACCAGGACGGTAAGCACACGCCGACAATGGCAAGATAAGGCCGACTGCTTCACGACCTACACCACCCGGTGTTAGGCGGAGTAGGTCGGAAATGAAGTAAAAGTATGTGGCTGCGAGAGTCGTAGCCACCGAGAAGTCCAGGAGGACACAAAGTGGCGAAGGCTAAGTTCGAGCGTACTAAGCCGCACGTTAACATCGGCACCATCGGTCACGTCGACCACGGCAAGACCACCACGACTGCTGCCATCACCAAGGTTCTGGCTGACACCTACCCGGACGTCAACGAGTCCTTCGCATTCGATGCCATCGACAAGGCACCGGAAGAGCGCGAGCGCGGCATCACCATCAACATCTCCCACGTGGAGTACGAGACCGAGAAGCGCCACTACGCACACGTGGACGCCCCAGGTCACGCCGACTACATCAAGAACATGATCACCGGCGCTGCTCAGATGGACGGCGCAATCCTCGTGGTTGCTGCTACTGACGGCCCAATGCCACAGACCCGCGAACACGTTCTGCTGGCTCGCCAGGTTGGCGTTCCATACATCCTCGTTGCTCTGAACAAGTGCGACATGGTTGATGACGAGGAGCTCCTCGAGCTCGTCGAGATGGAGGTCCGCGAGCTGCTGGCCGAGCAGGACTACGATGAGGAAGCTCCTGTCGTTCACATCTCCGCTCTGAAGGCTCTCGAGGGTGACGCTGAGTGGACCGAGAAGATCGTTGAGCTCATGAAGGCCTGCGATGAGTCCATCCCAGACCCAGTTCGCGAGACCGATCGTCCGTTCCTGATGCCAATCGAGGACATCTTCACCATCACCGGCCGCGGTACCGTTGTCACCGGCCGTGTTGAGCGTGGCGTTCTGAACCTGAACGACGAGGTCGAGATCCTGGGTATCCGCGAGAAGTCCCAGAAGACCACCGTTACCTCCATCGAGATGTTCAACAAGCTGCTGGACACCGCTGAGGCCGGCGACAACGCTGCACTGCTGCTTCGTGGCCTGAAGCGCGAGGACGTCGAGCGTGGCCAGATCGTGGCTAAGCCAGGCGAGTACACCCCTCACACCGAGTTCGAGGGCTCCGTCTACATCCTGTCCAAGGACGAGGGTGGCCGCCACACCCCATTCTTCGACAACTACCGCCCACAGTTCTACTTCCGCACCACCGACGTTACCGGTGTTGTGAAGCTGCCAGAGGGCACCGACATGGTTATGCCAGGCGACAACGTTGATATGTCTGTCACCCTGATCCAGCCAGTCGCTATGGACGAGGGCCTGCGCTTCGCTATCCGCGAGGGTGGCCGCACCGTTGGCGCTGGTCGTGTGACCAAGATCAACAAGTAATCATCTGATTACTGCGAGCCGAAGAGGCACTGATGCTTAATTATTGAGCATCCGCAATAAGAAGCGGGATACTCCTAACGGGGTATCCCGCTTTTGCTGTGAGACCTGAGATAAAGACCAGGATAAATAGCAGCGCCAGGGAACTGAGCCGACAGTGATGCGGTGTACTGATCTACTGCGCGACGACGCGACTTAGCGCTTCCTCTTAATACGTATTGCGATATCTTCAACTGAATTACGAGCAGCGCCAGCTACTCGACCCGCCCGGTGTGCAATATTTTTTGGAAGGTCGGATGAATTGGTGAGTTTTTCGCCACGGCGCCTAATGCTTTCAGCGCCCCGCTGAAGAATATCGACATAACGCTCCGCACGTTCATAAGCTTGCCGAGCAATATCGTCGGGCACAAAGGAGGGTAGAGCTTCCTCGAATTGGGCGCGCCGTGAGCTTCGTCGCGACCAGTGCTCATCAAGGTCACGAAGAGCGCGGATTAACGCTTCATCGGAGCCGCCGCGATCGGGATGGTTGTCCCGAATGATCTGCCGCCGGCGGGCTACGTACTCGGGGTCATGTCGAAAATCACTCACGACACCCATGCTAACCGAAGCCTTGAAAAGAATTTTGACGTAACCGCTGAACTGTGGTTTACTATGCAACGTTGCTTTAACACGGCGCATGAGGACCAACTAGTTCAGGTAAGCCCACAAGGAACTGCCCGACGATAGTCTCCGAGAAGGCACCGATGGTGAAGTGAGCATGATCCATCGTCAGTAAAGACCGTCACTCCAACAGGGTGAGGGAAGCTTTGCTGTGCGGTAACTGTAGTCATTGTGGGCGACACGCCCGACTGCGGGTGCCGGAGTGGGACATGGTAAATGAACAGCGGCAGTAAGCGAAGGCTTGCGGACATCGCCACCGATAGCAGTGGGGGTGCTCGTCCCTTCCAGCGTGGAATTGAATACGAATCAGAGTGCGAAAGCACTGTGATAACGAGAAATTCCCTTGGATTTACTTCTTCCGTGTAGATCATTTGCGGTGTATCCACCACACGGCACGTCAGGAAAAGTAAAGACATAAGCGTAACTGGCGACTGGACCAGGCCCCACGGCCGGACAGCGTTGAGACAAATATGAGAAGCGCGACAGCCAGCAGGATCAACTCCGGCTGAAGCGCTGAGGAAGAGGACAAGCGTGGCGGGACAAAAGATCCGCATCAGGCTCAAGGCCTATGATCACGAGGCCATCGACGCTTCTGCCAAGAAGATTGTCGAGCGAGTCACCAGCACTGGTGCTCGCGTCGTTGGCCCGGTGCCTTTGCCAACCGAAAAGAACGTGTACTGCGTCATCCGTTCGCCGCACAAGTACAAGGATTCGCGCGAGCACTTCGAGATGCGTACCCACAAGCGTCTGATCGACATTCTCGACCCAACCCCGAAGACCGTTGACGCTCTCATGCGCATCGATCTTCCGGCCAGCGTCGACGTCAACATTCAGTAAGCACGGGACAATCTAAGCGTTCCTCGAAAGCCAACTGAACTTTAGGCAGCGGAGAAAATTAATGAGTGAAAACGAGATCAAGGGCATCCTGGGCAAGAAGCTCGGCATGACCCAGATCTTCGACGAGGACAACCGCGTTGTGCCGGTTACCGTCGTTGAGGCTGGGCCGTGCGTTGTTACCCAGGTTCGCACCAAGGAAACCGACGGCTACGAAGCCGTCCAGATCGCCTACGGCGAGATTGACCCACGCAAGGTCAACAAGCCACAGGCTGGTCACTTCAAGAAGGCTGGCGTGACCCCACGCCGCCATGTCGCCGAGATTCGCGTCGATGACGCATCCGGCTACGAAATCGGCCAGGACATCACCGTTGAGCTGTTCAACGAAGTGAAGTTCGTCGACGTCACCGGCACCTCTAAGGGCAAGGGCTACGCTGGCGCTATGAAGCGTTGGGGTTTTGCCGGCCAGGGTGCTGCACACGGTAACCAGGCTGCTCACCGCCGCGTCGGTGGCATCGGTGCATGTGCTACTCCGGGACGCGTCTTCAAGGGCAAGCGCATGGCAGGTCGTATGGGTAACGATCGCATCACCACCCAGAACCTGAAGGTTGCCAAGGTCGATACCGAGTCCAACCTGCTGCTCATCAAGGGCGCAGTTCCAGGCAACAACGGCGGCCTCGTCGTCGTTAAGACCGCAGTGAAGGGCGGTGCACACGCATGAGCAATCTGAAGCTTGATGTCCACACCGCTGACGGTAAGACCAACGGCACCGTAGAGCTGCCTGCCTCCATCTTCGATGCAGAGGCATCCATCGCTCTCATGCACCAGGTTGTCACCGCTCAGCTTGCAGCTAAGCGCCAGGGCACTCACGCCACCAAGACCCGCGGCGATGTTCGCGGTGGTGGCCGTAAGCCATTCCGCCAGAAGGGCACCGGTCGTGCTCGCCAGGGTTCCATCCGCGCACCACACTTCACCGGTGGTGGCACGGTTCACGGCCCACAGCCACGCGACTACTCCCAGCGCACTCCTAAGAAGATGAAGGCTGCCGCTCTGCGTGGCGCCCTCACCGACCGCGCACGCCACTCCCGCATCCACGTTGTGGAGGAGCTGGTTGCAGGACAGGTTCCATCTACCAAGTCCGCACGCGCATTCCTAGAGCGCCTGACCGACCGCAAGTCCGTTCTGGTTGTTCTGACCCGCGAGGACGTCACGTCCTTCAAGTCCGTGCGCAACCTGCCAAACGTCCACATCCTGGTCAACGACCAGCTGAACACCTACGACGTTCTGAATGCAGACGACGTTGTGTTCTCCGTGGAGGCACTAAACGCTTTCATCACCGCTGCTGATCCAGCTCAGAAGACCAAGGAGGAGGCTAAGTAATGAGCACTATTGCCGATCCTCGCGATATCATCATCGCTCCGGTCGTGTCTGAGAAGTCTTACGGCCTGATGGAGCAGAACGTCTACACGTTCCTGGTGAATCCAAATTCCAACAAGACCCAAATCAAGATTGCCGTCGAGCAGATCTTCGGTGTGAAGGTCGCCTCCGTGAACACCGCTAACCGCGAGGGTAAGCGCAAGCGCACCCGTACCGGTTACGGCCGTCGCAAGGCAACCAAGCGCGCCATGGTGACCCTGGTCGCCGGCAGCGATCCGATCGACATCTTCGGTGCACAGGCTTAAGGGCCCGGAAGCCGAAAGGTAAAGAGGAAGCAAAAGTATGGCTATTCGCAAGTACAAGCCGACTACGCCGGGTCGCCGCCAGAGCTCCGTCTCCCAGTTCGAGGAAATCACTCGTTCCACCCCGGAGAAGAGCCTGCTGCGCCCGCTGACGAAGACCGGCGGCCGTAACGTTCACGGCCACATCACCACCCGCCACAAGGGCGGCGGACACAAGCGCCGTTACCGCGTCATCGACTTCCGTCGTAACGACAAGGACGGCGTGCTGGCAAAGGTTGCTCACATCGAGTACGACCCGAACCGCACCGCTAACATCGCACTGCTGCACTACTTCGATGGCGAGAAACGTTACATCATCGCTCCACGCAACCTGAAGCAGGGCGCAATCCTGGAATCCGGCGCGAACGCAGACATCAAGGTTGGCAACAACCTGCCACTGCGTAACATCCCAACCGGTACCACCATCCACGCAGTGGAGCTGAAGCCAGGCGGCGGCGCTAAGCTGGCCCGTTCCGCAGGCTCCTCCATCCAGCTGCTGGGTAAGGAAGGCAAGTACGCAATCCTGCGTATGCCGTCCTCCGAAATCCGCCGCGTGGACATCCGCTGCCGTGCAACGGTGGGTGAGGTCGGCAACGCCGACCAGATCAATATCCGCTGGGGCAAGGCCGGCCGTATGCGCTGGAAGGGCGTACGCCCAACCGTCCGTGGTGTTGTGATGAACCCAGTTGATCACCCACACGGTGGTGGTGAAGGTAAGACTTCCGGTGGTCGCCACCCAGTGTCCCCATGGGGACAGCCTGAGGGCCGCACCCGTAAGCCAAACCGTCCAAGCGACAAGCTGATCGTCCGTCGCCGTCGCAGCAACAAGAACAAGAAGCGCTAAGAGGAGGTAGTAGAGGATGCCACGCAGCCTCAGGAAGGGCCCATTCGTCGACGAACACCTCCTCGCGAAGGTGGACGCTCAGAACGAAAAGGGCACCAAGCAGGTCATCAAGACCTGGTCCCGCCGTTCCACCATCCTGCCCGATTTCATTGGTCACACCTTCGCCGTCCACGACGGTCGCAAGCACGTGCCAGTGTTCATCGATGACTCGATGGTTGGCCACAAGCTGGGCGAATTCGCCCCGACTAAGACCTTTAAGGGTCACGTCAAGGACGACAAGAAGGGTCGTCGATAGATATGAGTGAGACCGTGAACACCGCACGCGCTACCGCGCGTTTCGTGCGCGTCACTCCAATGAAGGCACGTCGCGTGATCGACACGATCCGTGGCAAGTCTGTGGAGGACGCCCTGGCAATCCTGAAGTACGCCCCACAGGCTGCTTCTGAGCCAGTCGCCAAGGTTGTTGCATCCGCAGCAGCAAACGCCGAGAACAACTTCGGTCTGGATCCACGCACCCTGGTTGTCTCCGAGGCATTCGCTGACGAGGGCCCAACCATGCGTCGTTTCCGTCCGCGCGCTCAGGGTCGTGCTTTCCACGTCCGTAAGCGCACCAGCCACATCACCGTGGTCGTCGAGAGCCAGAAGGGAAGTGCTCAGTAGTGGGCCAGAAGATTCACCCGCACGGCCTCCGCTTGGGTATCACCTCCGAGTGGCGCTCACGCTGGTACGCCGACAAGCAGTACGCTGACTACCTCGCCGAGGACATCAAGATCCGCGACTTCCTGTCCAAGGGTCTTGACCGCGCCGGCATCGCCGACGTTGTCATCGAGCGCACCCACGACCGCGTCCGCGTGGACATTCACACCGCCCGCCCGGGCATCGTGATCGGTCGTCGTGGCTCCGAGGCTGATCGCATCCGCGGCCAGCTGGAGAAGCTCACCGGCAAGCAGGTTCAGCTGAACATTCTCGAAGTCAAGAACATCGATGCCAATGCACAGCTGGTGGCCCAGTCCATCGCTGAGCAGCTGACCAACCGTGTGGCATTCCGCCGTGCTATGCGCAAGGCGATCCAGGGTGCAATGCGTCAGCCACAGGTCAAGGGCATCAAGGTCGTTTGCTCAGGCCGTCTCGGCGGTGCAGAGATGGGCCGCACCGAGCGCTACCACGAGGGTCGCGTTCCGCTGCACACCCTCCGCGCCGAGATCGACTACGGCACCTACGAGGCTCACACCACCTTCGGCCGCATTGGCGTGAAGGTGTGGATCTACAAGGGTGACGTTGTCGCTGGCCGTCGCGAGTCCCTGATGAACGCCCGCGATGAGCGTCCATCCCGCGGTTCTCGCCGTGAGCGTCCACGTCGCGGTGGTGCACGTCGCCAGCGCGCAGAGCAGAAGCAGGAGGGCTAAGAAACATGCTTATCCCGAAGCGCGTTAAGTACCGTCGCCAGCACCGCCCACACCGCTCGGGCGTGTCCAAGGGTGGCAACCGCGTGACGTTCGGCGACTACGGCCTGCAGGCCCTGGAGCCAACCTACGTGACCAACCGCCAAATCGAGTCCGCTCGTATCGCGATCAACCGTCACCTCAAGCGTGGCGGTAAGGTCTGGATCAACATCTTCCCTGATCGTCCTCTGACCCAGAAGCCGCTTGGCGTTCGTATGGGTTCCGGTAAGGGCCCAGTGGAGAAGTGGGTTGCTAACGTCAAGCCAGGCCGCATCCTGTTCGAGGTGTCCTACCCGACCGAGGAGCAGGCTCTGGAGGCACTCCGCCGTGCCGGCAACAAGCTTCCATGCAAGGTTCGCATCGTTAAGAAGGAGGATCAGTTCTAATGGCTACCGGAACCCCGGCCCACGAGCTCCGCGAGCTCAACAATGAAGAGCTGACCACTCGTCTCCGCGAGGCAAAGGAAGAACTGTTCAACCTTCGCTTCCAGATGGCTACCGGCCAGCTGTCCAACAACCGTCGTCTGGGTGTTGTCAAGCGCGACATCGCCCGCATCTACACCGTCCTGCGCGAGCGCGAGCTCGGCCTGTCCACCAACCCAGGTGGTGACGCAGCATGAGCGAGGCAACTGTGACTAACAAGGAAAAGGGCGCCCGCAAGGTTCGCTCCGGATACGTTGTATCCGACAAGATGAGCAAGACCATCGTCGTCGAGCTCGAGGACCGCAAGCAGCACGCACTCTACGGCAAGATCATGCGTCGTAACTCCCGCGTGAAGGCTCACGATGAGAACGAGACCGCCGGTGTCGGCGATCGCGTCCGCATCGAGGAGACCCGTCCGCTGTCCAAGGACAAGCACTTCCGTCTCGTCGAGGTCATCGAGAAGGCTCGCTAAGAACCCTCTCCAGGGCCTCCTGGACGTAGAAACACCCCAGCTCCCCACCCCGCAAAGGTTGATTGGAACTGGGGTTTTTCCATTTTTGAACACGTTTGCATACCTGGGGGTAACCTCCTGCCTTGCCCACATAGGGTTGCCTATTGTGTGGTTAGGCTTACCTTGCTAAGGTTAGTGCGGTCATTAAGGCTCCGGTTAGTTTCGATTTGCGGCGCTACCGTGTCGCCGTCGTGGCGTTCCTGTGGCCATTCGACGCCACGAGGCCGTGAGCCACTTTTCCCAATTTCCCAGACGTGAGGTAGACCCAGATGTCTCTATCCTTTTCCCTTAGCCGCCGTGCAGCCATGAAGGCTGCCGCTGTTCTCACCGCATCCTCTTTGGTGCTCACCGGTTGCGCCCGTGGCGGCGATGAGGCGGCGTCGGATAACGAGGCCGCAGGTAGCGAGCGCATCGCATCTGTTGGACTCGGTGATGCTGATACCCTCCTCGCGCTGGGCATTCAGCCGGTTCTTGTTGCCCCATGGGGTGCAGAGGGCGACGTGGACGAATCTGGTGTGGGGCCATGGGCCAAGGACAAGCTTGGCGATAACAAGCCAGAGACGGTCTACGGTACCGGCACTGGCTTCACCTCTGAGATTCTCGAAAAGATCTCCGCCTCCGATCCAGACAAGATCATCGCCGTGAATTCTGCTGTGGATGCGCAGGCAGAAAAGGCGCTCAACGATATTGCTCCGACCACCCTGAAGCCCAAGGGCGCGCAGGACTGGCAGATTCCGTGGCAGGATCAGGTCACCCAGATCGCCGACGCTGTCGACAAAGACGACGAAGGCGAAAAGCTGATCGAGGATACGCAAAAGGCCTTCGATGACTTCGTGGCAAACCATGAGGAACTCAAGGGCAAGAAGGCTGCCATCGTGATGCCATACGAGGGCAAGATTGGCCTGTACACCTCCGGTGACGGCCGCGGACAGTTCATCGAGAACCTCGGCTTTGAGATTCCACAGGAGCTGGAGGGCGATAAGGGCGAGTTCTACCGCGATATCGCGCCTGAAAACTACAGCGACCTCAACAATGTTGACTACCTGTTTGTCCTGGACTACCAGGGTGCCGCCGAAACTCTGAAGAAGGATCCAACCTTCAACAAGCTGGACATCGTGCGCGAAGGCAAGGTGCGTTGGCTGGAAGAGAACGTTGGCAACGCAATGAGCATGCCGAACCCGCTGACCATCCCATGGGCGGTCGACAAGTTCGCGGAAGCCATCTAACCTCGGCACTCTGTGTTAAAGGAAGAACGAGATTCTGCAACCCCCTCACCCCGACTCACGGGCGGTGCGGGGGTTCGTCGTACTGCCGTACTGACCGTTGTCGGGTCGTTGTGCCTCGCAGCTTTGATGATCGCCTCCCTCTATCTGGGTTCCCGAGGACTCCATTTCGCCGACGTCACCGCGATCCTTCTGCAAGGGCCCTCCGCATCAACTGGGGAAAACCCTCCTGGTGCTGCGAGCGCTGGAGTGGATCTGGAACAGGCAGGCATCATCTGGGACCTGCGTGTTCCGCGCACGCTGCTCGCGGTGGTTGTTGGCGCTTCTTTAGCGATGGCAGGCGCGATCGCTCAGAGCTGGACGCGCAATCCATTGGCTGATCCGGGCATCATCGGCGTGAACGCTGGTGCCGGGTTTGCTGTCGCATCCGCATTGGCGGTGGGCTGGGCCTCAACAGTCGGGCAGCGGGCACTGATGGGTCTGATTGGCGCTTTCATTGCTGCGGTGATCGTGCTGCTCATCTCCCGTGTCTCGCGCGACCCGCTAACGCTTGTTCTCGTCGGAGTGGGTGTGACTTTCGCTTTGCAAGCGGCGACCAACCTCTTGAGTTTGTACTCATCCGACACACTGGAAGGAATGCGCCGGTGGACGGTGGGATCCACGGCAGGTCGCGGCATGGATGATGTGGTGATGGCGGCGATTGGCCTCGCCGTCGGCGCGGTGTGCGCGGCGGCTGCTGCCCGACCCCTCGACCTGCTCGCGATGGGGGAGGACGCGGCCAGGGCCCTTGGCGGTTCACCAGTACGTGCACGTTTACTGGCTGCCGCAGCAGTGATCATCCTTGCTGGCACCGCCACTGCCACGGTAGGTGTGGTGACCTTCGTCGGTTTCGCGATCCCCCATCTACTCCGCCCATTCACCGGACCTGCGCTGACGAGGCTACTTCTGCCCACCGCGGTCGTGGGAGGCGCAGCGGTTTTGCTGGCCGATATTGTGGGGCGGTTCCTCCTGCAACCCAACGAGCTTGAGATGTCCATTGTGCTGGCCGTGATCGGCGCCCCGTTGATGATCGCTGCGGTTCGTCGGCGGAGAAATGCGTTGGGGTCTACGGGTGTGGAGGTCGCGGTGTGAACGAATTGCAGCGAATCAAACGGACCCGCCTTATTCGCGTGGTTCTGTCCACGCTCGGCTTCGTCCTGCTGGCGGGGCTGTGCTACTGCGTCCTTTTGGGGCAAGGTGCGGTGAGACTCACTCCGATGGAAGTCCTCGATGTACTCACCGGCGGCGGATCCCGCCAAGCAGTGAACGTGGTCTGGGACCTCCGACTGCCGGTGGCGATCGCCACGGTGTTCGTCGGCGCAGCTTTGGGGCTCGCGGGCTCCTGGACACAAACGATGGCGCGCAATCCGTTGGCCAGCCCAGATATCCTCGGTGTTTCCGGTGGCGCGGCTGTGCTGGTCGTCGCCGGAACGGTCCTCTCGCGCCCCGCGTGGAGTGAGTCTCTACCCACCTTCTGGTGGCGTGCGGGCCTGGCGCTCGTGGGAGCGCTCCTGATCGTGGCGATACTCATTGTGCTCGGTGGCTTTGGCACCTCCCAAAGAGTGGTCATCATCGGCCTGGCGCTGTCTTTCCTCACGCAATCATTTGTGCAGTATTTGATGCTCAAGGCGGAACTCACGCGGGCTGCGGATGCCCAAACGTGGCTTGCAGGATCCACGGGCTTCGTTCGCTCTGAAGCACTACTGCCCATGGTGTTGGGACTTATTCCCTTCGTCCTGTTGGGCCTGCTGGTCACGCGTGATCTCCCCCTTCTGGCTCATGACGACGCCACCGCTTCCACCCTTGGAGTGCATGTCCCTAGAGTTCGGGCGGCGCTCCTCATCGCGGCGACCGGCATCGTTGCTGTCGTGGTATCTCTCGTCGGCCCGATCGGGTTTGTGGCTCTGCTGGCCCCTCAAGTGGCCAAGCTTGTGGCCGCCACGCCGACTCCCCATCCGGTGTGCTCAGCTGCGGCGGGCGCTGCGCTGATGACAGCGTGCGCAGTGGTGGCAGGGGCGCTTCCCTTTACTGCTCCCGTTGGCCTGGTGACCGCCATCATTGGTGGTCCCGCATTGGTGTGGCTGGTCTGGACTGCCGCCCGCCGTGGAACCTTGAAAGGAATGAACGCATGATTGTTCGCGTCGACCACGTCACGGTGGGCTACGCCGAAGGCCCGAGCATTGTCAAAGACATCTCCTTCACCGCCGAGCCAGGACAGGTGACGACCCTCCTCGGCCCCAATGGCTGCGGTAAGTCCACGCTGCTCAAGGCCCTATCGAGGCTCCTGACCCCAACCCAAGGTCGGGTGCTCGTCGGGGAGGAGGAAATTCATCCCATGGGCGCGCGCGAGGCTGCACAGCACGTGGCACTGCTGCCACAACATCCTCTTTGCCCACCCGGATTGACTGTTGCGGAACTTGTGGAACGTGGGCGCCACCCCTACCGCAAGGGCCTGTGGGGCGGGGCCGGAGTGGCGTCGAAAGACAAGAAGATGATCCGGGAGGCGATGCAGAAAACGGCGACTGATCACCTCGCCGCGCGGGACGTGGCCGAGCTGTCTGGCGGACAAAGGCAGCGCGTGTGGATGGCCATGGTGCTTGCACAGGACACACCGGTGGTGCTGCTCGACGAGCCGACCACCTACCTGGATCCGGCGCACGCCATAGAGATCCTCAGCATCGTCAGAGACCTCGCGAAGCAAGGGAAGACAGTCGTCACCGTGCTGCACGATCTCAGCCTCGCCGGAGCCTTCAGCGATACGATGATCGTCCTCAAAGATGGACAAAAGCTCGCACAGGGTAGTCCACGGGAGGCGCTTACTGAAGAAGTGTTGCGCGATGCCTACGGCCTGAAGGCGGAAGTATGGGATGACCCCCGCGGGGATTCCCCGATCATCGTCCCGCGGGGTGTTATTTAGCCCGTCTGCAGCAGACAGCTGCGTTCAGGGGGGGATCCTTCCACTAGCGCGCTGCGCCGGTGGGCTGAGCCGTCAATGGTTGCTGGCTCGCCAATGGATTAGGCATAGAACCCGCGTAAATCAGCGACGCATTCTGATCGCCCAAATCCACCATTGTCAGGGGATTGCGCAATTGGAGCCGGTTTAAGCAGGAATGCTTGAATGTTGCGCTGAGCAGGGGGAGCTTGTCCATAGTGCCCGGATGTGCTTCTTCGTAGGTGAGGATGCACTCTCGAACAGTCGCCCAGAACTGCTCCTGCGGTAGCAGAGCTCCCTCGTGCATCAGCACGGCCAGATGGCGGAGCACCCCGTCCACGACGTCCGTGTGAATGGATAGGGCGCGCTGTGGGCCGTCGAATTCGCCGTGATCGGCCACGATTCGGTCGAAGGCCTCCGGCACCGGCTGGGTGCGGTCCACCACGGCCACCTCCTCTCCCAGGTCCTTGAAGAACGCTCCCGAGGGCAGACCATGGCGGAGGCGGAGGATCACATTCTCCCCGTGCGGCATGAAGACGATTCCATGGGCGGCAAGAGCGTGAATGGTGGGAAGCAGGTAGACATCCAGTAGCCGCCGTAGCCACGTTCTTCCGTCTCCGCCGGACTCTTCAATCCACTCCGCGACCAGGCTTCGGCCCTGGGAATCACGATGGAGCATGGACGCCAAGGTGACTGCGCGTTCATCGGATGTGAGGAAAGGAATGGGGGAGTCACGGAATAGGGCGGCGCTCATCTTCACATGATCGGAATTCTGCTTCCCCGGCACGGCCTGTGCGCGGTGATAGACACTGCCGGTGTAACCCACAGTCATGCTTTCCTTCAGGAGGACCACATTGTTCTCGGCAAATTCTGGCTCTGTCGAGAGCAGATCCGATAACCACTGATTGATGGCTGGCGTGGTCTCCATGTATGTGGAAGAGAGTCCACGGAGGAACCCCATGTTCCGCACCGCCACAGCAGTTTTGACGTACGGAGTGTGGGGTCGGGAGATGTTAAAGAAGGTGCGCAGGGACTGCTGAGGGCGGTACAGATCCGTGCTTTCACCGACGAAGATCAGGCGGCCGGAAGCCAGGTCACTAGCGAAACTCGTCGTGAAGCGATTACTCCACTGCCATGGGTGGACGGGGAGTGGCACGTAGGATTCCGGATCCTCGCCAGCTGCACGCACCGCTGAGTGGAAACGCGCCCATAGCTCCTCGCCGAGAACGTCGCGCCACTGCTCGGAGGTGATGTCCGCAGAGTTTTGGGCCTGTGAGGCGATTCCTGCGGTAACGCAGCACCTTCGTGCTGCCGCGAGCCACACCAGGGGAGTCGCTTGCCCGGCTTCGGGTGACCACTGGGTCAGGTCCTGTTCACTCATTCCACCGCGGCCCGAATTAGCAATGAAGCACGGATGGCCTTCGCTCATCGCTGCCTCGACGCGCTGCAGATGCTCACCTTGCTGTTCCGGGGTAAGGGAGTGCGGCAAGTCGCGGCCGCTGAGCTCACGGGTACTGGGGGCTGGGGCGGTGAGCTTCCGAGCTCGGGCAGCGATGGTGGCCTCGATCTCCTCCAGATAGGTGGGCAGGACGTCTGAGTCAATGCACAAGTCCTCGGCCGCCTCAACGATAAGCTCCGGTAGCGACAAGTCACCGCCATCCGGCCGGTGCAGAGTTTCCACGGCGACCGACAAATGCTCCAGGGCGAACTCCGTGGCATCAAAACGCACTTCGACGGACCCCCAAAAGCACCGATGGCTATGGGAAGAACCCGCGGGGAGGGCCTCGGCTGGCAGAAGCCGTTCGTGCACGTACTCGCGGATGGCCTTGGCGAGTAGCTGCCGCTGGGCCAGCTCCATTGACGGGCCGTGAAGGTGTGCTGCCGCGCTCACCGTGGAGCGCTCTATTGGTGGTGCGTAGGAGTAGGAGCCGAGGGCGGAATTGAGGAAGTCGCTGTGGGTGCAGGTTTGGATGCGGGCCTGCTTGCTCAACCCACCCATCGTGAGAGGCGTGCGCTCACAGCCTGGAACATCGCCAAAACCCGCGGCCATATTCTTGGCGATGATCTTGTCATTAGCCGCATCGGGCTCCACCACGATGCGTGCTGGCGCGAAGGTGGAGAAGATCCAGCGAACGGTGGCAGAAAATACAGAGGACGTAAAGCGAGGAATTGGGGAGTCCTGAGGAGGAGAGACGAGAATGTGCAACCCGATATCCGCGGAATCCGCGCGCAGCTGTGCAATGTCCCCGAGCGCCGTTGTTGCTGGACGATAGACCTCCACGAGCGCGCAGGGGTGGCCCGCGTGCTCGAGGATCCATGCTGATTCATCGGAAGAGGTGGCGATGCGCCGGTACTCCTCGTGAACCTCCTGGACAGTGCACTGTTGGCAGCCCCAGAAATGAGCGTGCGGGGACGTGAGCCAGGAATGCACACGTGGGATATCAGTATCCAGCGATAGCGGGCGGAAGGTGATCGGCCCGCAAACAGTGGAAATGCTTAGCACAGACCCTCACCTCCGAAAGACTGGAAGGCGAAAGGTCGCTCAACGGCGTAAACCTCCCGGCCGAGGATCGTACGCAGGATGATCGAATTGCGCCACGGACCCATGCCGAGGTCGGGAGCGATGAGGGAATGGACATGCTCGTCGGCATTATTGACGAAGATGGTCTCCCCATCATCGATGGCGAAGTTCTCAGTCACGGCATAACGACCAGCGTCATCCGTGTTGATGTGCTCGGCAATATTTTGCAGGAAAGGAGCGATGGTTGGAGCTCTATAGCCGGTCGCGAAAATTACGGCATCGGTTGCGTGGACTCCTCGCACCCCAGATTCCGTGTGGGTCACAGCCAGTCGATGACGGCCATGCGAGCCATCGGTGGGCTCGCTATCTGGGGCCCACTCCACGGAACACCCTGCACGCAGGGTGGTATCGATCGTCCGGTCTAGCGACAGCCTGTACAGCAGGTCGTAGATCTCATTGATCGTGTCTCCGGAAATGCCCTTATAGAGGTTCCGCTGATCGCGTTGAGAACGGTCCCGCACATCACTCGGCAAGGCCCGGAAATAATTCGCGTAGTCGGGGCTGGTCATCTCCAAGGTGAGCTTGGTGTATTCCATGGGGAAAAAGCGCGGTGAGCGCGTGATCCAGTCCAACCTTCGACCGGACGTGGTCAGGGGTTCGAGCAGATCTAGATAAATCTCCGCTGCAGATTGGCCAGAACCGATGATCGTCACGGAATCCGCTTCGAGCAATTCCTGCTTACGGTGGAGGTACTCGGCCGAATGGAGAGTGCCGGTGGCGTCGAGTCCAGGGGAGAGGGCATCGGGAACAAAGGGTTGCGTGCCGATGCCGCTAAGAATATGACGCGCGTGCACAACCTCGACCGAATCCCCATTGCGCAGCGTCACGGCATAGAGACCCTCCGGAGTACGGTCCACGGATTCCACGCGCTGTCCCCACACAATCGTGCTGAGCTGTTCAGATACCCACTGGCAATAATTGGAGTATTCCCTGCGCAGAGGGTAGAAGTCCTCCTTAATGAAGAAGCGATGAATGGTTCCGCGTTGCTTGCAGTAGTTGAGGAAGCTATACGGGCTGGTGGGGTCGGCCAAAGTGACGAGGTCGGCCATAAACGGCACCTGAATAGTGGCATTGTCCAGCATCATGCCGGGGTGCCAGCAAAAACCATCGCGTTGATCGACGACGAGCAGGCTGAGTTCCTCATCGTCGACGAGAGGCTGAGCCAAGGCGGCAAAACCCAGGTTGAAGGGACCAGCGCCAATCGCAAGGACGTCGACGGTTGGGGTGGATGTGACAGAGTTCGCAGGTTTCACGTCTCTCCTAATTCGTGAGGTGATGGTGATCTATTGGGTGTTGTTGGAGGCCATGAGGGATTCCGCTGCCTCTTCGATCAGGGAGAGGACTCTGGTGGCATCCGCGACGTGAACCGTGGGGTCCAAGATCGTGAACTTCAGCCAACGCTCGGAACCGATCTTGGTCGTGGCGATGACTGCCCTGCCTTGGGCGAAGAGGTGATCCTTCAGGCGTTGGGGATCGAGGCGCGAATCGCGGGGGCGAAAGACAACGGTGCTGAGGCTCGGAAGCGTCAGCAACTCCATGTCAGGATGGTGATCGATGGTGCAAGCAACCGCTCGGGCGGTCTCGCAGCAGCTGTCGAAAGCACGGCCAATGGGTTCGCAGCCGTAGTTGCGCAAGGTCATCCATAGTTTCAGGGCATCGAAGCGCCTCGTCGTCTGGAGCGAATAGTCCGCGAGGTTGAGCTCCTCCGATTCCTGTGGGTTGAGGTAGTCGGCGTGCCAGGAGATGTGGGAGAGCTCTGAGCCTTCGCGAAAGAGCACGGCTGAGCAGGCAACGGGCTGAAAGAACCCCTTGTGGAAATCGATGGTGACGCTATCGGCGCGGTCGATCCCGTGGAGTCGATGCGATTGGGTGGGGGAGACCAGCAATGCCCCTCCGTACGCTGCGTCGACGTGCAGGTGGGTGGAGTGGTCGCTAGCGATGTCCGCGATGTTGTCAATGGGGTCGATGGCTCCGAGATCCGTGGTGCCCGCCGTGGCGACGATGGCCATGGGGACGGCACCGGTTGCAGTGCATTCAGTCAGGGCATCGCGCAGGAGCCGGGTGTCCATGATGTGGTGCTCATCCGTTGGGATGCGGATGACGTTCGCGCCGGGCAGCCCGAGGATGTGGGCGGCGCGAGCGATGGAGTAGTGGGCATCCTCGGAGACGAAGATGCGCAGGGACTGTATGGAATGTGTGCTGTGCAGGTGTAGAGCTTTGTTGCGGGCTACCAGCATCGCTTGCAGGTTCGATTGCGTGCCGCCGGAGGTAAAGACCCCGTTGGAGCGGGTGGGATCCCAGCTCATGGTGGAGGCGGTCCAGCGAATGAGCTTTTGTTCGATGAGCGCTGCGGAGGAGGCCTGATCCCAAGTTTCCACTGCCGTGTTGACGACGCTGGCTAGGATGTCGCCTGCAACGGCGCTGGCTGAGACGGGACAGTTGAGGTGGGCAATGTAGTGCGGGTGGTGGTACCACACGGCGTGATTGAGCCAGATGTCCTTCAGCTCTGCGATGCATTCATCGAGACTGTGGAGGGGTTGGGTGAGGTCGATGCCGTCGATGGTCTCGCGCAGGGAATCGATACTGCGTGTCGGGCACGGGTGCTCCGCCGTGGTGAGGTATTCGCTCGTGGTGTTTGCGGCGTGGCGGAGGGCATCGTCGAGATGTACGGCCTTGTGCCCAACGAGGTCATGGTTGAGGTCGAACTCTGAATCAGGATGTATTGGGTTGCTGGGCGTTGAGGGCACAGCGAAGGAAGCCCCGGAGGGCTGGGATATGTTGTCCATGCCAGGCAGGGTAACAAAGGGTAGGCATACCTAACCTGAATGTTTCTGAAGTATCACATTAGGTTCACCTTACTTGTTCTCTGACCAGTGTGTTCGTCGAAAAATCGGCGTGAAAAAACTTCACCTTTTACCCCTAGGTGGGGTCAGGGGCGGGCCTTTCCGAGGAACCAGTATGGGCACCACTGCACTGAATTGCTTGGTAGTCCCCAGTTGTTGATCGCGTGCCGCCGCACTTCCTTGCATAGCCTTCCTTCGCCGGCCACCCAGACGTAGTGGGAGCGGGTGGCGGGGTGGTGGAATTGGTCCAGTTGTTGGAGGAAGGACGTTGTGGTGACGCTAAATTCCGCGGCGGGGCCGAAGATGAGCTCGAGGCTTCCTAGTTTGTTCTCCCAGTCGGCGATGAGGAAGGGTTCGAGGTCGCGGTAGCTTTCCGCGACGATGATGAGGTGCATCTCATGGAGCTGTTCCGGGGCGAAGGCCTCGGCATACTCAAGGATTGCGCGCGCTGAAGGGACGGAGGACGGGTCGGCAATGAGGGTTTGCGAGGTAAAGCCCCGATGCCAGAGTCCCTGGCAGGTCCAGATGCCGACCTCGTCACCGATGTGGGCGCCGAGCACCCAGGTCAGTCCGGGGCCGTTGTGTTCGGCCTCGGGCTTAGCGACGCCATGAGTCACCACATCGAAGGTGATGCGACCACGTGCGGGGTCTGTGGCTCGAATGGTGTACCAGCGCAGCGAGGGGCGATGCTCATCCGGCATAGCTGCGACGGCGGCTCGGATATTGGAGCCGGAGGTGTCCGACGGAAGGTGGAGTTCTGCGCCACGGTAAGGGGGGATGAAAAGTCCAAAGAATTCATCGGGGCCGGTGAGCTGAAAGCCAATGAGTTCGGGTGCCTCAACGATGATGCGCCGGAGATTCTCTGCCGGGGCGGAGACACTAGACACGGTGGCGCGGATAATGCGGTGCTCAGGATTTGAAGGTGCGAGCACCAAGCGATGGTCGGCGAAGGAAGCTCGCTGAGCCTGGCTGGCGGTAATTGTGTCGAGAGCAAGTGAATAAGGAGCCATAATGTTAGTGAGCCTACCCTTACTTGTTGATGTGCGAAAGGGGTTTGACGGAGCTCTTTCGGCATTGAATTGATAGTTGGAAGGCGCAAAGCCCTTAACGTAGGCAAAGGAAAGCCCCGCAGCACTGCGCAGGGTGCTGCGGGGCTGGAGAATAGTGGCTCCGAGGGGCCCAGCCGGGTGGTGGCGGGACTACTTGATGAACTTATCCAGGGTGGTCATGAGGGTCGCGGCGGTGCCAACAATGCCGACGATGGCTGAGAAGAGAGCAGCCATGTCCGTGATCTTCTTCAGGAGGTTGGTTGGCTCTGCTGGCTCGCCCTTTGCGTCGAGGTCACCCTTATCCTTCCAGCCGAAAAGGTCGTTGATGGAAGAGCCTTCGGCATTGTTGGAGGAGCTGCCAGCCAGGGAGCCCTCTTGAGTCGCGGCGGTGTCTGCGGGCTTGACTTAATCGGCAACGGCGACGGCGGAGCCAGAGAGCGCGACTGCGGAAGCGGTGGTGAGTGTTACCAGGGACTTCTTGATCTTCATAAGGAATCCTTCGGAAAAGTCAGGGGAAGGACAGCGGAATTGTGTGATGAGTCTGCTGTCTGCGTACGCAAGAAATCTAACATGATAATCAATACGCGTTACTAGCGGGGTTCAGGAGGTGTCGGTGGCGGGGGAATTTGTTCTTCCGTCAGAGCCGTGGAATAATGCCCTGGTTGCCTGTTAACAGGCACGGACCATGTGCGCGAGGGTCGGTAATCCCACGCACGTCAATCAATCTAGGTCTATGAGGAGACTCAAGTGATTCAACAGGAATCGCGCCTGCGAGTAGCCGACAACACCGGTGCCCGGGAAATCCTGGTCATCCGCGTGCTCGGTGGCTCCACGAAGCGCTTCGCTGGTATCGGTGATGTCGTCGTCGCAACGGTCAAGGAGGCCACCCCAGGTGGCACCGTAAAGGCCGGCGAGGTCGTCAAGGCCGTCATCGTTCGTGCAAAGAAGGAGACCCGTCGTCCGGACGGCTCCTACATCAAGTTCGATGAGAACGCAGCCGTCATCATCAAGGCAAACGACAATGACCCACGCGGTACCCGTATCTTCGGCCCAGTGGCTCGTGAGCTTCGCGAGAAGAAGTTCATGAAGATCGTTTCTCTCGCTCCGGAGGTGCTCTAAATGAAGATCCGTAAGGGCGACACTGTGCTCGTCATTTCCGGCCCAGACAAGGGCGCTAAGGGCAAGGTTATTGAGGCCTACCCGAAGCAGGACAAGGTCCTCGTTGAAGGTGTTAACCGCATCAAGAAGCACGTTGCCAACTCCGCACCAGAGCGAGGCGCTGAGTCCGGCGGCATCGTGACCCAGGAAGCTCCGATCCACGTCTCCAACGTGATGGTCGTTGATTCCGACGGCAACCCAACCCGTGTTGGCTACCGCTTCGACGAGAACGGCAAGAAGATCCGCGTCTCCAAGCGCAACGGGAAGGACATCTAACGATGAGCGAAAACTACACTCCACGCCTGAAGTCCAAGTACCGCGCTGAGATCCGCGAGAAACTGAACTCTGAGTTCAAGTACGAGAACGTCATGCAGATCCCAGGCGTCACCAAGGTTGTCGTCAACATGGGTGTCGGCGATGCAGCTCGTGACTCCAAGCTGATCAACGGGGCTATCGAGGACCTGACCCTGATCACCGGCCAGAAGCCACAGATCCGCACCGCGAAGAAGGCTATCGCTAACTTCAAGCTGCGTGAAGGCATGCCCATCGGCGCCCGCGTGACCCTGCGCGGTGACCGTATGTGGGAGTTCCTGGACCGCCTGCTGACCGTCGCGCTGCCACGTATTCGTGACTTCCGTGGCCTGTCTGATCAGCAGTTCGACGGCCACGGTAACTACACCTTCGGCCTGACCGAGCAGACCATGTTCTACGAAATCGACGTTGACAAGGTTGACCGTCCACGCGGTATGAACATCACCGTCGTGACCACCGCAACCAACGACGACGAGGGTCGTGCTCTGCTCCGCGAGCTGGGCTTCCCATTCAAGAAGGCTGGCTCCGCTGAGTAATTCGGCGAAAGCCTAGATCCGTGCGGAAACCCCTCAACGGGGGTTTTCGCAGGAGAGTCGACCACGGGAAAATCCCGTACTTCCTAAACCTACAATCACCAATCTGTTCCCTTGCTTTACTGGGGAAGAGGATGATCAAGGAAGGGAAGTGCGGGATTTTTGGTGTCTACTAGGGCTGCTTGCCTTCCTTATAGAGGAAGTAAGACTGCACGGCCATGAGGGCGAAGATGGCCCACAGTAGGCCAGTGCTGTTGCCGTGTACGGGCGCCCAGTGCATTGCTCCGAAAAGTGCTACAGCGGCGAGGATGACTGAGAGAACCAGCCAGAGAGTACGGAGCTTATTGTCCTGAGACCGGAACATAATAGTCGAAGACAATCCTTTTCGTGGGGGATAGGGAACGGGGATTATTCACCAGGGTTAAGTGCGTGCGGGTTACAGTGCTACTGGTGATTTAAGAAATGGCCAGAAGCTATTCCGCCGATGAATATTATCAGAGGAATTCCTGTGGTGCCGGGTAGGTGAGTGACTCGCGTGCATGGGAATGAGGGGGGCGGGAGTTCGTTAGTGAGCCGTGGGGGTGTAAGGGTGGCGGTACAGTGTCACGGGGGGGAGTTTAAGGGGGTGAAGGGCCCTGAGGTACATAGATAGAAGGCAAACAAAATTTGAAAGGTAATTTAATTAGCGCTAACTCAGGGGTGAGATAAGTGCTCCTCAGGTGAAAGGTGCACGTCGGAGCGCCTTGAGATTGAAACGCCCTATTTGATGTTTTGATTTGTGCTGATCATAGCATTGCGGAGGAAATGATCAGCATAATGTAAACATAAATACTAAATAAGATATTCAGTATATTAACTTTGCTACCCTGCGTTCTTGCGTGAGCGGCATACGTCTTTTTTGTGTAAATGTGCAAAATATTCCCGCTGTGGGGCCTCAACGTCGTTGCTAGTTTCAGGTGGCGCTCTACAGCGCAATCCGCATTCACCTTCTACAGCGTTTCACAGAGAGGAAAACCGATGATCAAGAACGCTGGCATTTTCGAAGAGATTTCCGATCAGTACGTACCGGAGGCTAACGCTGCCGGTCAGGGCTGGGGAACCCTGGTCAGCAGATTCGGCGCATCGAGCTGTACCTATCTGCGGTGGGCAATGACCCCTATGAAAATGCAGATATTGGTTTCCGCCGTGAGAATGTGACTGTTCCCGCATCTTTGCCCGAGCGTGTGACGGCAACCCATGACGGTCGGACGAGTGCTAGCTGGCTCACCACGCATCAGATAGGTGGAAAAGTCCAGCTCAACCTTGTTTCTCCGTCTTGCTATGAGGGTGGGGGCGTGCTGTTGAGTTTTTTAAGTGATCGACGCCCACGACAGTTCTTTCTCCTCAGTCTTCGCTGAAGGCACAAACGGAACAAAGCGTCAAGGAAATGATCGATGCCCTGGAGGATGCGGTAGACAGCACAGGGGCAGTTACGCGTTCGAAGACCGATCAAAGGAAAGACGCGGCATGGTGCCAAGGCGCCCCTGGTGTTCTGCTTGGCCTCACTATCGCTTGGGAAAATGGTTTTCGCACAGACCCGGAGGTGCTCCACAATCTAGCCCGATATGTCCGTCAGCGAGGCGTCGGAAATAATTCCACGGTGTGCCACGGGGATCTGGGATCACTGCGTGTGCTGAAGAGGTACGCGGAGTTAGTAAACGATGAGGCTCTGGCGGCGTCGATGCACAAAGAGATCGTGAACCGCTCAAAATACATCACGTCAAGGGAAAAGACTAACTACGAGGACAAATATTCCTCCACTGACTCGCTCATGCTTGGACGAGCGGGTGCCATCCTCACGCTGCTCCACGAACTTGATCCACAAGAATATCCCGACGTCACGAGTCTGGGAATATAAGGACAGACGCCCTGTACTGCAGCAAGATTCACGCAGTTCGACGGCCACGGTAAGAACACCCTCGATCTGTCGGGACAATCCATGTTCTACGACATTGACGTGGACAAGGTTGACCGTTCACGCGGTATGAACATCACCGTTGTGACCACCGCAACCAACGATGACGAGGGTCGTGCTCTGCTCCGCGAGCTGGGCTTCCCATTCAAGAAGGCTGGCTCCGCTGAGTAATTTCAGCCACCCAGACCTTCTCTAGGGTCTCAGGACATTCCACCTGCGCTTCTCCTCGGAGGGCGCGGCTTTTTCTCATTTCAGGAATATTTGGGAAAAAAGTCTTGAGAGGGTAGGGTGGACAAGTCTGTGTGCACAGCACATCACTTGCGCATGCTCACAGGTCAAGTTCATATCAACCACTTTGTTGTAGGCCCCTTGCCCCAAGCGGCCGCGCGAAGATAAGGCAGCGAGCGCCACACGCTATTGAGTGTGTGGGGCGATGAGTGGCCAATGAACGCGCGGTACACGCAATTTCTAGGGTGAGACTGGGAACCGCAACGAGAAAGGCACAAGGTCACAATCTATGACCATGACTGATCCGATCGCGGACATGCTGTCCCGCGTGCGGAACGCTAGCAACGCGTTCCACGATTCCGTCTCCATGCCTTCCTCCAAGATCAAGGCAAACATCGCCGAGATCCTCAAGCAGGAAGGTTACATCGCTGACTACTCCGTAAACGAAGAGAAGGTCGGCAAGACCCTCGAAATCACCTTGAAGTACGGCCCATCTCGCGAGCGTTCCATCGCTGGCGTGCGCCGTGTCTCCAAGCCGGGTCTGCGTGTGTACGCAAAGTCCAACAATCTGCCTAGGGTTCTGGGCGGCCTGGGTGTGGCGATCATCTCCACCTCCCACGGCCTGCTGACCGACCGTGAGGCCACTAACAAGGGCGTGGGCGGCGAAGTCCTCGCTTACGTCTGGTAAGAGGAGGTTTACCAATGTCTCGTATTGGCAAGGCACCGGTGACCGTTCCTTCTGGCGTCACCGTCACCATTAACGGCCAGAACGTTGAGGTCAAGGGCCCTAAGGGCACCCTGTCTCAGGAGATTCCGGCACCGATCACCGTCTCTCAGGAAGACAACGAGATCGTTGTCAACCGTCCGGATGATCACCGCAAGAGCCGTTCCCTGCACGGCCTGTCCCGCTCCTTGATCAACAACATGGTCGAGGGCGTGACCAAGGGCTTCCTCATCAAGATGGAAATCTTCGGTGTTGGTTACCGTGTGCAGCTTAAGGGCAAGAACCTGGAGTTCGCACTGGGCTACTCCCACCCGATCCTCATTGAGGCTCCGGAGGGCGTCACCTTTGCCGTGGATGGCAACACCAAGTTCTCCATCGAGGGCATCAACAAGCAGCAGGTTGGACAGATCGCCGCCAACATCCGCCGTCTGCGGAAGGACGATCCTTACAAGGGTAAGGGCATCCGCTACGAGGGTGAGCAGATCCGTCGCAAGGATGGAAAGACGGGTAAGTAATGAGCAACAACGCATCCAAGAAGGAAGGCCAGCGCCTGCCGGTGGGCAAGGACATCTCCACCCGCCGCCGCGTGGCACGCGCACGTCGCCACTTCCGCATCCGCAAGAACCTCTCCGGTACTCCAGAGGCTCCACGTCTCGTTGTGCACCGTACCTCTCGTCACATGCACGTTCAGGTCATCGACGATGTGGCTGGCCACACCCTGGCCGCTGCGTCCACGATGGAGCCAGAAGTGCGTTCCCTCGAGGGTGACAAGAAGGCACGCGGTGCAAAGGTGGGTCAGCTGATCGCCGAGCGCGCTAAGGCCGCTGGCATCGAGTCAGTGGTCTTCGACCGCGCCGGCTACAAGTACCACGGTCGCGTCGCCGCTCTGGCCGACGCTGCCCGCGAAGGTGGTCTGAAGTTCTAATGATCACCGCTAACTACAACACCAACGGAAGGAACGCGTGATGTCGGGACGTGAACGTAACGGCGGACGCTCCGCCGAGAACAACGACAACAACCGCAACGAGCGCGGCGGCCGCAACAACGACCGTCGTAACGATCGTCGCAACCAGCAGCAGGACGAGCGCAACCAGTACATCGAGCGCGTGGTGACCATCAACCGCGTCTCCAAGGTTGTCAAGGGTGGTCGTCGCTTCAGCTTCACCGCTCTCGTCATCGTCGGCGACGGCCAGGGCATGGTCGGCGTTGGCTACGGCAAGGCCAAGGAAGTTCCAGCTGCTATCCAGAAGGGTGCAGAAGAGGCTCGTAAGAACTTCTTCCGCGTCCCAATGATCAACGGCACCATCACCCACCCAGTTCAGGGTGAGACCGCAGCCGGCATCGTCATGATGAAGCCAGCTGCCCCAGGTACCGGTGTGATCGCTGGTGGCGCTGCTCGTCCAGTGCTCGAGTGCGCTGGCGTGCAGGACATCCTGTCCAAGTCCCTGGGCTCCGACAATGCAATCAACGTTGTCCACGCAACCGTGGATGGCCTGAAGCAGCTCGTGCGCCCTGAAGAGGTTGCTGCCCGCCGTGGTAAGTCCCTCGAAGAGGTTGCACCAGCCGCAATGCTTCGCGCTCGCGCTGCAGGACAGGGGGCATAAACAATGGCTCTGAAGATCACCCAGTTGAAGGGCACCGTCGGAACCAAGCAGAACCAGCGTGATTCGCTGCGTTCCCTCGGCCTGAAGCGCATCGGTCAGGAAGTTGTCCGTGAGGACACGCCTGTCGTCCGCGGCATGATCAATGCTGTGCGCCACATGGTCAAGGTCGAAGAAGTGGCAGGAGAGTAACAATGAGCGATCCAATCAAGCTCCACGACCTCCGTCCATCCAAGGGTGCTAACCAGGCCAAGACCCGCGTGGGTCGTGGTGAGGCATCCAAGGGTAAGACCGCCGGTCGTGGTACCAAGGGTACGAAGGCTCGCAAGCAGGTTTCTGCAGCGTTTGAGGGTGGCCAGATGCCACTACACATGCGTCTGCCAAAGCTGAAGGGCTTCAAGAACCCAGCCAAGGTTGTCTTCCAGGTTGTCAACGTTGAGGACCTCGAGAAGGCATTCCCTAACGGTGGCGACGTCACCGTTGCAGACCTTGTTGCTGCAGGCCTGGTTCGTGCAAAGCAGCCAGTGAAGGTTCTGGGCAACGGCGAGATCAGCGTCAAGCTGAACGTCACCGCTCAGAAGTTCTCCAAGTCTGCGAAGGAGAAAATTGAGGCCGCAGGTGGCTCCGTCACCGAGGCTTAAGTCTCCCTAAGTTCGTAGCGAACTTTCCAAGCGCCACTCCCACCGCAGGTGGGGTGGTGCTTTTCTATTGCTGCGCTCAAAAAGCGAGAAAAATTGCGTCTCCCGGTTTAGCGCGCGCACCCCGAACTGATACTATTTTGGGGTTGTATGTCCGTAAACCTCGAAGGATCACGCAGGCATCACACGTCCGCGCACACGCGGGTAACACCACGCTGTGTGATTCTTTCGTTCATGGGAGGCTAGTTTGTCCGCCATAATTTCGGCGTTCAAAAACGTTGATCTCCGCAAGAAGATTCTCTTCACCATTGCGATGATCATTCTGTACCGCGTGGGCGCACAGATCCCCACGCCTGGTGTGGATTACGTTGCGATCACCCAGCAGATCAAGGACCTGACGAGCCAATCCGCCGTCTACTCCCTGATTAATCTCTTTTCCGGTGGCGCGCTGCTGCAGCTCTCCATCTTCGCGGTGGGAATTATGCCGTACATTACGGCCTCCATCATCGTGCAGTTGCTGACCGTGGTGATCCCAAAGTTCGAGCAACTGAAGAAGGAGGGCCAGTCCGGCCAAGCCAAGATGACGGAATACACCCGTTATCTGACCGTGGCCCTGGCTTTGCTCCAATCTTCCGGCATCGTCGCTCTCGCGGACCGCGAGCAGCTTCTGGGGCAGGGCATCCCGGTCCTCAAGGAGGATGTGGGTATTTTCGGCCTCGTCGTGATGGTGCTCATCATGACTTCCGGTGCCGTGCTGCTCATGTGGTTTGGTGAGCTGATTACTGACCGCGGTGTGGGTAACGGCATGTCACTGCTGATTACTGCCGGCATTGCTACGATGCTGCCCGCTGAGGGAGCCTCAATCTTCTCAAACTCCTCCGGCTTCGTCTTCGGTGCTGTGCTCGTTGGCGTTCTGCTACTGGTTATTGGCGTGGTCTTCATCGAGCAAGGACAGCGCCGTATTCCGGTGCAGTACGCCAAGCGTATGATTGGTCGCCGCCAGTACGGTGAGACATCCACGTATCTGCCGCTGAAGGTCAACCAGGCCGGCGTGATCCCAGTGATCTTTGCTTCCTCCCTGTTGACTGTTCCGATTCTCATCACTCAGATCATTCAGTCCAATGATCCGATGGGTGCGCAGAACCAAGACAACTGGTGGAACCGCAACGTCATGACCGTGCTGCAAGATCCTTCGGCATGGCAGTACATTCTCATCTACCTGGTTCTGATCATTTTCTTTTCCTTCTTCTACGTCTCGGTCCAGTACGACCCGAATGACCAGGCGGATAACATGAAGAAGTACGGTGGCTTCATTCCAGGCATTCGTCCTGGCCGGCCAACCGCGGAGTACTTGGGTTATGTCATGACCCGCCTGCTGGTTGTCGGCTCGGTTTACCTGGGTGTGATTGCCATCCTGCCGAACATCCTGATTAACATGGGAGTACAGGCTACAAACGCTGCCAATGGATCCATGCCATTCGGCGGTACGGCGATCTTGATTCTGGTTTCCGTTTCTTTGACGACGGTGAAGCAGATCGAGTCCCAGCTCATGCAAGCTAACTACGAAGGATTCCTCAAATGAGACTAGTTCTCCTCGGCCCTCCCGGTGCTGGCAAGGGTACGCAGGCTTCCCTGCTGTCCGATTCCCTGAAGATCCCGCACATCTCCACTGGTGATCTTTTCCGTGCGAACATCAGCAACGGCACCGACCTGGGCAAGCAGGCTCAGGAGTACATGGATGCCGGCAAGCTGGTGCCGACCGAGGTCACGGCGAACATGGTGCGCGATCGTCTGAACCAGGAAGACGCCCGCAATGGCTTCCTCCTCGACGGTTTTCCACGCACCATCGAGCAGGCCGAGCTGCTGGAGAAGATGCTGCAGGATGATGGCACTTCCCTGGATGCCGTGGTGAACTACGTTGTCTCCGAGGACGTCGTAGTGGATCGCATGCTCGCCCGTGGTCGCAATGACGACAACGAGGAGACCATCCGCACTCGCCTCGAGGTCTACCGTGAGGAAACCGCTCCTCTGATCGACCACTACCAGGACATCCTGGTAAACATCGACGCAGAGGGCACTGTGGAAGATATCTCCACCACCACGCTGGACGCCCTAGACAAGTAAGTCCCGAGCACTCTTCCTCAACACCGCGCTCACATACCTGGGACAATGGCACTGTCCCGCCCATGTGGCGCGGTGTTTATTCATTCCCGCACCTTCATTTATGGACGACGCCACTAGGGGAGTGGGAGAGGTGGCGTCGAAATACGATAACAACCCAGCAACGGACAGGAAAGCGAGAGGTTCGCACGTGGGTTTCCGCAAGAAGAACAAGACGATTCCGGCGAAAACACCGGAACAACTCGACGCTATGCAGGCAGCCGGTGAAATCGTGGGGCGTGCTCTCCAAGCGGTGCGCAACGCAGCCAAGCCTGGAATGACGACGCTCGACCTGGATGCGATTGCGGAGGAGACGATCCGCAGCGCCGGCGCCATTCCTACTTTCAAGGGCTACGAGGGCTTCCCGGGTTCTATTTGCTCCAGCGTGAACGACATGATTGTGCACGGCATCCCCAGCGCAAATGTGGTTCTCAGGGAAGGGGACCTTGTTTCCGTCGATTGTGGTGCCACCTACCAGGGGTGGGTAGGTGATAGCGCCTGGACCTTCGGCATCGGCGAGATCTCCGAGGAAGCGCGAAAGCTCAATGATGCAACGGAATGGGTTCTATCCGAGGGAATCAAGGCGATGGTTCCGGGTAATCGCCTCACGGACGTCTCCTGGGCGCTCGAGGAAGCAACCCGCAAGGCAGAGCAGAAGTTTGGGGTAGACCTCTACATTGTGGATGGATACGGTGGGCATGGGATCGGGCAGACAATGCACGAAGATCCCTACCTGGCGAATGAGGGAAAGCCCGGCCGTGGTCCGCTGATTCAGGAGGGCTCCGTGCTGGCGATCGAACCGATGCTCGCACTCGGTACGGAATACTCTGTGGTGCTCGACGACAACTGGGGCGTGGTAACCGAGGACGGTTCCTGGGCTTCGCACTGGGAGCACACGGTCGCGGCAACTGCATCGGGGCCGAGGATCCTGACGCCAAGGTTGTAGCGTGGCAGGCTTAGGGGAAGCCTTGACCTGCGGAGATTTGCCATGAGCTGGTCAAAGAGCGTAATGTAGGCGTTTGTCGTGTGGGAGATAAGAGCCCACCGGCTAACCACTCGTTGAATCTGGGTCGCTGCATATGCTGCTGACCTGCGATGATTCAGCAGCGGGAGACCATACAGTTCACAAGACTTGTTAGGAAGTTTATGGCTAAGAAGGAAGGCGCCATCGAGGTCGAGGGTCGCATCGTCGAGCCTCTGCCAAACGCGATGTTCCGCGTCGAGCTGGACAATGGGCACAAGGTGCTCGCACACATCTCCGGCAAGATGCGTCAGCACTACATCCGTATTCTCCCAGAGGATCGTGTGGTGGTTGAGCTTTCCCCATACGACCTGACCCGCGGCCGTATCGTCTACCGCTACAAGTAAGCCCAGCAATCACGCGGGACTTACAACAATTCGTATGTAAGCCTCCATACATCCATTCGGGGCGCACGCGATGGTGCGCTCACCGCACAAGGTTGCAGTGAGACCCCCGATCACTACCTTTGGCCGCGGCGGCCGAAGCCCGCAAAACTGTACTGCTGTGATAGTTCAGTGCGCTTTTGTCCGGGATGAGTATGGAGAAAACCGCCGCACTTACCGGAAGGAACCTGCCATATGGCACGCCTTGCTGGTGTGGACCTCCCACGCGATAAGCGCATGGAGGTAGCACTCACCTACATTTTCGGAATCGGCCCAGCCCGTTCCAAGGAGGCGCTGGAAAAGACCGGCATCTCTCCTGACCTGCGCTCTAAGGATCTGACCGACGAGCAGCTGTCCGCTCTGCGTGACGTTATCGAGAACACCTGGAAGGTGGAGGGTGACCTCCGCCGCGAGATCCAGGCTGACATCCGTCGCAAGATTGAGATTGGTTCCTACCAGGGCCTGCGCCACCGTCGTGGCTTGCCGGTTCGCGGTCAGCGCACCAAGACCAATGCACGTACCCGTAAGGGTCCTAAGAAGACGATCGCAGGAAAGAAGAAGTAATGCCTCCAAAGACTCGTTCCGGCGCTCGCCGTACCGGCCGTCGCGTCGTCAAGAAGAATGTGGCTCAGGGCCACGCGTACATCAAGTCCACCTTCAACAACACCATCGTGTCCATCACGGACCCGAACGGCGCTGTGATCTCTTGGGCATCCTCCGGCCACGTCGGCTTCAAGGGTTCCCGTAAGTCCACCCCGTTCGCTGCACAGATGGCTGCCGAGTCCGCTGCTCGCAAGGCAATGGAGCACGGCATGAAGAAGGTTGACGTTTTCGTGAAGGGCCCGGGCTCCGGCCGCGAAACCGCCATCCGTTCCCTGTCCACCGCCGGCCTCGAGGTTGGCACGATCGCTGATGTGACTCCACAGCCACACAACGGTTGCCGCCCACCAAAGCGTCGTCGCGTTTAATTTCTCACAGAAAGGATAGGGATACACCATGGCTCGTTATACCGGCCCTGCAACCCGCAAGTCCCGTCGCCTCCGCGTCGACCTCGTCGGCGGCGACAGCTCCTTCGAGCGCCGTCCGTACCCTCCGGGACAGGCTGGCCGCGCTCGCATCAAGGAGTCCGAGTACCTGCTGCAGCTTCAGGAGAAGCAGAAGGCAAAGTACACCTACGGCGTTCTGGAGAAGCAGTTCCGCCGTTACTACGCTGAGGCTAACCGCCAGCCAGGCAAGACCGGTGACAACCTGGTCATCCTGCTGGAGTCCCGCCTCGACAACGTTGTGTACCGCGCTGGTCTGGCACGCACCCGCCGTCAGGCACGCCAGCTGGTCTCTCACGGTCACTTCACCGTGAATGGCAAGAAGATCAACGTTCCTTCCTATCGGGTTTCCCAGTACGACATCATCGACGTTCGCGAGAAGTCCCAGTCGATGCTGTGGTTCGAAGAGGCCCAGGAGCGTCTGGTTGACACTGTTGTTCCGGCCTGGCTGCAGGTCGTTCCAGCAACTCTGCGCATCCTCGTGCACCAGCTGCCCGAGCGCGCTCAGATCGACATTCCGCTGCAGGAGCAGCTCATCGTCGAGCTCTACTCCAAGTAGTAGAGAAATATCCGACACACTTTCGCGCCGTCCTTCTCTCCACTCTGCGTGGCGGGAAACGGTTCCCCCTCTACCGGCGTCATATAGCGGTCGCCGATTAGGAGAATTTCAGAAATGCTTATCTCTCAGCGCCCAGCGCTTACCGAGGAGTACATCGACCAGTCTCGTTCCCGGTTCGTCATCGAGCCACTGGAGCCTGGCTTCGGCTACACCCTGGGTAACTCCCTGCGCCGTACCCTGCTGTCCTCTATCCCAGGTGCAGCAGTAACCAGCATCCGCATCGAGGGTGTTCTCCACGAGTTCACCACCATCCCTGGCGTGAAGGAGGATGTTTCCGACATCATCCTGAACATCAAGTCCCTGGTTCTGTCCAGCGAGTCTGATGAGCCAGTGACGATGTACATCCGCAAGGAAGGTGCAGGCGAGGTGACCGGTGCTGATGTGATGCCTCCAGCCGGTGTGGAGGTCCACAACCAGGACCTGCACATCGCCACCCTCAATGAGCAGGGCAAGCTGGATATCGAGCTCGTTGTGGAGCGCGGCCGTGGCTACGTGCCAGCTGCCACCGCTTCCTCCGAGATCGGCCGCATTCCTATCGACCAGATTTACTCCCCAGTGCTGAAGGTCAGCTACAAGGTGGAAGCTACTCGTGTTGAGCAGCGCACCGACTTCGACAAGCTGATCCTCGACGTGGAGACCAAGAACTCCATCACTGCTCGCGATGCAATGGCATCTGCAGGCAAGACCCTGGTGGAGCTCTTCGGACTGGCCCAGGAGCTGAACTTCGAGGCTGAGGGCATCGAGATCGGTCCATCCCCACAGGAGACCGAGCACATCGCTGCCTACAACATGCCAATCGAGGACCTGAACTTCTCCGTCCGTTCCTACAACTGCCTCAAGCGTGAGGAAATCCACACCGTTGGTGAGCTGGCTGCTCGCACGGAGTCCGATCTGCTGGACATCCGTAATTTCGGCCAGAAGTCCATCAACGAGGTCAAGATCAAGCTGGCTGGCTTGGGTCTGGGCCTGAAGGATTCCCCTGAGGGCTTCGACGTTACCGAGATCGAAGGCTACGACGCTGCAACGGGCGACTTCGTAGACACCGAGGGCGAGGACATCGCGGAGTAAGTCGCTTCTAGAAGCGCGCACACAAATTCCAACGAGGAGAAGAAATGCCAACCCCAAAGAAGGGCGCCCGTCTCGGCGGTTCTGCTTCCCACCAGAAGAAGATTCTGTCCAACCTGGCTGCTCAGCTGTTTGAGCACGGCGCCATCAAGACCACCGATGCCAAGGCGAAGCTGCTGCGTCCGTACGCAGAGAAGATCATCACAAAGGCTAAGCGCGGCACCCTGGCTGACCGTCGCAACGTCCTGAAGCTCATCCCGAACAAGGAAGTTGTTGCTTACCTGTTCAACGAGCTGGCTCCTAAGTTCGAGGGCCGTGACGGTGGCTACACCCGCATCATCAAGCTGGAGAACCGCAAGGGCGACAACGCTCCTGTGTCCCAGATCTCCCTGGTGACCGAGCCAACCGCTTCCACCGAGGCTTCCCGCGCCACCCGCGCAGCTGCTTCCAAGAAGGCAGAAGAGGCTAAGGCTGAGGAGACCAAGGCTGAAGAGACCAAAACCGAGGAGACCAAGGAGGACTAGTCCTTTTTCCCCTCGGGCCTAGGCTCGACACCCGAAACGGGGCACAACCGCACTCACACAGTGCAGGTTGTGCCCCGTTTTCTCGTTGTCGGTTTCACTTGGGGCACTCCTTTAAAGAGCAGCCCAGAGACCTAGTCCTCGTCCATTTCCAGCTCTGGATCTTCCGCCCGCGCCTGCTCGAAGACCTCCTTGGCTGCGGACAGATTGATCGCTCCGATGATGACGCCGACCACGATGTCCGGCCATGGACTGAACCAAAAGACCATCACCACGCCTGCGGCGAGGATCAGGATGTTCGCCAACACGTCGTTGCGAGCCGCCAGCCACGCCCCGCGCATGAGCGCACTGTCCTCATTGCGCAGCCGCATGAGCAGCAGTGCGCACACGAGGTTGATGAGCATGGCGCCGATGGCCGTTGCCGACAGCACGTGGGGCTGGGGCGGTTCGCCGCTAAACATCTTCCACAACGCTGTGCCAAAGGCGGCGCAGGCGGGGATGAGGATCAACCCAGCTAGGACATAGCTGGCTTTGCGGCGGCTGGCGACGGACCAGCCCAGGGCGGTGAGGACGAGGACGTTGATGAGGGTGTCCTCGAGGAAGTCCGCGGCGTCGGCGAACAAGGCGGCCGAGCCGATGACCGCGGCGATGATCACTTCCACCAGGAAGCCCGTGAAGTTCAGTCCGGCGACCCTGGCGACGATGCGCCTGGCGCGGTGGTCTAGCGAGGAAGCGGTGAATTCAGTCTCTGACACGGCGATCACTCTACTCTGTAGAGGCACATGTGCCCGTGTAATGACGCGTCAGTTACTCCTCGTTCGCCGCGAGCGCAAGTACCCTAGGGGGTATTTTATTCCCGATCGGCCCGTGTTTCTTCTCTCACTTCCACAGCATTGCCTTTTGCCAGCTCAGGCATAGAATCAGAAGCGACAGAACAGGGAAGATTTCCCGCCCCACGCTTCACCAAGGAGAAGTAGTCATGAAGCGCAACGAATCCGGTCTCGACCGTATTGTCCGTCTGGTTCTCGCCGTCGTCTTCTTTGTCGTGGCCTTCGCCATCGTCGGCCCGTCGACCATCTTCGGCATCATCTGCATCGTCCTAGGAGCCGTCATGCTGCTCACCGCTGCTATCGGCTTCTGCCCGCTGTACCGCCTGGTCGGCATCAACACCTGCAAGGTGCGTTAGACCCCGCGGGGTGGTGCACTAGACTAACGGGGACGTTCAAGGGTGCCACTGGTCATCTACTGACCTGTTGGCGTCTTTAAAAAAAGGGAAGAGAGCAGCACCACCGTGACGCAGAGAAAAGCAGCCGGCCTGATGTTCATCCTGAGCGCCATCGTGGCGTTCGTGGGGCAGGCACTGGCGCTCATGAAGTGGGAGGGCGTGTACGAGCTGTCCTGGAACCTCATTAGCGACCTCGGCGTGACCGAATGTATGCCGAGTGACGATAACTTCACCTCCCGCTTCATCTGCAGCCCGTGGCACGGGTGGTTCAACTTTGGTCTGTGCGCCTCCGGTGTGCTGCTGGTCATCGGTGGCGTGCTGCTGATTCTGGCGCACAAGGGGAAAGAGGCGCGGGCTGGCCTGCGAGCTGGTGTGCTGGCGATCATCCAGGGTGTGGCGATCTGTGTGGTCGGTGCAGTGCCTCACAACGTGGCTGGAAACCTCCACGATGGAGCGGCATTGGTCTCTGTCGTGTTCGGCTTGGGGCTCATGCTTGCCGTGGCGGTGGGCACACGCGAACCTGCATTGCCGGATGGCCAGCGGCCGATGATCAACGCGGCGGTCCACAAGCTGACGTGGGTGCTGCTGGCGGTTTCCACCGCGGGCCTTGTGGCGTTCATGATGGTCGCCGACCGCCCAGGCCTGTGGGAACGCATGGCCGTTGATGTGCAGACCGTGTGGACGCTGCTGCTGGGCGTGGGCCTGCTGAATTCCAAGATTGAAGCCCGCCCGGTGCCACAGCGTACGCAAGAGGCGTGGGAGAAGCGCATCGCCATCATGGAGGCGGCGAAGGCCGAGGAGAAGAAGGCTGCTCAGCGCGCGGAAAAGAAGAAAGGCGAGGCGAAGTAGCGTGGCGAACGCTGCAGAGAGCAAAGCAGAGGAGAACACAGGAGAGACGGTGCGCGTTCGCCTGGACGTCTCCTACGACGGTACGGACTTCCACGGCTGGGCCGCGCAAAAGGGCGGGCTGCGCACGGTTGCGGGGGTCTTGGAAGAAAAGCTTTCCTTGGTGACACGCCACCCGATCCAGCTGGTGGTCGCGGGGCGCACGGATGCGGGCGTGCACGCCGATGGACAGGTCTGCCACGCGGATATCCCTGCCGACGCGTTCACGCAGCGCTCGCTGCAGCGGCCCGAGGATCTGGTCCGGAGGTTGTCGCGCATGCTGCCCGCAGACATCCGACTGTCTGCTGCCTCCGCAGCGCCCCATGGATTCGACGCCAGATTTTCGGCCCTGCGGCGCCACTATATCTACCGGGTGACGACGAATCCGGCTGGTCCGCGACCCGTGCGAGCCAGGGATACCGCGGTATGGCGCAGGCCTGTCGAACTGGAGAAGGTGCAGGCGGCGGCCGATGCGCTCATTGGCCTCAACGACTTTGCGGCTTATTGCAAGGCCCGCGAGGGGGCGACCACCATTCGCGAGCTGCAGGAGTTCCAGTGGCGGGACGTGTCCACGCCCGCCGAGCCGCAAACATATGAAGCGCACGTAGTGGCCGATGCGTTCTGTTGGTCCATGGTGCGCTCCCTGGTGGGTGCCTGCCTGACGGTGGGAGAGGGGCGCCGTCCACAGTCGTTTACCGGCGACCTGTTGGGGGAAACCGAGCGCAGCTCCGCGGTGCCGGTCGCGCCGGGTAACGGCCTTAACTTGGTACAGGTCGACTATCCAGCTGACGAGGAACTGGCTGCGCGGGCGGAGGCGACGCGGGCGGTTCGTAGTGACGCGGAGATCGGGAAATAAAAGGTGTGAACGCCTGGCGGTGATCGCGGTGAATTAGCAGACCATGCCCAGATCTCTGCCCGTACACGAGGATGGCATCGGCAAAGATTCCGTCGAGTAAACGTTCGCTGATCTGCCTGGCTGAGGGCCGCTCTTGCGACACGAGCCAATCGGAGTGTTCGCTGTTCGTTACCGCTGTGACGATGCGTGTGCGCGCAGAATCCCATGCTTCTTCCCAGATGCCGAGGGATTCTTGGCAGCTATCTACGGAGATTGGTGCTGTCACCAGTTGTTCCGGCCAGCCCAGTCCGCGGACGGCGTTTTCGATGGCTTGGGCGGAACCCAGAATCGCGATCGTCATTCCTGGCACTGCGTGAAGGCACAGAGGACTGCCATCCGCTGCCAACCCGACCTTCCAGGTGGGCGCGGGCGGCACCGTGAACTTCAGCGGCAGGGGTTCGTAGGTACGCGAAGGATCCGGTGCAGAGGTAGCGATGGCGACCATGTCACAGCCCGCCGCGGCGAAGGGAACGCGACTGGCAAGTTGGGCAGGTAGGCCGACCAGGGTGTGGGGAGCTAGGTTGCTAAAAGACCGAGCTTGGCTGTTGCTGATCGCCGACTGGAAAAACTTCATGTCCGGCGTCATCTCGTCGAGCCCCAACCCGGCGAGAAAACTCTGGCGTTCGATGGCGGCTCCTGGTGCGTCACCCCAGAGGTGGGAATGAATAGTGAAGAGTCGAAACCATCGCAATGCCGAACTCTCTTTCCGGTGGCTGTGCCAATACACAGCTCCCCCGACTGCGCCACAGCCCAATGCGCAACAAAGAATGAGCAATGTTGAAAGAAAAGCCATGAACTACCCCCGAGACACGGCGAATCCCCGTGTCCTTGATGTTGTGATCCCTTGAGAGGTATCTAATCAGTTTCTCCACTGATGCGCAGCGCTTTAGGACATCCTGTGACATACTGAGACACACTTTAAGGGGATCATTGACGCACTGGGATTAATTAAAGGGGATCATTAATGCGTACAACTGGTATCCAAGTATCCGGTTATGGCTTCCTACTCCGCCGATTGGAATTGGCGCTGGTGATTGGTGATGCGCGAATGGCGCACGATCCGTTGCGTAGCCAACGGCGCGCCATTTTTGTCGGTGTACTGGTGAGCTTGCTCATCGCTGGTGGGGCAGTGATGCTCGGCCTGCTGAGACCACAACCCTCCATTGGGGATGCCGATCTCGTCGCAGATGAAACAGGCACACTCCACGTGCGACTGGAGGACACGTTTCATCCCATCACCAATGTCGCGAGCGCTCGCCTAGTCCTTCGGCAGCCGGCCGAGGTTCAGCAGTCCACCGCAGAGCAATTGGCCGAGTTCCCACATGGCGATCCCATGGGCATTGCCGTAGTGCCGGGACTCGTGGAGGCACCGCAGAGTTCCTTTATTTACTGTGAACCCGGTGTCATTGTGGCGGCACCCGAGACTCGCGAGCACCCACAGGTGATGCTTGTAGCCCCAAGTGGCACATGGATGGTGCTGGGGAACAAGCGCTACCTCATTGATGCGACAGCACCGCGGGCACTCGGTGCCCCTTCCTTGAACGTGAGCGATGACCTCGTTGGATTGCTGGAGCGGCAGCCGGATGTCCGCATGCCACAGGGTAAAACAGGGTTGCCCGCGCCCTTTGACGTTGCCGGTCGCGTACTTTTAGCAGGAGACAGAGCCTTCATGTCCGCACCGGGTGGCGTCGCAGAGCTTCGCGGACCTCAACGTCAGCTAGCGGAAGCCCTTTCTCCTCATGTACCGATTCACGTGAGCCTGGCGGAAGCTGTCGCACAGCCTGGTGTGGAGGTGTTGCCGGGCGTGCCACGGGAACCCGCGGAGTGGGGTGCCCCTGAGACACTGTGCGTTGGGGACACTGGGATCGAAGAACCCCGTGGGATGGCTCTGCCCGGACTGGTTGGCAGCGCCTACGTGCCAGGGACTCCTGCCTATGACGGTCCGCACTACATCGGCCCACGCGGTACTGCGGCGCTCGTGACGGAGCGTGGGTTCGGGTTAGTTAGCGAATCCGGCTTGCGCTTCGATGTCGGGTCGGAAGCCGAATTACGTGCTCTCGGGTTTGGCAACCCAGCTCACGCGCCGTGGAGAGTGCTGTCCATGCTTCCCGATGCCGGACTTCTGTCGGAAGCTAATGCTCGCACGACCAACGCGACGATCAGTACCACGCATACCAGGACCGCGACCGAAGCAGGAACGACGTAGCTGGGCGTGTCTGGAACCTTTGGCGCGGTATCGACAGTGGTGGAAAGATCAGTGGCCAGAGGCATGGCAGTTGCCTCGTTAATCGGCTTACTTGCTCTCTCAGCCCTGATTTCCAAAGCTCGCTCAACCGCAGCCTGAGGGTCAATCACGAGCAAGGGCCGCGAGCTTCCCGGCACGGCACCACCGTGCGTGGCGGTATCGAGCATGATGGAAGAGACCAGCGTGGCGTCGGAAGAAGGAAGGATCTCCCACACCAACGCCGCAGTTCCGCTGACGACTGGGGCAGCGAAGGACGTGCCGAGAAATGGATTGGGGTCGCCCACCACAGTGTGGATCTTGCCATCGATATGCAGCTGCGCACTGACTGGACCGCCCGGCGCGTAGAGATCTGCCCATGGACCTGGGGCGCTATAGTCTGCGGGCACGCGACCGGCATCCCACGAGCCTTCCGCTGGTTCCTTATCGCGTTGCCCGATGGCCCCCACCGCGATGACACCTTCAACGCTGGCAGGAAAGGGCATGGTGCCTTCTTCGCACTGTCCTCTGTTCCCAATCGAGGACACCACAAGTGCGCCGGCATCTTGAGCTTTGGCGATTGCCTCGCGAAGGGCTGCGAGATCCTCGCACGCGACCATCGAGATATTGATGACCTTCGCCTTATGCTCCCTGGCGCGGTTGAGGGCGTGGATGAGGTCCTCGACGGTTCCTTCAGCACGGTCCACGTGTGGTGAGTGCCTGATGGAGTGAATGTGGCTGCGTGGCGCGACTTCCTTGAGCACACTGGCCACTGCCGTTCCATGGAGAAGGCAATGATCGCGGTCGCCGGTGGTTCCTGGATTAGCCGCTCCCGTGTCGATGACGGCAATGGGTATATCTCGGCCTGTGGCGAGCCCATGGGGGAGCTCGGGGATATCCAGTGGCAAGATCGGCCCTGTGGTGGGGTGTTGGCATGTGTTCGGTGTGGGTGCCATGGAGTTTTATCCAATCCCGCGAATCAGTTCGAAGACGCCCGTCGTGTGCAATGCCAACGGGATGGCAGCGGTAAAGGCTAAAGCTTCCGCAACATCGATCAGACGGCCCACCATCGGTGACTCCACCCGAATGGCAGGCAATGCCACGAGGGCCAATGCGATGATTGCTAAAGGAGTGTGCCAGGCAAGCCACACAAGGATGGCTGCGGACATGCTGACTACTGCGGTGGCGTGGATAGGACGTGTCCCTCGAGCGCTTACCCCACAGAGAGCTACCACGATAGCCAGGGCAACCACCCATGTGCTCGGCTCAGAGCCAGCGGGAATAAGTTGATACATGCACGCCAGAATCACCGTGCACACCGCGATGATGAGGGATGAATGGGTACTGACGACATTTCCCGCTCGCGCAGTTGACGGCTCGTGGAAGAGACCCGTGGCGGGGACGCGCGGAAGTGATATTCGTGCAATGACCACGGCGATCTGCCCCGCATAGGCCAAGGTGATGAGCGCAAAGATGAGGGTTAGTCCCGGAAATACGTTGATCGCGGAAAAGACACTGAGCGTAAACGTCGCGATGCGCGCCGGGCCTGGGCGCCATACAAGCATGGAGGCGGCAACACAGGCGCACAGCACGTTGATGTGTAAGCCGAGGCCGAACCCTAGGAGTGCTGCGATGTAGCAGTAGCGTTTATCGAAGAGTGAGCCTGCAGCCGTGGCAAAAGCGGCGAGTGCTGTCACTACCAAGGTCAATAACACAGAGACATCGACCCGCCCCGAGGCGGAGAGCAGCCCTATGCGATCCCAACTGTGGTGATCCAATGGGTGGAATAGAGGTACGGAACGGATGCTGATCAGTGCGCCTATCCCCGCTGCAACCCATAAGGCCGGGTTGGCGCCGACCGGGCCGGTGAGTTCCTCGATGGCTTCGGGTGCCGGGGCGGTGACCTGGGCGAGGTCTAGCGTCAGAAGCTCGCCGGGGCGTACGCCGGCTTCGGTCAAAGAATGCTCCGGACGGATGACGCCAATGGTGCGTGAAAGGTGCCAATGCTGGCCAGGGTGGAGCTCCGCTTCCTGTTCGACGAGGTGTGGAATAATCTCTGCCACGGGCACGTGATCGGCCACTGCGACGTTAATCGTTGCGTTTTTCGTTGGAATTGCAATGCTGATCGCCAGCATGAGGGTCCTCCCCAAAATGATCCCCGATATGTACTCCCCGTCGCGTCTGGGTGCCTCGTTTATTGCAGAAGCAGCCCTCTGAGACGCGAATGTGGTGTTCACTGTAGCGGGTGTCCGTGATATCCGCAGCCGCAAAGGATAAGTGCAACTATTTTTGCGCCAAAAAAGAATTAGCGGTAGCGCACCGACGTCGCACGTGGCACACTGAGGACACTCGCGCAGCACAGGGGGTGTGCTGCGACGGAAAACTACAGGGGAGGGGACCCTCGTATGCAATCGCAGGCACCACCGACGCTGCCGAAGGACAAGCCGCCTTTCATTCGTATGTTGATGCCCGCCGTCATGCTCGTGGCAGTTGTGGGAATGATCGGTGCGATGATTCTCTCTGGGGCTGGGCGCTCGCCGATGACGTTCATTTTTCCACTCATGCTGCTCGGCTCGATGGCGATGATGTTCTCGCCAGGAACGAATGTCGATGAGCTTCGCCGCTCCTTCCACCGCCATATCGATGCACTTCGCGATGCACTTCAACGTGCCCGAGCTGAACAGTTGGCAAAGATGGAGGAGGCGCACCCGAATCCGCACACCCTATGGACACGTATCTTCTGCGATGCCGATGTCACCGGTACGCCAGGGACAGTCCGGCTTGGAACGGCGACACAAGCGCCGGAGGATCCATTGGAGATTCCTGTCAACGCTCCACCGGAGGATCTTGAGCCAGTGAGTGCGATGAGTCTGCGCGATCTGGCTTTGAGCAACGCCACAATCGAGGCTCCAGTAGCCGTGGAACTGGCCAGTTTCCATTGCGTGGTCCTCGTCGGCGATGGCGCGCCGGGTTTGGCGCGGTCGATGCAGGCTCAATTGGCAATGCAAGATCCCGATGCGCTGACCATCAAAGGACCGCACGATGAATGGTTACCGCACGATGGCCCACAGAAAGTCGTGTTCTGTGACGGTGCAACACCGGTGATGGCGGGAGCAGTCGTGACGAATCCTTCGCCGGAGTGGGTGGAAAACGCCAAAGGTCAGGGCCTGCTGCTCGATGTCAGTGATGAGGCCAGTGGCAGTGTCTTGTCCGCATGGACGGTCGATGGATGGGCTCCATTTGGCGTGGCTGATCAGCTCAGCGACGTGGAGCTTGCGCAGGTGTGCCGTGCCCGATCCCGCGTGCGGGGATCAACGAGTTTGCTGGAACTGCCGGGTGGCGATTTACGCGCACCGATCGGTTTTTCCGGAACCCCGGTGTACCTCGACATTAAGGAATCAGCGATGGGAGGCATTGGGCCCCACGGACTTTGCGTTGGTGCGACCGGTAGTGGCAAGTCGGAACTGCTCAAATCTGTCGTGATCAGCTTCGCTCACAATCATTCGCCAGAGGAACTGAACTTCATCCTCGTTGACTTCAAGGGCGGTGCGTCCTTTTTAGGAATGGAAAAGCTGCCACACACCAGCGCCATTATCACCAACTTGGCTGACGAGGCTGGCTTGGTGGATCGCATGCAGGATTCCCTCCTCGGGGAGATGCACCGTCGACAGGAAAGGCTTCGCGCCGCTGGTCTGACGACAGCCATAGAATTCAACGAACGCCATCCCGGTGCCATGCCGGCATTGTTCATCGTCGTGGATGAATTTTCTGAACTCCTTCATGCCCGCCCCGAGTTCGCCGATGTTTTCGCGGCCATCGGCAGGCTGGGCCGCAGTTTAAGGATGCATTTGCTGCTCGCGAGCCAACGGCTGGAGGAGGGGCGCCTGCGCGGTCTGGAATCACACTTGTCGTACCGCATTGCACTTCGGACGTTTTCGGCCTCGGAGTCTCGAGCGCTCATCGGTTCGCCCGCTGCATACGAACTTCCAGCTACGCCTGGTGCGGCGATCCTCAGTGCGCAGGACACCGTGCGCTTCCAATCGGCCTACGTCTCCGGCCCTGAGCTGCCACGCGACCAGCGTTTAGTGCGGCGACTTGGCGTCGAATTGGAATCCACAACGACCACGTTGCAGATGGTCGTCAACAACCTACAGGGACCCACACACAACCAGGTGTGGCTTCCTCCATTGCCGGAGAACCTGCCGGCGTGGGAGATCATCGAGGCAGAGCAGCCGTTTGTCGCGCGCGTGGGCATGGAGGACTTGCCTTTTGAGGGAGAGCAGGTGCCGTACTCGATTGATATGACACGACGCCACTGGGCTGTGGTTGGGCAGCCGCGCACCGGGAAAACCAGTTTTGTGCGGGCCTTGGTGGCGGGGATGGCGCTGTCCTCTCCCGGTGTGCCGATCTACATTTTCGACCCGGGTGGAGGCTTAGCGCACCTTACCCGCCTGCCACAGGTTGCCGCAGCTGTGGGCACAGATCAGTTATCGCGGCTTCTCGATGAGGTGGAACTGCGCAAGGGGCCGCGGTTGCTCATTATTGATGGTGTCGACCAGCTCGGTGAGGAAGAGCAGCGCCTTATTCGGATGACAACGTCCGGCCTGGAACAGGGGCTGCATGTGGTTGTCACCGCTTTGCGGTGGAACTTCCGGCCCGCCTTGCGCGATGTGCTCACCGGGCAGGTGGAGTTCCAGATGACGGCATTGGATGCGCATTTCCGGGATGCTCAGCGCAGTCTGCCCGATATTCCAGGCCGCGGCGTATCGCACAGGGGCAAGCACTTCCAAGTTGCAAAGGTGGCGCCGCAGGATATTGAGCATATTCGCCAGGTCACCACTGAGCGCGGTGAGCCACAGTTGCAGATGAAGGTGCTGCCACAACTGTTGCTGGCTGGTGAGGTGCCTGAAGGATCATTCGCCCTCGGTGGCCCACGTTTGGGCCCAGTGACGTGGGACTATGCCTCAATTCCGCACTTCATAGCGATCGGACAGTCCGGCTCTGGTGTCACAGCTGCCGTGCGCAGCGTGGTGCGTTCTCTCAGGGCGCGTGCTGGTGAGAATGCGGAATTCCTCATCACGGATGCCAGGCGCGGCTTGCTCGGTGAAGAAGGCTATGCGATTCCCGAGGACTTTCGGGAGAAGCTTCGCAGCTTGCTCAGCGTCTTGCAGGAACGGATCCCCGGGTCTGAGGTGACACCGGAGCAGCTTCGAACGCGATCCTGGTGGGAAGGGCCTGAGCTATTCGTGGTTGTCGACGATGCTGACGCGGACCCAGGTCTCGATATCCTGCAGCCCGTTCTTCCCTACGCTGCGGATATCGGGTTGCACATCATCATGGGGCGACGCTCTGGTGCATTCGCCCGCGCAAGTTACCAGCCGCTTTTGCAAACGATGCGCGATCAAACGGCATGGTTGCTGCTCAGCGCGCCGCGGGAGGACGGGCCTATCGCTGGGCAGAAGTTATGCCGGCGTGAACCTGGCAGGGCGATGTACGTCCACTCCGAACCATGGCTGGTGCAGGTGGCGATCGAAGAGGCAGGCGAGAAGAAAACGGTGGTGGCGGAATGAGCCGAGCGCGCCATCGGAAAAAGGGGGAAGCAATGACGCTCGAGGTGGTGGATCCGCAGGAGAATCTGGGGGTTCTGGCAGCGGCCGTTGCCCTGCAGGAGTCAGGGATTCTTGTTCGAGGCATGACCGTAACGGATTTGTCCACGGGTTATGCGGTCACGGGAGAGATGCCAGAGGACCGCGACCCGTTCATTGCGGAGGAGGATGCGCCACGTTTTCGCGGGAGTGCGGTGGGGCTGGCGCAGTTGGAGATGCTTCGCGAGTTAGTCCACGACGTGGTGGAGCAGCGCAGGGAGAACCCGGAGTGGGCGCAGTTGGATACACCGATCCCGCGCAAGGCGTTTCCCTGGGGAGTTGGTCTCCCAGAGCCAGACGTGGTCGTGGCCGGAGGGAACGCGGAGGTGATTGCCGATTACTTGCGCTGCGTGGGAGTGAGAGCCAGAACAGTCGATGCTGACCGTGCCCTGTGGATTGCGGGGGATCTCGCGGAGGTTGAACACGAGTTGGCAGAAGTAGAGCAAGCAAACGCCGAGTCCAGAGCGCCCCGCGGGAGATTGCGCTGGCCTGCAGTGGAATCCTGGCCTCGTCTGTCCCTTCCAGCGCTCAGGCTCCCCTCCTCTTCGTGGAAGTTCGCGGCTGGCGCGGCTGCGATCGCCGTCTTTGCAGTGGGTGGGATTTTTGCTGCCTCAGCGGTGCTTCATACGGATGCGGTTGAGGATTCCCCATCTTCTTCAACGACGACGCCACTGGCTAGCCCTGCGGCAGAACCCACGAAGCCCATGGATGTCGGTGGTGAAGGGGTGGGGCCTAAGGAGGAGCATTCTCCCAGGAAACCGTGGCCTGAACACCATATTGCCGGCGAACAGATGCGCACCGCATCTGTGGAAAGAGCAAGCATTCCAGTGCGCATGGATCTGCCGGGGTGGCGACGAGCGGGCGCCACCCCAGCGAGGGAAGAGTTTCACTCAGGCGATGAGGACATGCGGGTCCTGGTATCCGCTACGCTCACACCGTTGAAAACCCAAGAGGAGCTTGACGGAGCCGTACTGAAAGCGGTGGAGAATACGGATGGGGTGCGCGTCGCAGGGCGTGCGCCGGTGAGCTATGAGGAAAGCTATCCGGATTCCACGACGATCTGGCATGTCCGGTTGGTCGAGGGGCATCAGGTTTCCATTGGCTGCCAGTTTCGCCAGATCACGGGTGCCAGGCTCAAGGTATGTGAGGAGGCGGCCAGCACTGCGCGTCCGGACTTGCCTTCAGCGCCCAGAGCCTGAAGAAAAATCTCAAGGCCCGTGAACCTTGAGGGCGCTAGGAGAGTCTTATAAACCACGGGATGTACGCAAGGCTTGCCGGTTCATGGATTAGAGGATGGGCGGGCAAGAGTACGGATCTCGAAAAGAATGTGACACGACACTAGGGGAGGGGCTGCTCCAGATGAGCTTCCAAACAGATATTCAAACGATGACTAACGCGGCAAACAATGTTGACCGCATTAATGGTGACGTGCAGGGGGAACTTAGCCGCTTGCAGGGTGTGGTGCAGGATGTAGCAAGCAGTTGGAAGGGCGAGGCACAGCACTCATTCGCAGGGTTGATGGAGAGGTGGAATGAGAATGCTCGTGAGTTGCGCGATGCACTGCAGTCCATCGCCGATAATCTGCGTGCCAATGCTTCCGGCTTCGATGATGCAGAGGCGCAAAACGTCTCCGCATTCAATGGATAAACGGGAAACGCCAGAACACAATCTGTCTGGGCATTTTGGCCAGTTCACGATGGTCGAGAATCGTTCACCATGGCGAAGGACCAAACAGTAACAACAGGGGAGGAAACATCATGATTCACTACAATTTCGCAAACATCGGCCAGGCAGCCGAGGACATCAACAGCACAAAGAACCGCATCGACGGGATCCTCGATAACCTCAAGTCCGATCTTCAACCGCTTGTCGCGGAATGGGAGGGCGAGTCAGCTACCGCCTATCAAGCAGCTCAGAAGAAGTGGGATGATTCAGCAAATGAATTGAACATTGTTCTTGGACAGGTGGCTACCGCTGTTCGTGATTCCAATGACCGCATGAGCCAGATCAACACCAACGCGGCCAATAGCTGGGCTTAAGTGGCTTAAACAATGACAAGGAAACATGCGCGTGAACACGAAGGCCTCGCAGAAGGATTGAATAAGTAGACGCGCATCAGGGCGTAGACACGTCGAAGCCATGGCACCCCGCTGGCACCGAGGATTCCCTTCACACCATGCTCGCCGCCGGCGGGGTTTCTCATATCTCAGCGATTTGGGCTATCGCTGCTGCTCAGGTAAAGTTTGTCGGGTTGCAAGCTCTCGCATGCCGAGAGTTCACCTGTCCATGGGTCCCAACCGGCCGCCGTGGACGCTCGCAGAATATCCCAGTTTCCACTGGTCACAAGCTTTTTGCGAGAGCAGCGCCTGGCTGGCAGTTCCAACAAGACCAAGGAGTCCAACGTGACTACTTTCCACCCAAAGAGCGGTGACATTACCCGTAAGTGGTACGTCATCGACGCCACTGATGTGGTTCTGGGCCGTCTTGCCGTGACCGCAGCTGACCTGCTGCGCGGTAAGAAGAAGCCTTACTACGCTCCTAACGTTGATTGCGGCGACAACGTCATCATCATCAACGCTGACAAGGTGCACATCTCCTCCAACAAGCGCGAGCGCGAGATGCGCTACCGTCACTCCGGCTACCCAGGTGGCCTGAAGTCCATGACCCTCGGTCGCTCCCTGGAGCTGCACCCAGAGCGCGTCGTGGAAGAGGCTATCCGTGGCATGATGCCGCACAACAAGCTCTCCCGCGCTTCCATCAAGAAGCTCCGCGTCTTCGCAGGCCCAGAGCACACCTTTGAGGCTCAGAAGCCAGAGACCTACGAGATCAAGCAGGTGGCACAGTAATGACTGAGAACAACGAGAACAACTACGAGGGCGAGTACACCGCCTCCGACGCTGTGAACGAAGAGTTCGTGGCCACCATCGGCGACGCTGTGGCATCCGAGTCCGCTGAGGACGAGGCTCCAGCCGCTCCAGTCCTGTTCGAGGGCACCATCCAGACCGTCGGCCGCCGCAAGGAAGCTGTCGTCCGCGTCCGCATGGTTCAGGGCTCCGGCCAGTTCATCTGCAACGGCCGTTCCCTGGAGGACTACTTCCCGAACAAGCTGCACCAGCAGCTGATCAAGGCTCCTCTCGTTCTGCTTGAGCGCGAGAACCAGTTCGACATCGTTGCCAACCTCAAGGGTGGCGGCCCATCCGGCCAGGCTGGCGCATTCCGTCTGGCTATCGCCCGCGCTCTGAACAAGTACAACCCAGAGGAGCGCACTCAGCTCAAGAAGGCTGGCTTCCTCACCCGCGACGCTCGTGCCGTCGAGCGCAAGAAGGCCGGCCTGCACAAGGCACGTCGTGCCCCTCAGTACTCCAAGCGTTAAGCCTTACCGCTTACAGCGCCTGCGAGTACGCCTCGCACACCGCCCCACCAGCTTCGGCTGGCCGGGGCGGTTTCGCCTTTTACAGGGGAACCTTGCTATTCAAGAACTCCAACTGCTCCGCAATGATGGAGGGGAACGAGGGGTCCACGTAAGGGTCAAAATGATTGCCCTCGTGAATCTTGATGGAAACTTCCGGGATCTTCAGCGCCACCTTCGTAGCAGTCGCCGCCGGAGTGATGGCATCTTTGGTCATGATCTGGACCAAAGTTGGGCACGCGATGCGGCCGGCCTTCCGCCCTGGGGAGTAGAAACCAATCCATGCCCCGATCCGCGCGGCAACATTTTCCGGATAAACACCCGGCACCACCCCTGATGTTGCGACGAGACGATCCTTGCCGTCCATCGCATCTGGCGAGGTCATGATCGCCACATCACCGGGGTTGCCGACCGAATCAATGTAATGAGGCTCTCTGCCGAGCACGCTACTCACCAAATCCGCCGCCGCCACGGGCGCGATGCGTAGAACCGCTTTCAGGCCAACAGACCGGACAGCTGCTGGTCCGCTGACATGCGGAACCTGAGCGATCACTGCCGCCAGTTTCTCTCCCTCACCAGCCAACGTCAGAACATGACCGCCTGCAAAGGATGTGCCCCAGCCGATGATTCGCGTTGGGTCCACGCCCTCGAGGGAGCGCGTAAAACGAATTGCCTGCCGCCAGTCCTCCAACTGCCTCTTCACGCTCAAAAGCTGGCGCGGCTCGCCCTCGCTTTCGCCGAAGAAGCGGTAATCAAAGACGACCACTATATAACCAGCCTGTGCAAAAGCTTCGGCGTAGCGATAAAGACCCAGCGCGCGAGGCGTGCCAAAGCCGTGCGCCATCACAATCGCAGGCGTAGTGGGACGATCGGCTTCCGGACGGTACACCGCAGCAGCGCAACGCAGCCCATCCGAGGTAAACCATTCGTCCGATCGGGTGAAGGTGCAAGCATCAGAAGGTGTCGTAGAAGAGGTCACAAAGGACTCCAATCAAGCAGGTCATACGAGACAATTCGACTGTCTGTGATCCTACTGGAAGCACCCGGCCAGCGGGCCTGTTTCCGTGCGTAGGCTGGAAAGTAGTCAGTGATCCGCAGAGCCCTGTGACACATGCCGAGAGAAGTGAGCGCCAGACCATGAACCGCGAAAAAGCTTTCAAGGAACACGAGGACGTGAACCGGGAAGCCAGTGGCGTCGAACAGAAAAAGACACCTCAACTTGAGCACCCGCACGCACACAGCCACGAGGATGTCCTCGGCGCTCTGGGCACGGGGCCCGAAGGCCTCGATGCGCAGCTGGTTGCGCTGCGCCAAGAGGAACACGGACCGAATAAACTGCCCGAGCCGGAGCAAGAGACTGCCGTCCAGCGCTTGCTACGCCAATTCAACGACCCGATGATCTACGTGCTCATCGCCGCTGCCATCGTCACGGCCATCCTCGGCGAGTGGATCGACACGGGGGTCATCGTGGCGGTTGTGCTCATCAACGCCGTGGTGGGCTTCGTGCAGGAGGGCAAGGCCGCCGATGCGCTGGCGGCGATCCGCACCATGCTTTCGCCCCACACGGACGTCAAGCGTGAGGGGCGTTGGACGACGATCGACGCTGCCGAGCTGGTTCCGGGGGACCTTGTGCGACTGCGTTCCGGCGACCGGGTTCCCGCCGATATTCGCTTAGCCGCCACCTCCAGCCTGCGCATCGAAGAATCCGCGCTGACCGGTGAATCCGTGCCCGCAGATAAGCACACGGACGCTGTGGAGGCAGAAGCAGACTTGGGTGACCGCTCCTGCATGGCCTACTCCGGCACCATCGTCGCGGCAGGCTCCGGCCGGGGCTATGTCACGGGGACGGGGACGAAAACGGAGATCGGCCACATCACACGCATGCTCCACGAGGTCGAGTCCGTCGACACACCCCTGACGCGATCGATGGCGAAATTCTCCTCTATAGTCGCTGTTGTCTGCGTGGTGCTGGCAGTGGTCATGGTCATCGCCTCAATCATCCTCTACAACTTCACCTTCGCCGAGCTCATGATGTCCGCCATTGGCTTTGCCGTCGCCGCCATTCCGGAGGGCTTGCCGGCGGTCATGGCCATTACCTTGGCGTTGGGTGTGCGACGGATGGCGAAGCGGCGCGCGATTACCCGGCGGATGAATTCCGTGGAGACACTCGGCTCCGTGACCACGATCTGCACGGACAAAACCGGCACCCTGACCCGCAATGAAATGACGGTGCGCGAGGTGGTGACTCTCGGCGGTCATTACGATGTCACGGGCACCGGCTATGCTCCCGAAGGCGAAGTGCTGACGGGGGAGGGGACGGTCGCGGATCTTAACTCCGATCCCGCCTTACTGCGCCTTGCCGTGGTTGCCGATCTCGTCAACGACGCCAGCCTTGAGCGCAACGGCGATAACTGGGAAATGTCAGGTGAGCCGACCGACGGTGGAATTAAGACCTTTGCGATGAAAAGTGGTGTGGACAGCGTGGCGCAGGGTTTGAGAAAACAACACGTGCTGCCCTTCGATTCCGAATACAAATACATGGCCACCCTGTGCGAGGGGAACGAGGGGCCGGTCATTCTTGCCAAGGGCGCGCCGGATCGGCTGCTGGCGCGTTGCACAAAGCAACTGGCGGCACACGGCGAGGTCGAAGAGCTCGACAAAGATGGCTGGATGAGCCGGATCGAGGAGCTCGGTAGTCAAGGCATGCGCGTGCTCGCGGCGATGGCTAAACCTGCTGAGGGGTTGAATAAGGTGCGCCGCGAGGACGTGGACGCCGGCGAATTTACTTTCCTCGGCCTCTACGGAATCATCGACCCGCCGCGCGATGAGGTGATCGAAGCGGTGAAACTCGTCCAAGGCGCTGGTGTGCGGGTGCGGATGATCACCGGTGACCACGTTTCCACTGCAGCGGCCATTGCCCGCGAGGTGGGTATCTCCGGTGACAGCGCGATGAGCGGTGCGGAGATTGAGGCTTGCAGCGATGAGGAGTTGCGTCAGCGCGTCGCGCACACGGATGTTTTCGCGCGCACGAGCCCCGAGCATAAGCTGCGCCTCGTGCAGGCATTGCAGGCCAATGGTGAGGTCGTGGCCATGACTGGCGACGGCGTCAACGATGCGCCATCGCTGAAGCAGGCGGATGTGGGTGTGGCCATGGGGATCAAGGGTACGGAGGCTACGAAGGAAGCCGCGGACGTGGTGCTGGCGGATGATAACTTCGCCACGATCGCCGCCGCGATGCATGAGGGTCGCACGATCTACGACAATCTGCGCAAAGCCATCGTGTTCATGCTGCCAACTAACGGCGCGCAGGGGTTGGTGATCCTCATCGCGATGTTGGCAGGCATGACATTACCCATCACCCCATTGCAGGTGCTGTGGGTCAATCTCATTACGGCCGTGACACTGTCGCTTTCCCTTTCCTTCGAACCTTCGGAGCCGGGGATCATGAACCGCCCGCCCCGTGATCCCAAGACCCCACTGCTCAACTGCGAGGCAGCGATTCGCATCATCTACGTCTCTTTACTTCTCGGTGGTACGGCCATCGGCGCATTCCTCTACGAACGCTCCCAGGGTGTGGACCTCGAAGCCGCTCGCACCATCGCGGTGAACACCCTGGTCGTTGGCCAGATCTTCTTCCTGTTCACCAGTCGATTCTTCCGTGTCAGCGCCCTACGGGCAGCGCTGTTTACCACCAACCCCATCAGCTGGCTGTGCGTGGCGATCATGCTCGGGTTGCAGCTGATCTTCGTCTACACCCCATTCACGCAGGCCATGTTCGAAACCACGGCTGTCGGCCTGGAGACATGGCTGGTCCCGCTGACTGTTGGCGTCGTGATTTTCGCCGTGGTGGAAATCGACAAAGCGGTTCGGCGCGCCGTGCCTCATCGTGAGTAACGGGAGCGATTGCGTAAGCTAGACAGCCATGGGAAGACTGTTCGGAACTGATGGTGTGCGCGGTCTCGCGAACAAGAAGCTCACCGCGCCACTCGCAATGAAGCTGGGTGCCGCCGCCGCGCGCGTACTCGTTGACCACGAGGGCAGCGCCAACCGCCGCCCAACGGCTGTAGTGGGTCGTGATCCGCGCGTCTCGGGCGAGATGCTCACCGCAGCGCTGTCCGCAGGCATGTCCTCGCAGGGGGTGGACGTGCTGGACGTAGGAATTTTGCCGACACCAGCCGTGGCCTACCTGACCGACGCCTTTGGCGCGGACATGGGCGTGATGATCAGTGCCTCGCACAACCCGATGCCCGATAACGGCATCAAGTTCTTCGCCGCGGGCGGCCACAAGCTCGATGACGCGTTGGAGGATGAGATCGAAGCAACCATGCTGGTCCTGCCAGAGCAGGGACCATCGGGCGCGGCGATTGGGCGGATCATCGACGAGTCCGAGGACGCGATCGACCGCTACTTGTCCCACCTTTCGCGAGCGGTGCCGACCCCTCTCGACGGCATTCGCGTCGTCGTGGACTGCGCTAATGGCGCCGCCTTCCGCGCAGCCCCGGAGGCTTACCGAAACGCAGGTGCGGAGGTCATCGCCATTCACAACCACCCCAATGCCTTCAATATCAATGACGGCGTGGGCTCGACACACATCGAGGTCGTGCAGAAAGCAGTGGTGGAGCACCAGGCGGACATTGGTCTGGCCCATGACGGTGATGCTGACCGCTGCCTGGCTGTGGATTCCGAGGGCAATGTCGTTGACGGCGACCAGATCATGGCGATTCTTGCCGTTGCGATGAAGGAAGGCGGCGAGCTGAAGAAGAACACGCTCGTTGCCACGGTGATGTCCAACCTCGGCCTGAAGTTGGCGATGAAGGACAATGGAATTTCCGTGCGCGAGACTGCCGTTGGCGACCGTTACGTGCTGGCAGATCTGCGTGCCGGTGATTTTTCCCTGGGTGGTGAGCAGTCTGGTCACATCGTGATTCCGGAACACGGAACGACGGGCGATGGCACGCTGACAGGGCTATCGCTCATGGCACGCATGGCGGAGACCGGCAAGTCTCTGCGCGAGCTGGCGAGCGTGATGACAGTACTGCCACAGACCCTGATCAACGTTCCGGTGGAGGACAAATCACGCATCGCCGATGACCCGCAGGTCGTCGCGGCGGTGAAGGACGCGAAGTCCGAACTGGGTGAGACCGGCCGGGTGCTGCTGCGCCCTTCCGGTACGGAAGAGTTGTTCCGCGTGATGGTGGAGGCCGAGGACTCCGCTACCGCCCGGAAGATCGCGGGGCAGTTGGCCGCCGTCGTGGCTCAGGTGTAGCCGCTCTTCAATTTCCTTCGACGCCACTTTGCACCGGCCGTCGCATGCCTGTTCCTCCACGTTGAGGGAACGTTGCGGCGGCCGGTGAACCTTTTGAGCCGAAGCGGAGTCCTATGTGGGCACGAATGTACAAGGGATGACGCTCACGGTGAGGGGAGTGGCGGGGAAGAATGAATATAACAACCGACCCAGCGTCCGCATTGCGCGGTGCGAAAAATCTTCAAGGAATGCAGCAGCAGTGGGAAGACGCGCTGGTGAGGGCTCGCCCACAAGTGCCCGAGGGGATCTTCGGCACCGGGTTGAATGCCAAGGGGAAGATGCTGATGGAGCTCGTTCAGCGCGGCCATGAGATCCGTCTCGCCCATGCGCGGAGGTTGAAGACTGCGGGAATAGACGGAGCGTCGTTGATTCGCCGCGTGGAACGTACCGACGCGCGCAGTGCTGACTCTTTGGATCGGGGTGCTAAGCAGCGATGATGGAACAAACGCGTTTGAATGCTGCGCTGAGTAATTTGGAACGGATCGGTGCTCCTACCGGTGATGTGCGTAGCTTGGCCGAATTCACCGCAGGCATGGATCTTGGGAGTATCCGCGATCACTTGGGTTCGTCCGCGAGCACTCGTTTGGCTCCCTTGGCTGCTCCTGTAGTTGCGGGGACCATGGGTGGTGGAGCCGCTGCTGGAGGCACGTTCGGTGGACTCGTGGGCACGGCTGGGGCGATGGGGTCGGCCATTTCTGGGCTGCTCATGCTTGGCGACTTTCTCGCCGGCCTGGGCGATGATGCTCCGAAGGAGGCAGTTAATCAGGCTGGGTGGGATCAAGAAGAACATGAGGGACGTGTGGCCGATGGCTGCACAGCGACGGATCTAGCTACGGAGGCGATGGGAGATGTGCAGTCCTCGTGTGTGTCCTCGGTGGAAAAGATCTGTGATTCAACGGTCTCTTTCGCGGACATGGTCAAGGCGGTGGTGGGGCCCGGGCTGAAGTATTCGATGATCATGGGGCCCGTGATGGGCTTGGCAGTGTCCACGATCCACGCCCTGCTCCACGCACGAAACGGCTCCCTGGGTAGTTGCATGGACACCCTGATTGACGACCACGAACCTGCCGCACAGCCAGGTGCTTCGGGTAAGGCCGTCTGCAGGGAGTCCGCACCGCCGGAGCCTGTCCCCGCAACGACACCCGGGAGTGTTGAGACGCCGCCACCGAAGGTGGAGGCTGCTCCGTGTGAGGTGAGTACGCAGACTGCGGGGGCAGCGCCGATCTCCGTACCGGAGAACTGCCCGCCCTCGGGAGGGCACAATGTTCCGTCAGCTTCTCCACCGTCACCTCAGCTGCCACCCCAGTTGCCACCTCAGGAACCTTCGCACCACGTCCCCGTGGTACCTAGTTCGGGGAGCGTCGCGAGCAGTGCGTGCCCGCCCTTGATCGACCCATTGCATGCGCAGAAGATTCTTCATCAAGGAGTACAGCTGGCTGCCGGTGCCTGGCAGGAGTTTATGGGCTCGGTACAGGGGTTGCTTTGTCCGCCGGAGCTGGTCTCCTCGCCACATGCTGAGCCTGTGGCGCATAGCTGCCCACCGGAACCAATTGCGGAAGGCACGCCACATGACTGCCCGCCAGAGCCTGGCTTTCCACCTCAGATAGAGCCGGTAGCGCAGGAGTGCCCGCCGGAGCAGACCGCGGAGGATGCGCCGCATGATTGCCCTCTGGAACCTCAGGAAAAACAAACACACAGTGATTGTCCTCCTGACCTGCAAACACCAACGGCGGAACCTACTGTGACACCAGAGCAAGAACCACAGGTAGTGGAGAACACCGAGCAGGGTTTTGACAAGAGCAAGCACCCGTCGGTTCCGGAAGGTGCGGTGCCAAACCCGGAGTCGGTGGCACCCGAAGCACAGGCTTCGCAAGCCCCGTCACCGGGTGATGCGCCACCGGCGCCAGCTCCGCTTCCGGAGGCAGCCTCGGAGGCTGCTCCAGAGGTGCAGTCGCCAGGCAGCGCGGTTGACGATGTACCTAAAGCACAAGTGCCTCAGGGGGATGCGCCGTCATGGACTCCAGATATCTGGGTCAGCGGAGCTGCCTCCCTAGAAGTCGAGGTTACAGCTGCGAGCACGATGAGCACACCGGCAACTACTAATCAGCCGATCAGCCTAGAGAGGAGCGGCTCATGGTGAATCCACAGCGCTACCAGTCCATCGTGGACGGATACCTTGCACAGATGGAAAAGAGTGTTCAGGAATTCGAAGATGAATTAGCGCGACACACTGCTGCGCTGAAAGACATGGCGCGAACTCGGAACCGTGGGGGTGTCGGAGAGGAAGGAGAGACAGGAAAAGATCACCGGCTCCGCAGTCGGGGCAGTGACAGACGCACCGCGCGGGGACCGATGATCTTCGATGACGACTAAGCGCTGTTTTCGACGGGTTGCTACTTGAGCAGCTTCTGGAGGCTATCGACAACGTCTGCATTCTCCGGAAGCTCACGAGCTAGTTGCAGCTGATTGACCACTTCTGTGTTCTTCAGCTGCTCGTCGCTGCTGCGGAATGTCGCGTACTTCTTGTCTTCCTCGGCGAGGATAAAGCCCGTCATGAGCGAGCGTGCGAACTCCTGGTTTGCGAACTCCGGGGTGCCTTGGCCGATGAGCATCTTGCGGGCCAGCTTCTCGTGGAAACCAGCGGCCGAGGCCTTGAGCAGCCTGCGGTAGATGACATCGCCCTTCCAATTCGCAGCCATTCGCTCAGGGTTGCCCGATGGCACATCTAGGAGGGCGCCAGCAGCGAGCACCAATCCAGGAGCATCGACGTGCTTCGCAGCCTCGTAGGCACTAGGGGAAGTATCGGAAGGGTAGATAGCGATCACGCCGGACAACGCAGGAGCATTGCCACGCTTGCCTGCCTTCTCCCGGCTCGTGCGATCCGTCGCTGCCAACACAGCTGCCGATGCGCCCATGCCGTGCCCTGCGAGGAAGAGGTTATTCGGCTGAACCGTGACGTTCCCATTGCCCAGGCGAACCCCAGCAAGGATTTGCAGCGCCGTCTCAAGATCGGCAGCGAAACCACGGTGGTTGGGGACGAACCCCTTCTCCGTATCTGGGGCTGCCACTGCAATACCCCAGCTCGCTAGGTGACGCAGCGTGGCATGGTAACCATCGACGCCCACACGCCAATCATGGCCGAACGCCACACCGGGAATGCCCTTGCCTTCAGCAGGGACATAAAGGCGGCCTGGGATGCCAGCGAAAGAGAGGTCGCCGGTGAGCACTCGGTGCGGGCCGCGCTTACCGAGAGCAGGAACGAGGTTTTTAAGTTTGTCTGCCACGGTGTCTAAGCCTATCGGACGCACAATACCGGTGCAGATGGTTGCCCCAGAATTAGTTCAACAATAATTCGAACAACCTTCGGAATCCCTCTTCAAAGGACAACGATTCAGCTGTCCTCCGAAAGCCAAGGAACAGGTGTCACAGCAGCCGAAGAACTGCGAACCAGATCCGACATTTTCGGTGGCTGGGCTTCACTGGATTTTTCCTCTCCCGTGTATCCTGTCCCCTATGTGTGCAATCGTTGGTTACGTTGGAAACGCCGATGCGCTCCAGATTGGTCTGGACGCTCTCGAGCGCATGGAATACCGTGGCTATGACTCCGCCGGTATCGCCGTAGTGGAGCCAGGCAAACTCCACCTTGAGAAGAAGGAAGGCAAGCTCGCCAACCTCCTCGATCGCATCGACGACATTGGCCGCGACAAGTTCAAGGGCACGACGTGCATCGGGCATACCCGGTGGGCAACCCACGGTCGCCCGAACGATGTCAATGCGCACCCACACCAGTCCTACGATGGCAAGGCTGCCGTTGTTCACAACGGCATCATCGAAAACTTTGCGACTCTGCGAGCTGAAATTGAAGCCGCCGGCATCGAGCTCAGCTCCGAAACTGATTCCGAAGTCGCCGCCCACCTCTTCGCACTCGCCTACAACACCGGCGAGACCAAGGGTGACTTCCAAGCCTCCGCTCTGAGCGTTCTGTCTCGGCTCGAAGGTGCGTTCACTGTGCTGTTCACGCACGTCGATGCCCCGGACCGCATCATTGCCGGTCGTCGTTCCACCCCACTGATCGTTGGCGTGGGTGATGGAGAAAACTTCATCGGTTCCGACGTTGCGGCGTTTATTGACCGCACCAAGCAGGCCGTTGAGCTGGGGCAGGATAACGCGGTCGTCATCACCCCAGATTCCTACAAGATCTACGATTTCCAGGGCAACGAAGTCGAGGGCAAGCCGTTCACCCTCGATTGGGACCTCGAGGCTGCACAGAAAGATGGCTACGACTCCTTCATGATGAAGGAAATCCATGAGCAGCCCGCGGCAGTTCGCGACACGCTGGCTGGCCACTTTGTCAATGGCCGAGTCATCCTCGACGAACAGCGTCTGTCGGACGATGATCTCCGACAGATCGAAAAGGTCTTCGTGGTCGCCTGCGGATCCGCCTACCACTCCGGCCTGTTGGCCAAGTACGCCATCGAGCACTGGGTGCGCGTGCCAGTGGAGATCGAAGTGGCCTCTGAATTCCGTTACCGCGATCCGGTTCTCGATCGGCAGACCCTCGTCGTCGCCGTATCACAGTCCGGTGAGACCGCCGATACGCTCGAGGCTGTGCGTCACGCGAAGACGCAGGGTGCGCGTGTCCTGGCCGTATGTAACACCAATGGCTCCCAGATTCCTCGCGAGTCCGACGCGGTGCTTTACACCCACGCCGGCCCAGAGATCGGTGTGGCTTCCACCAAGGCATTCCTCGCTCAGGTTGCAGCGAACTACGTTGTCGGCCTGGCACTGGCTCAAGCACGCGGCACCAAATACTCCGATGAGATCGCCACGATCTTCGAAGAGCTGGAGAACCTGTCACCAAAGATTGAGAAGACTCTCGAACTACATGATCAGGTGTACAACCTCGCCAAGGAGCTGGGTGCTGTCGGTACGATGCTCTTCCTCGGTCGCCACGTGGGCTTCCCTGTGGCCTTGGAAGGTGCGCTGAAGCTCAAGGAACTGGCCTACATCCACGCTGAAGGATTTGCTGCAGGCGAGCTCAAGCACGGCCCGATCGCGCTCATCGAAGATGACTTGCCGGTGGTCGTCGTGGTTCCGAGCCCGCACGGTCGCCCGGTCTTGCACTCCAAGATCGTCTCCAATATTCAGGAGATCCGTGCCCGTGGTGCGAAGACCATCGTCGTCGCCGAGGAAGGGGATGAGGCGGTACGGCCTTTCGCCAACTACTTGCTGGAAATCCCACGAACCTCGACCCTGGTCCAGCCGATTCTGTCCACCATCCCGCTGCAGTTCCTCGCCGCCTACATTGCTCGCGAGTGCGGTAACGAGGACATCGACAAGCCACGCAACCTGGCCAAGTCTGTGACCGTGGAATAAGACCGTGGAATCGGACGGCCACCGGCGTGGGTCTAGTGTTAGTCCTATGAGCAAGGACAACCTCGACCCCGCGACGCCCGATGACCATACCCTCGCGGAGTTGGTCATTGACCTGGATGCGCTGGCACACAATGTGCGCACCTTGGCGGGGATAGCCTCCCCGGCGGAAGTGATGGCCGTGGTCAAGGCGGATGGCTACAACCACGGTGTCCGGCAGGTTGTGGACACCGTGCTCGGGGCGGGCGCCACGCAGATTGGCGTGGCGACCATCGGGGAGGCGCTCGAGGTGCGTGCGAATGGTTGCACAGCGCCGATCACTGCGTGGATGTGGTACCCAGGCGAGGAACTCGCCGCCGTTTTCGAGCACAACATCACCCTCGGCCTGCCGTCCTTGGCTCACACTCGCGCATTCCTTGAGGCGGCTCGCGCAGCGGATCTGTTCACGCCGCCCACCGCCAGCCTCATGTTTGATTCTGGCTTGAGCCGCAGTGGAGTCGGGCCACAGGAATGGGAACAGGTTGTCTCACTGGTCGCCGAGGCAGAACAGAAGTGTGAGGTTCGCATCACGGGCTTGATGACCCACCTGGCCAGCGCGGATTCCCCGGCGGCGAAGGCGACCACGGATCTACAGGGCGAGCGCTTCCAAGCAGCCATCGATTACTGCCGTGAACAGGGGCTGCTGGTGCCGACTAATCACCTGGCCAACACACCGGCAACGGTGACACGCAAAGACTTGCATCACGAGATGGTGCGCACCGGAGTGGGAATCTACGGCGTGGACCCGATGGAGCAGCCGCTGGGTATCGATCTGCGCCCCACCATGACCTTGCGCGCCCGCGTCCTCACCACGCGCGTGGTGCCGGCTGGCGAGGGCGTGAGCTATGGGCACCTGTGGCGAGCTGAGAAGGACACACGCACAGCTGTCGTGGCTCTGGGCTACGCAGATGGCCTCCCGCGGAGCATCTCCGGCCGGTTCTCCGTGACAATCGATGGCGTGCGCTACCCGCAGATTGGGCGCGTCTGCATGGACCAGATCGTCATTTCCCTCGATGATTCGGATGATCCCCGCGCTGCCGACCACGACGTACGCCCTGGGGATTGGGCCGTGATTTTCGGGGATGGCGGCACCTCTCTGGACGAGTTCAGCACCATCGCCGGAACCATCGCCTACGAGGTTCTCACCATGCCGCGAGGGCGCGTGCAGTGTCGTTATCTCCCCGTTTCCACGCCGGCGCTTCCTTCCCCCTCGACGCCAGCAGTCGCGGCTGCAGAAACCGCTGAGGATATGCGGGAGATTGGCCGTGCACTGGGCAGCCAGGTGGAGGCTGGAACGGTGATTGTGCTCACCGGTCCACTGGGTGCTGGCAAAACCACCCTGACGCAGGGCATTGCCGAGGGTATGGGAGTCAAGGGGCGCGTGCAATCGCCCACCTTCACCATTGTGCGTACGCATAAACCGGGCGCGAGTGGCACGGGTCTGCTCCACATGGATGCCTACCGCCTCCTTGGGGAAGACGTAGCCCAGAGCATTGAACCAGGCAAGCACGTTGATCGTGACGTGGTGTTGGATGCGCTCGAATCTCTGGATCTGGACGCTGACCTCGACGAGGTGGTCCTCGTGGCGGAGTGGGGCCGCGGTGTGGTGGAGAGTCTCTCGGACAAGGTCCTTGACGTGGAGATCTCGCGCGCAACGGAGGCTGGCACCGATGATGAAGCACGAAGGGTCAGCTGGCGCTGGCTATAAGACTATGCCGTGGCAGCGATAGAATCTGCCCCATGCATGTCTTGACCGTTGATACGTCCTCCGCTTACGTCGTTGCCGGCATCGTGGAGATTCCCGAAAGCGATCCACGTGCGCTGAACACAGTCTCCGAGCGAATCGTGGATAATCCGCGCGGTCATATGGAGCTGCTGACCCCCAACATTGTGGATTGTCTCGCGGAGGCAGGCCTGGAACCTGAGGAACTCTCGGCTGTGGTGGTGGGCGCTGGTCCTGGGCCTTTTACTGGCTTGCGTGTGGGGATGGCCACAGCCCAGGCTTTCGGCGATGCTCTGTCGATTCCTGTTCACGGAGTGGAATCGCTAGCAGCTATCGCGGCGACTAGTGAGCTGACTGAGGTGCTGGTGCTCACGGACGCCCGCCGGCGAGAGTGGTACGGCGGCCACTACCGAAAGGACGGCGATACGCTGTTCGCAGTCGAGGGACCGTTCGTCGATAAGCCGGATGTGATTATGGCTCGGCAGGGAGTTGAAACTCCCATCATCGTGGCGAAGTCGCTGGCGGATCACGAAGCACTTGCTGGGAGCGAGATCGCCGACCGCGATGCCCTGCCGACACCGCAGGGGCTAGTGCGCGCGGCTCTGCTGACCAACGGAGGCTTCACTGCTGCTTCGGCTCGTACCCTGCTCACCCCCGGAGAGCCACTGCGAGCCCTGTACCTACGCCGCCCCGACGCCGTGGAGCCGAAGGCGAAGCCCGTGTCATCAGCTTTGGATTTTGGAGCTATGGCTGAGGACGGCGACCAGGGTGGCGTCGAGCAGGAAGAGGAGCTCCGCACCGTACGGCTTGACCAGAGCGCGGCGGCCGAGATGGAGGAGATCGAGCGGGACCTCTTCGCCGAGGATTCGCCGTGGAGCCTCGAAGGCATCCGTGCGGAGCTGTCTGCGGTGAACACCCACTACATCGGTATCCGCCGGGATGGTCAGCTGCTGGGTTATCTGGGATTGGCGAAAAACGGCCCGAGCGACGATCCCGAATGGGAAATTCACACCGTTGCTGTGCGCCGCGAGGCTCAGGGCTTGGGTTTGTCCCACCGATTGATGGTGGAGGCGCTGCGCAAGGTTGATGGTATCGGTGGCCAAGTGTTCCTCGAGGTGCGCACGAATAATGCCCCCGCGGTGGGGCTCTATGAACGCTATGGTTTCCGGGCGGTGGGCGTGCGCAAGAACTATTACCAGCCCTCGGGAGCGGATGCCTACGTGATGGTGCGCCCGTCCTTCGGTGGGGAAGGCGAAGCGGTAGCCGCGGAGATTCAGCGCGACGCGACGCCACCGGCCAGCGCCGAAGGTGTCCGTGATACTCGCGGCATGATCATCCTCGGGGTGGAAAGCTCCTGTGACGAGACTGGTGTGGGAATCGTTGAGCTCACGCACGATAACGCTGCGGGTCAGGAGGTGGATGGGCCGTGCCGGGTGAGGATGATCAGCAACAGGGTGGCCTCCTCCATGACACAGCACGCCCGTTTTGGTGGCGTGGTGCCGGAGATTGCCAGCCGTGCACACCTGGAAGCGATGGTGCCGACGATGCGCCAAGCTTTAAGGGATCTCCGTGCTGATAGAGCAGCCCGAGGCCTGCCGACGAGTGCCTTCGATAAGCCGGATGCGGTGGCCGCTACAGTGGGGCCGGGCTTGGCTGGCGCGCTGCTAGTCGGGGCCGCCGCAGCGAAGGCTTACGCTGCCGCGTGGAAGGTGCCTTTTTATGGCGTCAATCACCTGGGTGGGCACGTGGCCGTGGACCTGCTAGTGACAGAGGACAGTGAGGGGCGCGAAGAGCACGCCGCGCCGGGTGACCTTGACAACGCGATTGCCCTGCTGGTGTCCGGCGGCCACACCCAGATTCTCCACGTTCGTGGTGTGGGCAAACCAATGGAGGAGATGGGCGGCACGTTAGATGACGCCGCGGGTGAGGCCTACGACAAGGTCGCCCGACTCCTAGGATTGGGCTACCCCGGTGGTCCGATTATCGACAAGTTGGCAGCGAAGGGTAACGCGAAGGCCATTTCGTTCCCTCGTGCCATGATGCGCCAGCAGGATGCGCGCTACGACTTCAGCTTCTCCGGGCTCAAAACGGCCGTGGCCCGCTACGTGGAAACTGCCGAGCGGGAGGGGCGCACCATTCCCATTGAGGATGTGTGCGCCAGCTTCCAGGAGGCAGTGTGCGACGTTTTGACCGCCAAGGCTGTGCGGGCGGCAAAGGACGTCGGCGCAACCACGATGCTGCTTGGCGGCGGTGTGTCCGCTAACTCCCGTCTGCGTGGCTTGCTTCTGCAGCGGTGCAAATCCGCGGGAATCTACCTACACATTCCGCCGTTTGCCCTGTGCACGGACAATGGTGTGATGATCGCAGCGCTGGCGGCGCAAGTGATCGCCGCTGGAGCGCAGCCCTCGGGGCTCGATGTGGACACCGATCCATCGCTGGAGGTGGAGATACCCGTCGTTGCCGGAAGGGAGTAAACATTCGGCAGGGCTGGGGGTGTAAAAGCGGGGGTAAAGGTCTTTGCGCTGCGAGGTGGTGGCTGCGCTGGCACAATAATCACCAACCCTAATTCGGCGACCGTGGAGCAATCCTGGTTCTCCCGCGTGCCGACCCAGTCGCGTTATCACAACGAGGAGAAGACCCATGGCGCGCAGCCTATTGGTAACCCCGGACCTCAAGGTCGAGGAATTGGATATCGAGCTGTCCCAGGCCGGTGAAGTGCTTGGAGGCAGCGGTGATGACCGCCTGCATGTGGCTTTCGTAGAATCCGGTTTGACCATCGCAGCGATCTATTCTTCCGAGGCGGCGAAGGCTGAGCGCCCTGAGCCGAATCCTCTGGCGTCGATGGGGCGTAAGGAGAGTGAGACGGGAGACTCCCGCTTCCTTTCGGATCCCACCCGCGCGATTCTGGGGCCCGTGCTCTTTGTTGGTGAAGGTGGAGCAGACCTTACTGATGAAGAAGTAGATTCTGTGTTCAACGGGATTCGGGCTCTGGAGCACTACCAGGAAGATCAGCAGGAGGAATACCTCCTCTGGCATGACGCGGTGATCAACCTGACTCGCGGCCTGTAGATTTAGACCCTCGCCCACCGTGGATGGGCCAAATGAAGCCCGCCCCGCGCAGTTGTGCGGGGCTTTTTCCAACCTTGAGCGGGGTAGTATCAACTAAGCCTTCGTTTTTGTTGAGAGTTAGCACTTGCGGCGGTAGAGTGCCAGTAGGTTGTTTGACACACAGTTGTTCACCCGCGACGACGGCTGTGCACGGAAAACCAACCGAGGCACATTCGAGACACATTCGAAAATCTTTCGAACGCACTACGGATACACGGAGGTATTCATCGTGGCTAACGTGAACATCAAGCCGCTCGAGGACCGCGTCCTCGTTCAGATCGTCGAGGCAGAGACCACCACCGCATCCGGCCTGGTCATCCCTGACTCCGCTAAGGAGAAGCCACAGGAGGCAACCGTCATCGCTGTGGGTCCGGGTCGCATTTCCAACGAGGAGCGCATCCCGATGGACGTCAAGGAAGGCGACACCGTCGTCTTCTCCAAGTACGGCGGCACCGAGCTGAAGTACAACGGCGAGGAGTACCTGCTGCTGAGCCAGCGCGACATCCTGGCTGTCATCGAAAAGTAAGCGGGGAACTGCATGTCTAAGCTCATTGCTTTCGACCAAGAGGCTCGCGAGGGCCTGCAAAAGGGCGTCGACGCACTGGCTGATGCGGTGAAGGTAACCCTCGGCCCGCGCGGCCGTAACGTCGTCCTCGACAAGGCTTTCGGTGGCCCCACCGTGACTAATGACGGTGTGACCATCGCTCGCGATATCGATCTCGAGGATCCATTCGAGAACCTCGGCGCACAGCTGGTGAAGTCCGTTGCGATTAAAACCAACGACATCGCTGGCGATGGCACCACCACCGCCACTCTGCTGGCTCAAGCCCTCATCAACGAGGGGCTGCGCACCGTCGCTGCGGGTGCCAACCCGATCGCCGTGAACAGTGGTATCGAGCTCGGTACCGAGCGCGTGATCGAGTTGCTGCAGGAGGCTGCCCAGCCTGTGGCTGATTCTGCAGCGATTGCCAACGTCGCTACCGTGTCCTCCCGCGATGAGGGCATTGGTGCCATGGTCGCCGATGCTTTCGACAAGGTCGGCAAGGACGGCGTGGTGACTGTGGAAGAGTCCCAGTCCATCGAAGATGAGTCCATCGTTACCGAAGGTGTCTCCTTCGATAAAGGATTCCTGTCCCCATACTTCGTGACTAATGAGGACACCGGTCACGCCGAGCTGGAAGACGCCCTTGTTCTTCTGGTTCGTGACAAGATCTCTTCCCTGCCGGAGTTCCTGCCAGTGCTGGAGCAGATTGCTCAGTCCGGCAAGCAGGTGCTGATCGTTGCCGAGGATGTGGAGGGCGAGCCTCTGCAGATGCTGGTGCTGAACGCCATCCGCAAGTCTCTGAAGGTTGTGGCTGTCAAGGCTCCTTACTTCGGTGATCGCCGCAAGGCATTCATGGATGACTTGGCAATCGTTACCGGCGGCACCGTCGTGGATAAGGAGCTGGGGCAGAGCCTGTCCGAGACCAAGCTGGAGCAGCTGGGTTCGGCTCGCCGCATTACCGTGACGAAGGAAGACACTGTCATCGTCGATGGTGGCGGCAGTTCCGAGGCCGTGGAGGAGCGTCGCAACCAGATCCGCACCGAGATCGAGCGCACCGATTCCACCTGGGATCGTGAGAAGCTCGAGGAGCGCCTGGCGAAGCTCTCCGGCGGCGTGGCGGTCATTCGCGCGGGTGGCGCTACTGAGACCGAGGTCAACGAGCGCAAGTTGCGCATCGAGGATGCGATCAACGCCGCTCGTGCCGCAGCCCAGGAGGGTGTAATTGCCGGTGGCGGTTCCGTCCTCGTGCAGATCGCCGCGAAGATCGAAGAAATGGCTGCCGCAGCAGAGGGCGACGAGTCTATTGGTCTTCGTTCTCTGGCGCGTGCTCTGCGTCGCCCGGCGTACTGGATCGCTGACAATGCGGGTCTGGACGGCGCTGTCGTCGTTTCTCGCATTGCCGAGCAGCCTAACGGTTCTGGCTACAACGCTGCGACCCTGGAATACGGAGATTTGCTGGAGCAGGGCATCATCGATCCGGTGAAGGTCACGCACTCTGCTGTCGTGAACGCCACCTCTGTGGCACGGATGGTGCTCACCACGGAAACTGCCGTGGTTGATAAGCCTGAGAAGCCAGCAGCTCAGGCTGGTCACGGTCACCATCACCACTAGGCTCTCAGTCTCCGAGAGCCAGAATAAGCCCGGCGCTTCCCTTTGCTGGAGGTACCGGGCTTGTTTTCTTTCCTTTTATTTCGACGCCACGAGTGCGCAAACCACAGGGGTCGCTGCGTCTCGTCGCCTTGAGTCAGCTGAAGGGTCTCCATCGGCGCATTGGAGAAAGGCGCCGGTGAGACTGAGCTGTAAGTAGGGCTTTAGGCGGAGAGTCGGCGGTGGCGGTTACGGGAGGTTGGTCGCAGAATCGCATCCCGCTCAGACTCTGACATCCCGCCCCAGATTCCATATGGCTCACCGACCTCAAGGGCGTGCTGGCGGCAAGCCATCATCACTGGGCACTCGGCGCAGATAGCCTTGGCTCGGTGTTCACGAATGGCTCGGGCGCGGCCGCGTTCGCCGTCGGGGTGAAAGAAGACGGAAGAGTCGGCACCACGGCAGGCGCCTTCCAACTGCCACTCCCAGACGGAAGAAGTTGGTCCTGGGAGCTGGTGAGGCTGAGGCATGGGTGGTTCTCCTTGGATCTATCTCGTCACTAAAAGGGGTGAACGTGATGATGGGCGTGCACTGACGAATAGAGATTCACGGGAGAAAGTGAACGAAAGGTAAACCCTTCGTGCTCTATAGGTGTCCGCGGAACTATGGGCAGATGAAGACGGGGGATTTTTTGTCGACTGCCAGCGACAATGGAGCTTTGTGAACAGCAAGTGAAATGTTTTTCACGTATATTTTTTATCCCCCGTTACGGGGTTTGAACTGGGTATTTCTGCGCGAGGTGGAACCTCTGAGGCATCTTCTGCATCGAAGGGGCAACTCGTAGGTAAAGGGAAAAACTAGGGGTATGTTGTGCTAGTTTCAGGTGGGGTTCAATATGCGGCTCCGGCGCCAGGCAATATTCGCTCATCGAAGAAATCGAAGGTTATGACAGCTACAGAGGACACAGACGCAGCCATACAGGCTGTGGTGCCCCGCGCTGTCGATGGTGATCGCCGGGCACTTCAGGAACTCATCAACCTCATCCACCCCCAGGTGGTGCGGTACTGCCGTGCACGTCTCACGGCCTACAAATACCCCACCCCGGATGATGTCGCCCAAGAAGTGTGTTTGGCCGTTGCGAAATCCATCAATTCCTATGAAGACAAAGGTCTTCCATTTATGGCCTTTGTCTTCCGGATCGCGGCAAACAAGGTGGTGGATGCGCGCCGCGCACATTCCCGCGATGTGTCCCAGCCAACCGACGAGATCCCGGACGAGGAAGTGGTGACCGCCACACCTGAATCGGAGATGTTGGTGCTCGATTCGTGTAACGAGGTGGCTGGTCTGCTCGATTTATTGAGTGACAAGGCAAAAGAAATCCTGACACTCAGGATTTTCGGAGGCTATTCCGCTGAAGAAACGGCCCAGATTTTGGGCACCTCGGCGGGAGCGGTGCGGGTGGCACAATTCAGAGCCCTCGCAAAATTGAAGGCGCACCTTGAGAAACAGCAGGACAAATTTTCTGCGAGAGATTCGTAGATACCAGTGAAAGATTCGACTCACATGGCTAAGGGCAACGGCACGCAGGACTTCGGAGAATTCTCCGAAGTCCTCGCTGACGATCGTGCGCTTGACGCGATTGGTCGGGGAGAGCGTGTTGAGAACGAGGACTCCCCGTTGTATGCACTGCTGTCCTCCGCCCGCAGAGAGGCAGAGGAGAACATCCCGGCGCCTCCTGATCTGGCTGAACACCTCGGCCCAGACTTCGCAGTACAGGACGGCGTAGAGGGAAATAACGTCGTCGGCATCAGTAGTGGCAAGGAGCGCGCGGGAACGATCCGTCGCAATGCTCGATTTGCCGCCGCCGGTGGTTTGTCGGTGACTTCCATGTTCATTGCTGGTGGCGTCGCCGCAGCGCTGGCGATCGGTGGCTTGGGATATGCCGCGTACAACGGAACGCTGCCAATCCGTGACACCCCGCAGACCGTTCACGCAGAAGGCGATGCTTCTACGGCTGTAGATGAATCGAGTGGTGCTGCTTCCACCGCGGAGGACACTGCTGGCGAGGCTCAGGAACAGCAGGAAGAAGCTCCACAGCAGAAACCTGAAGAGCAAGAACCCGCGGAGACCTCTTCGGCTGCACCAACCGAAGAGAGCGCGGCTACCACAACATTAGAACAGTCCCAGCCGCTTCCGGATGGCCAGGTGCTCGCTGAAGGTGAGCAGCCATCAGGCCAAGGCGAAGGAGCAATACCGATGCTTGGTGCGGATGGCACTGAGGTGCCAGCCCCGGCCGCCACAACCGTTACCACCGAGGAAGATGACGACGAGGAAGAGGAATCTGGAGTTTCCGCGCCATCCCAACCACAACCGGATGCTCACGGTCAGTTGGGGCCGATGATTGGTCACGACGAAAACGTCGCGACGAGTCAGACGGATACCACCCGCTAGGGTCTAGCGTCTTCACGAAGGGCTCCGAAACTGTTGTAGTTTCGGAGCCCTTCGTGGCGTCGAATAAAGGGACGGTGATCAGACCTTTAACGGTTCCAGGGGAAACGCGGGCGACCCGGCTGAAAGGCGAAGTCCATCGCGTCCGCATAGCCTAGGCAATAATCCCAGGTGACGTAATCATTGGGATTGGGCTTCGCGCCAGGCTCATGCACCGGAACAATGCGGTGCTGCAGGAGAGTCGTGATATTCGATTCGATGATGCCCCAGTCGTAATAGTGCACCTCATCGCAGTCATCGCACAGCATGGAAACTCCGCGGATGCCACGTGGCTCGAGGTAACGACGGAAATCCTTCACATTCGCCAAGTCCTCCCGCAAGGCCTTCATCTCCTCGTCAGACAGGGGAGGGTAATCGTCGTCCGGCTCCAATAAAGAGGCCGGATCATTCGGGTCGTCCGCGAATGGGTCCAAAGGCATATCATGATTACCGTAAGTCACAGGTCACATACTACCTGCTGCCTAGCCCCAGAGAAGAGAATCCCAGCCTGCCACGCTATTGTTAAAGGAATTAGGCATAGGCATTCCCAGGTATGAGGAAGGAAACGGCGTGACCAACCAGCAGCCTGTATCCACCGGTGGTGACGATCCGAACAAGGTAGCCCTGGTAGGACTGACTTTCGATGATGTTCTCCTGCTCCCCGACGCATCAGATGTCATCCCCAGCGAGGTCGATACTGCAACCCAGTTGACCCGAAACATCAAGCTCAACATCCCGATTTTGTCCGCAGCAATGGACACCGTCACTGAGGCCCGCATGGCCGTCGCCATGGCGCGACAGGGTGGCATCGGCGTGCTGCACCGCAACCTCTCCATCGAAGACCAAGCCCAGCAGGCCGAGATCGTGAAGCGTTCCGAGGCGGGCATGGTCACCGACCCAGTGACCGCGTCGCCAGAGATGACAATTCAGGAGGTCGATGATCTCTGCGCTCGCTACCGCATCTCTGGCCTGCCCGTTGTCGACGACGAAGGCCTGCTGGTTGGCATCATCACCAACCGTGACATGCGATTCGAAGAGGACTTCAGTCGCAAGGTCGGCGAGGTCATGACCACGATGCCCCTAGTTGTCGCCCAGGAGGGTGTATCCGCGGAGGCCGCGCTCCGGCTGCTGTCCGAAAATAAGGTAGAGAAGCTGCCGATCGTTGACGGCGCAGGCAAGCTCACCGGTCTGATTACGGTGAAGGACTTCGCCAAGCGCGAGAAGTACCCACACGCCGCCAAGGACGTCTCCGGCCGTCTGCTCGTTGCTGCAGGAATCGGAACTGGTGAGGATGCCTGGAACCGTGCGGGTGCCCTCGTCGATGCCGGCGTGGACGCACTCATTGTCGATACAGCACACGCACACAACAAGGGCGTGCTGGACATGGTGTCCCGCGTGAAGAAGAACTTCGGTGATCGCGTTGACGTGATTGGCGGCAACCTCGCCACCCGTGGGGCAGCCCAAGCAATGATCGACGCAGGTGCGGATGCGATCAAGGTCGGTATCGGCCCAGGTTCTATCTGCACCACTCGCGTGGTTGCGGGCGTGGGTGCCCCACAGATCACTGCCATCATGGAAGCCTCCGCCGCCGCTCACAAGGCGGGTGTGCCCATCATCGCCGATGGCGGAATGCAGTTCTCCGGTGACATCGCCAAGGCTCTGGCCGCCGGCGCTTCCACCGTCATGCTGGGATCGATGCTCGCCGGTTCGGAAGAAACCCCAGGCGAGACGGTGACCATCAACGGCAAGCAGTATAAGCGCTACCGTGGAATGGGCTCCATGGGTGCTATGCAAGGTCGCGGACTGACCGGCGAGAAGCGCTCCTATTCCAAGGATCGCTACTTCCAAGCTGACGTGAAGTCCGAAGAGAAGCTGGTTCCCGAAGGTATCGAAGGGCGCGTTCCTTTCCGGGGCACCGTCGAATCCCTGCTGCACCAGCACGTCGGCGGCCTGCGTGCCGCCATGGGCTACACCGGTGCGGCCACGGTCGCTGATCTGCACAAGGCTAAGTTTGTGCAGATCACTGGTGCTGGCCTGCGCGAGTCTCACCCGCACGATGTTCAGGGCATCATGGAAGCTCCGAACTACAACCCGAACCGCTAGAAGTAGGTTGAACCTTCATGCAGGAATACGTTGATATCGGGCGTGGCCGTTCGGCCCGCCGAGTCTACGGACTAGACCAGGTGGACATCGTCCCCTCCCGTCGAACTCGAAGCTCCCACGACGTCGACACGACGTGGAAAATCGATGCTTACACCTTCGATTTCCCGGTGATGGCCCACCCCACCGACGCTGTTGTGAGCCCGGAATTCGCCATCGAATTCGGCAAGTTGGGCGGTCTGCCAGTCATCAATGCTGAAGGACTGTGGGGCCGAGCTGCGGACCTTGATGGCGCCCTGCGCGAGGTCGTGGGTGCCGCTCGTTCTTCCCTTTACGCCGATGCGGCTTCCGGCGATGCCCCCATCACCATGGACTTGGGTGCAGCCAACAAGGTGCTGCAGAGGCTGCATTCGCAGCCGTTGGATGAAGAACTGCTGCTCGAGCGCCTGAGCCAGGTGCGGGATTCTGGTGTGCGCTTCGCAGTACGTGTGTCCCCGCAGCATGCAGCGGAATTGGCTCCGACGATCATCAAGTCTGGCCTCGACATGCTCGTGATTCAGGGAACACTGGTCTCCGCTGAGCACGTGCACCGCGACGGTGAGCCGCTGAACCTCAAGGAGTTCATTGGGTCCCTCGACGTGCCGGTCATTGCTGGTGGTGTGGTGGACTACACCACGGCGATGCACATGATGCGCACCGGTGCGGCAGGTGTGATCGTTGGTTCGGGCGATACGACAAATAACGATTCTCTGGGTATCGATGTTCCGATGGCCACTGCGATTGCCGATGCTGCGGCTGCTCGTAGGGATTACCTCGATGAAACCGGCGGACGCTACGTGCACGTCATCGCTGATTCTGGCCTGCAGACTTCCGGCCAGGTGGCCAAGGCCATCGCCTGTGGTGCGGATGCCGTGGCGCTGGGTGCCCCGCTGTCGGTTGCCGATAGTGCCGGTGCGCCGGAATGGTTCTGGCCGTCTACCGCAGCTCACCCGAAGGCACCTCGCGGTGAGGTGGCCTTCACCGGGGAAAGTGGCGCACTGTCGCTCGAGGAGCTGCTCTTCGGGCCTACATCTAACCCCTACGGCACGGAGAACATCATCGGTAGTCTCCGCCGTTCCATGGCGAAGTGTGGTTACACGGATCTCAAGAGTTTCCAGAAGGTGGATCTAGTCGTCCGCTAGGTGCCTTCGTGCGAAGCTAACCTCCCGACTGACGCTAGTCGTCAGTCGGGAGGTTTTTCTTTTCCGTGCCCTCTCATCTTTCGAGTGGGAGTGCTCATCGGCCATCTGGGGTGATGCGTGGCCCTCCTGACTCGAATCGGCAGGGTTGCAGCAGGTAAACTGTGGAGCCGTGACACTGACAGACAACACGCAATCCCCGCGCCCAGTCCTCGTCGTGGACTTTGGCGCCCAGTACGCGCAGCTCATCGCCCGTCGCGTCCGTGAGGCGAACCTCTATTCTGAGGTTGTGCCGCACACGATGTCGGCGGAGGAGGTGGCGGCAAAGAATCCCGCCGCTTTGATCCTTTCCGGTGGTCCTTCCTCTGTGTATGCCGATGGCGCTCCGAAGCTCCACGATGGTTTGTTGGAGCTGGGAGTCCCTGTCTTCGGTATCTGTTATGGCTTCCAAGCGATGACCAATGCCCTCGGAGGCACCGTCTCCAAGACGGGTCGCCGAGAGTACGGTCGCACCCAGATTTCTGTGACGGGCGGCGAGTTGCACGCGGGACTCAGCGAGCAGCACCAAGTGTGGATGAGCCACGGTGACGCTGTGTCCGAAGCCCCAGAGGGCTTTTCCGTGACGGCGACCTCTGAGGGTGCGCCTGTGGCTGCCTTCGAATGCCTGGAAAAGCGCATGGCGGGCGTGCAGTACCACCCAGAGGTATTGCACTCTCCCCACGGGCAGGAAGTGCTTCGCCGCTTCCTGGTGGAGGTTGCGAGGCTTGAACCGACATGGACTGCCGGCAATATCGCCGAACAGCTCATCGAGCAGGTTCGCGAGCAGGTAGGACCTGAAGGTCGCGCCATCTGCGGACTGTCTGGTGGTGTGGATTCCGCGGTGGCGGCAGCCCTCGTGCAGCGCGCGATTGGTGACCGCTTGACCTGTGTGTTCGTCGATCACGGCCTCCTGCGTGAGGGAGAGCGTGAGCAGGTCGAGCGCGACTTTGTGGCGGCTACTGGTGCCAAGTTGGTGACTGTCGATGAGCGCGAGGCGTTTCTCAACAAGCTTTCCGGCGTGACTGATCCGGAAGCCAAGCGGAAGGCGATCGGTGCAGAGTTCATCCGTTCCTTTGAGCGCGCTGTCGCCGGTGTGCTCGAGTCTGCTCCGGAAGGCTCCTCCGTGGACTTCCTGGTGCAGGGCACTTTGTACCCAGATGTCGTGGAATCCGGTGGCGGCTCCGGTACCGCGAATATCAAGAGTCACCACAACGTGGGCGGTCTCCCCGACGATGTGGAGTTCAAGCTCGTCGAGCCGCTGCGCCTACTGTTCAAGGACGAAGTGCGTGCCGTTGGCCGTGAGCTTGGCCTGCCCGAGGTAATCGTCGCACGTCAGCCGTTCCCTGGCCCTGGTCTGGGTATCAGGATTATCGGCGAGGTCACTGAGGACCGCCTTGCCACGCTGCGCCGTGCTGATGCAATCGCCCGCGAGGAACTCACGGCTGCTGGTCTGGATAACACCATCTGGCAGTGCCCTGTCGTTCTGCTGGCGGATGTGCGCTCTGTGGGCGTGCAGGGTGATGGCCGCACCTATGGCCACCCCATCGTGCTGCGCCCGGTCTCCAGTGAGGATGCGATGACTGCCGATTGGACGCGTATTCCTTATGACGTGCTGGAGACGATCTCTACCCGCATTACCAATGAGGTAGAGGACGTAAACCGCGTGGTGCTGGACGTGACGTCCAAGCCACCAGGGACCATCGAGTGGGAGTAATTTTCCCCGCTCCAGTCCTGACGATGCATCCGCCTAGACTTTTCAGCTAGTGGCTGGGCGGTGATGCATCCAGACGCGAGAAAGTCGAGTTTCTCGCGTTGCGCTTGTGACAGTGCGCAGTGGCGTCGTCATCGAAGATATACACGGTGACGACGCCACTTTTTGGTTTGTGGGGGGCGGAAGAAACGGAGAGTCGCCTACTCCTTGCGTGGCAGATGGGCGGTGCCATCAATCTGTGGGTGCAATGCCCAGGAGTACATTGTGGCGATCACGAAGGCGAATGCGGCCAGTGTCCAGTCGCTGGGAAACATGGGCAAAGACATGAGCGCGAGCCACAGGGGGAAGAGGGGGAGTACTTGTGCCCAGTTGGTGCTGTATTTGGCTCCGGTGTCCTCGACGGCTTTGCGGACATCGCGGCGGTAGGGGTGGTTGAAGGTGGTGAGTAGGGCGATGGTCACGCTGGCGACGAGGATGATGACCTTGAAACCGTTGGCTACGGGGGCGCCCATGATGCCCACGGCGAGGCCGAGGAAGAGCGCGGTGATGGCACGCACAGAGAGTGGGGCGGTGACAACGGGGGTTGGTCTGCTCATGGCTTTCCAGTGTAGAAGCAGTTGCGTCGGCTGGTTGCATATGGGGCGCGAACTGGGCTGTTGACGGGGCGAGGGGATGAGTTCTAATCTACACACAGATGGCGAACAGGTGTTCGATTTAGATAGCTATGCCGGCTGGTGCTGACTCGCACTATTGGTATGTATGTTCGTGTGCTTCGAAAAACATAGTGAGAAAGAACAGCTAGGTAAGAGGGTGGAAAAATGGCGGTGCGGCATCTTCAGTCAGTCGATCATACTATCGATTCTTTACGTGCGAAGATGGAGCGTATTGGAGGGGGAGTGCCAGCGCCGCGCGGTGAAGGCAAACCGCGGCGTATGCCGGTGCTCCCTGGGCCGGAGTGGCTGACTGCGGCGCTTGATTCGGGCGGGATGCCACGCGGGGCAGTGACGATGATGGCGGACTGCCCTGCGGCGCATGTGGATGTGCTCGCTGCGACGACGAAAGCGGGGAGCTGTGTGGCGGTCGTGGGGTATCCGCGCTTAGCTCTGGCGGCAGTGGAAGTGGCTGGAGGTGATTTGGAGCGAATGGTGGTGATTCCTGATCCTGCGCCACATGCGATGGCGGTGCTCAATACCTTGGTTGAGGGGTTGGATATGGTCTTGTTTTCCCCGGCGCAACCGATAACGCCCACGTTTGCCAGGCCTGTGGAGTCGCGGTTGCATAAAAGCCGATGTGCGCTGGTTGTAACGGGGCATTCTTGGCCGCGAGCGCGGCTGAATATTGATGTGTCCGTCACTGGTGTTGTTGGGCTGGGGCGAGGCTCCGGCAGGATCCGTGGTGTGGAGATCGCAGGTAAGGCGTGGGGTAAGGCGCAGCCTCCGTCCGTTTTCCAGACTGTGGTGGGGGAACGTCCCTCCTCTCGGTCCGACGCCACCGTGGTTCCCCTTCGTTGGGAAGCGGCGCAATGAGTGGGAGGGTGACTGCCCTGTGGTTTCCTGACTGGCCGGTCTATGCGCTGAGTCGAAGTAAAGGCTGGAATGTGCTGGAGCCTGCGGCGGTGGTGAAAGAGCATCGTGTTTTCGCGTGCAATGCGGCGGCGCGGACGGCGGGTGTGAAGCAGGGGATGAAGCAGCGGCATGCGCTCGCTACGTGTCCCCACCTGCTGATGGCGGAGGATGACACAGCACAGCAGTTGGCTGTTCATGAGGATGTGCTCTTGGCCCTCGAGGACGTTGCGGCGGGCGTGGAGACCCTTCGGCCGGGCTTGGTGGCGTTTCCGATGGATTCGCTGGCGAAGTATTACGGTGGGGAAGATCGGGCGGTGGAGTTGTTGCTCGATGCTGCGGTGCGCATGGGGGCTGATTGTCTGGCGGGAACGGCTGATGATGTGGTGACAGCGGTATGGGCGGCGCGTGCTGGCAAGAACATCGCTCCCGGTTGTGGCGCGGACTTTGTGGCGAGTTTGCCGGTAGAAGCACTGGTGAGTGAGGTGGCTTTGGGGTATCCGCGTGAGCTGGTGGATTTACTGCGGCAGCTGGGTGTGCGCACGCTGGGGCAGTTCGCTCAGCTGCCGCGGACAGATGTCTCTACGCGGTGTGGGAGTAGTGCTGTGCAGTGGCACCGCATTGCGTGCGGCGAGGTGGAGCGCGATGTGGCACCAAGGCGTGATGTGCCACCGATCGAGGTGCGTCAGGATATGGATACGCCCATCGTTAACACGGAGACCGCGGCCTTTGTGGCACGTCAGGTGGCGGTTCGTCTGCACTCGGAACTTTTTGCGGTAGGTGATGCGTGCCTCCGCCTGGCTGTGCGTGCGTATGTGGCGCCGCCTCCGGGTTGTGAGGGGCCGACTGTCATCGAACGCGTGTGGCGTTGCCGGGAGCCGCTGACGGAGGAGGAGACGGCGCAGCGCGTGCGCTGGCAGCTTGATGGTTGGATTACACGCTTACGGGCGGGGATGGCGAAGGGTGGTCACGCTGACGAAGATGCTGATATCGACACTGATTGGCTCGGTGGCGATATTGGGATCGAGGCTCTGGAGCTGGTGCCGGTGGAAACGGTTCCCGCCGGTCGCGTGGAGATGGCCCTGTGGGGTGGCCCGGATGAAGGGATCCGCGCGGCGCGTGCTGCTGCTGGTCGGGCGCAAGCTCTGATTGGAGTGCAGCGAGTGCTGCGCCCCATACATTGCGGTGGTCGCGCGGTGGCCGGTCGCGTGGTGACCGTTCCTTATGGCGATGATGATCCTGAAGTAGTGAGTGCATTGCCAACGAAGCAGTGGGAGGGGGAGCTGCTGTTTCCGCTGCCATCGCTCGTGGGGGTCAAGGAGGAAAAGAAGAATCCAGCGGCTACGCATCCTGCAGCCCGCGTGCGAGTTGTGGATGAGGCAGGGGTTCCCGTTTCTGTGACTGGGCGCGGTGTGTTCTCAGGTGTGCCGAGATGGCTGGAATGGGGAACGAAGCGACTCGTCATTACAGGTTGGGCGGGTCCATGGCCTGTCGATGAGGGCTGGTGGGCACGGGGCAAACGCTATGCGCGTGTGCAGGTCAGCACGGAAAAAGAAGGAGCCTACTTGCTGGTGTGTCAGGGGGCCCGATGGCGCATTGAGGCAACCTATTGACATACCCCTAGGGGTATACGTAGTGTGGTCTCATCGCACATCAGGAGGACATCATGAGCAGCAGTACTACATCCCCTACGCCACGTCGCCGCGTTGTTATCGTCGGTGGGGTCGCGGGCGGAATGTCCACCGCCACACGCCTGCGCCGACGCGATGAGCACGTGGAGATCGTCGTCCTGGAAAAGAGTGGCCACGTATCTTTCGCCAACTGTGGCTTGCCCTACTACATCGGTGGGGTCATTGAGAATCGCAGCGAACTATTGCTGCAAACTCCGGAGGCTTTGTGGGGCCGTTTTCGCATCGATGTGCGCATCCACACTCAGGCTATGAGCATTGACGCGCAAGCCCGAGAAGTATCGATCCACAATCTTCGCACGGGTGAAGAAGACAGCATTGCTTACGATGAGCTTGTCCTCTCCCCAGGCGCCAGCCCACTGATCCCACCCATTCCGGGCATTGAGCGAGCATTTCCACTTCGCACTATTGAGGACACTGATGCCATGCGAGCTGCAGTGGAGAGTGCGCAGGATGGCGACCACGCCGTTGTGATTGGTGGGGGCTTCATCGGCGTGGAAATGGCAGAAAACCTCATGCACGCGGGCCTGAAGGTCACGCTAGTGGAGCGTAATCCGCACATCATGGGCATTCTCGACCAAGAAATGGCCGTGCAGGTCCAGCAGCGACTGGTGGATAACGGCGTGGAGCTGCGCACCCGAGCCGAGGTTGTTGAGATCACCGAAGATTCGGTCGTGCTTAAATCTGGCCAAAAGCTGCCGGCCACGCTCGTCGTCGCGGCTCTCGGTGTGAAGCCAGAGACAGACTTGTTGGAAGGTTCGGGAATTGCGCTGGCGGAAAATGGGGCGATCCTCGTCGATGAACGTTTGCGCACGAACGTTGAACACATCTTCGCCCTCGGTGACGCGGCAACCACGCGCGATGCAATCGACGGCAGTGATGCCGTGGTGCCTCTCGCTCAAACCGCCAACCGTCACGGCCGTCTGCTCGCAGACATCCTCATGGGCGACGACGTCAGCACGCGCCCCGTCAACGCGACCTCCATTCTTGGCATCTTCGGATTGCAAGTGGCCACGACAGGGTGGAACGAGCGCAAGCTGCGCGAGGCAGGGCAAAAGCCTCGGGTGATTATGACCCACCCGGTGAATCATGCGGGCTACTACCCAGGCGCTGCTGGTATGACGATGAAGCTGCTCGTCGATCCGGAGACGGATGCCATCCTGGGCGCACAGGTGATCGGCGAGGCAGGTGCCGATAAACGTATCGACGTCATCGCGACCGCCATGCAGTCTGGTGTCACCGCAAGCGGGCTCATGGATTTGGAACTGGCCTATGCCCCGCAGTTTGGATCAGCAAAAGATCCGGTCAACATCCTTGGCTACATCGCTGACAATCTGCGCACGGGGCGTGCGCGGCACATCACGTGGAACGAGCTCGATGAACGCATTGCAGCTGGCAACGCGACAGTCATCGACGTGCGCACAGCAGCTGAGTATGCTGCGGGCAATATTCCGGGCGCCATCAATCTTCCGCTCGATGAGGTCCGCGAACGTGCCGAAGAAATTCCCGACGGCGAACTCATCATCCACTGTCAGGTCGGCTTGCGTGGCCATGTGGCGGAGCGGCTTTTTGCTGAGCTGGGGCATGCGGATGTGCTCAACCTCACTGGTGGCTACCGCACATGGAAGGACGCCCATAGCGTTGAGGGTGACAGCTAGTTAGGATTGCCTTTCTCCATGGCTGTCAGCGCTGGTAATCTGGCGTGCATGCCTACCCGGAGAAACCCCCGCGCCGGCCTCGCCCCGGCCCAGCTGGATTCCGACGCACATCGTGTCGGATCCGTATGCTCTACCTTCACAGGTGAGCAACTGGCGGGCACGGCAAAACCAGGGCAAGTGGTCCTCGCGCTCGAATACCCGCGGGGCTGGGGGCACGACATCCTTGACGGAGAAGCGCTCGGCGAAGAACTCGCAGGGAAGATCAAAGCTTTCCTCAAGGCAAATAATGCGCAACTGCAGTTCATTCGTCAGCCAGGTCGTGAAGGGCAGTCAAAGCCAGAAGGTAGCAAGTCGGTGCTGTTCATCAGCTGGTCTCGCGGCGTGGTGGACTCCACAGATCCCGTCGCGGAGCGGATGGAAGTGGATGGGCCGGAATCAATTCTTGAGCTCGACCTCACGCGGCCTGGGAACACTCCGGGCGCTGAGCGCATCGACCACCCACTCCTGCTCATCTGCACCCACGGTAAGCGCGACCGCTGTTGTGCGGTGCGAGGCAGGCCCCTCGCAGTAGCTCTCTCGGCCCACTATGACGGGGAACAGGTATGGGAATCCTCCCACACAAAGGGCCACCGTTTCGCCCCGTCGATGCTGCTCCTGCCGGCTAATTACTCCTACGGTCGAATGGCTGTGGGAGGTGCCACTGAACTGCTAGAACATGCGCAGCGCGGGGAGATGTGGTTGCAAGGAAACCGAGGCCGCGGGATTTACGATAGTCCCAGCCAGGTGGCGGAGATTGTCGTCGCACGGCGATTGCAGCGGGAGGGGCATACGCCCCGGCAGGGCGCGCTCATTGTCACGGCTGCAACGCTATCCGACTTGGTGTCCCTATTCTCCGCGAAGAGCGCTTCCTCCACAGCTCGTGAACCGGAAACGGCTCTTGGCCCTTCCCATCGGTCAACGGCGGACTTGGGCTACCGGCTGGTAGAGGATGCGGAATCGGGAAGAAAATGGGGCGTGCAATTGCAGCGCCGTGCTTCGGTTCCCGTGGTTGCCTCGTGCGGGGATTCGCCGAAGCAATCGATGTCCTGGGTGGCAACAACAGTCATCGAGCTACGTTAAATAGCTGGCTGCCACCCGGTCGGAGTGCCTTGGCGTATCAGCAAGCAAAATCTCAGCAGACAAAATCACGGTAAATAAGATTTGGCCCCAGCCCCTGAAACCAGGGGCTGGGGCCAAGTGGCTTGTCGCTGAAGCCTTAGCGGCGCATGACCTTACGCGCCGCCCAGTTGCCCAGCAGCTGGGCGAACTGCACGATGACGATAATGACCAAGACGGTAATCCAGGTGACTTCGTCATTGAATGCGCGGTAGCCGTAGACGATGGCGAAATCTCCCAGGCCGCCAGCGCCGATGTAGCCCGCCATGGCGGACATATCCACGATCGCGATGAAGATGAAGGTAAAGCCCAGGATCAGTGGTCCCAGTGCCTCCGGAATGATCACGGTGAGGATGATCCGCATGGGCGAAGCACCCATGGCCTTCGCTGCCTCGACCACGCCCGGGTCGATAGATACGAGGTTCTGCTCGACGATGCGCGCGGCGCCAAAGGTGGCGGCAACAACCATGCCGACGATGGCTGCCTCAATGCCAATACGCGAGCCAACCAGAATGTCGGAGAGCGGGCCGATTGCCGTCAGCAAAATGATGAAAGGGATGGGGCGGAAGAAGTTCACGAGGAAGTTCAACACCCAGTACACCGGCTTGTTTTGCAGCACGCCACCACTGCGCGTGGTGTACAGCAGCATGCCCAGAATGAGGCCGAGGATGCCGGAGAAGATGAGGGTGACGGACACCATGTACAGCGTGTCCCAGATGGCCTGTTGGAAGAATCCTCCCAAGCGGTCCCAGTCCATTTGAGCGAGGATCATCGTATCGTTTGTGCTCATCGGATCTCCTCAATCTCGGTCGTGGCCTGCATGGTGTGGTAGAACTCCTCGATGGCCTTCTCTCCATCCTCATCGTGCGCGGTCATCCGCAGGGTGAGGCGGCCGAAGCTGTGCTCTTGGAGTGTCGTGATGCCGCCGTGGACGATGTTCACTCCAACGCCTGCTGCCGTCGCCTTGGAGACTGCATTGAAAAAGCCCACGCCTTCGGCCATGGTCACGGTGAACAAGCGGCCGTTTTCAGTCTGCAGGGCTTCTGCTTCCACCATGTCCGGGGTGTTGCGCAGAGAGGTGGCAACGAAGTTGGCTGCCACGTCTGTCTTCGGCGAGGAGAAAACCTCATAGACGGAGCCTTGCTCCACGACTTCGCCGCCCTGCATTACGACCACGCGGTCTGCGATGCTGCGCACCACTTCCATTTCGTGGGTGATGACCACGATGGTGATGCCAAACTCGCGGTTGACCTTACGCAGCAGGTCCAGCACGTCGTGCGTGGTGGAGGGGTCCAATGCGGAGGTGGCCTCATCGGCCAGTAGCAGGCTCGGATTGGTGGCCAGTGCGCGGGCGATTCCCACGCGCTGCTTCTGGCCACCGGAGAGCTGCTCAGGGTAGGCCTTGCCCTTGTCGGCGAGGCCGACGAACTCGAGAAGTTCCTTGACCCGAGCAGCGCGCTTGGCCTTATCCATGCCCTGCAGCTTCAGTGGGTAGGCGATATTACCTTCCACGGTGCGGGAGCTGAACAGGTTGAACTGCTGGAAGATCATGCCGATATTGCCGCGCAGCTTGCGCATCTGCGCTTCCTTCAGCGGCACGATGTCCTTGCCGTCGAGCAGGATCTCGCCGCTCGTGGGGCGGTCGAGGCCGTTGATCTGGCGGACCAGTGTGGATTTACCCGCACCGGAGTAGCCGATGATGCCGACGATGGATCCAGCAGGGATGGTGATATTGACGTCCTTCAGGGCAGTGACTTCCTTGCGTCCCTGCTTGAAGATCTTGGTCACGCCACGGAATTCCACCTCGGTGCCTGTGCGGTCCGTTGTGTTTTTCACAGTGGCGGTTGTGGCTTGCTCAGCCATAGGAAACCTCGTTGCTCTGTGTTTTTGGGGTCTGCTGTGGGGCTCTTTGCGCCTTGGTCTGCGCGACGCCAGCAGGTTGGTGAGTGTGGTTCTTTAGTTAAACAGCCAAAGGGGCCAGCCGCAGAAGTAGTGCGCGCCGGCCCGTGGTGTGAGGCTCATGGTGGGGAATTACTTAGATTCCTTGATCTTGTCCTCGATACCGGTGAGGATCTCCTTCAGCTCGGCGCCGTCCTTTTCCACCTCGACGGAGGTGCCGTTGGACTGGCGATCGATGGCCTCCTGCACCTTGTCGGAGTGCCAGACCTCGACCAGCTTCTTCAGCTCTGGGTCGTCCTTGCGATCGGCGGTAGTGACGAAGGCATTGATGAATGGCTCAGCCTCTGGGGAGGCAGGGTCATCCTGGGCGATGGCGGACTTCGGGTCAATGTTGCCGCGATCAAGGAAGGAGTTGTTGATCACGGCTGGCTTGCCGTCCTGGTAAGCGGTGACAGTCTGAGCGGCGTCTACTGGGGTGACCTTGACCTTGGAAGCGCCCTCGTCAACGTCTGCTGGGGTTGGGGAGAGGAGGGAGTCATCCTTCAGCTTCACCAGATCGTTGGCGGCGAGCATGTGCAGTGCGCGACCCTGGTTGGTTGGATCGTTCGGGATGGCGATCTCGCCGGCTTCCTCAACATCCTTGATCTCGGAGTGGTCCTTGTAGAACAGAGCCAGTGGGATGATCTCGGTGGCGCCGATTGGGGTGAGGTCGGTGCCGGAGTTGACGTTGAAGTCTGCCAGGAACATGAGGTGCTGGAAGTTATTGACGTCGATCTCGCCCTCGTCCAGGGCGCGGTTCGGCAGGGAGTAGTCGCCGAATGGTACGAGCTCGATGTCGAGGCCGGCTGCCTTGGCTTCCTGCTCGAAGACCTGCCACTGTTCCTGGCCCTGGTCGGTGGTGCCGACCTTGATGGTGTCGCTATCGTCGCCACCGCATGCTGCGAGGGCGAACGTTGCTGCTACAGCAACGATGGACGCTGCTGCCTTTTTACGAAGGGACATGGGTGGGAGTCCTCTCCTTCTTGAGTGAATAAATGTTGTCGGTCAATTTAGCACCAAATCTGACAAATGAACAACTTAGTCTAGTTTGGGTCATTTGCGCTAGTCATGACGAGAATTGAACAGCATGGTCTAGTGCTGATTGAGAGAGTTCCCCGCGCTCTTTTTCTCGGGCAAGCTCGTCATACCTTGAAGATGGTAACTGTTGTCAATAATCTCGCGTTTATGGATGGTCAAGTAGAGATTCTTGTTATTGGTGGCAGCTTCGCGGGGCTCGCGGCGGCGAAGGCTTTAGCGCGAAGCAATCGATCGGTTGCTGTTATTGATTCGGGGAGTCCGCGTAATGAACCCTCGCCACGCGCTAGCAATGTGCTCGGGAGGGAGGGCGAGGCGCCGGTGGACATTGTGGCCACAGCGCGCCAGGAAGCGCTGAATTACGGGGTGGAGCTCCTCGAGGGGAGAGCTGTGCAGGTGCAACAGCGTGCACTATCTGACTATGCGGATGGCATTGGATTTGTGGTTCAGTATGAGCAAAACTCGCGCGAAATTGCTGAATGTGTGGCCCGCCGGGTGATTCTGGCTACCGGCTTGAGCGATGAGGTCCCCGATCTGCCGGGATTGAGCGAGGGGTGGGGCGAAGACGTACTCCATTGCCCGTACTGTCACGGCTATGAATATCGTGGACGGCGCGTAGCAATTCTCGCGACAAACTCCTTCATCGCGCACTTTGCCGCGCTCTTCGCGCGCCTTAGTGAGGTGACGGTGGTGGAGCATGCTGGTGAGATCGACGAGGAATCCCGGCGGTTGATCGAGGCTGCTGGTGCTCGCATTGTTTCTGGTCCAGCTATCTCTGTGAAGCGTTCCGCGGGTGTGTCTGTTGAACTGGCTGGTGGTGTCGAGGTGGAAGCGGACGCCGTGGCTGTCATGCCGTACTTCCGTGCAAACGCCGATCTCTACACGGCCATGGGCGGCGAGCTGGAGGAGCTGCCGAACGGCGTGCAGGTCCCGACGGATGAGGTGGGGCAGACTTCAATCCCGGGTCTCTGGGCTGCGGGAAACGTTGCCGATGCGCAAGCGATGCTGGAGGGGGCTGTGGCGCACGGCGTGAAGGTTGCGGCGATGCTCAATGCGAACATGGAGATGGCGGACCTGCAGGCAAGGGCGGAGAACTAATCCTCGGGTAAAGGTTTAGCCAAGGAAGGCTCCGGGAATCTCGACCAAAATAGAACATACAGACGAATATCGCTACACTGTTCCGAGTGATATCCCATGAGCCACCTATCGGCAAGGGGCGGAGCTTCTCTATCGGCGCGCCCCTGAGCTGGTCGCGCTTGGAACGCATTCTCTCCGGTCATGTCGATGGCTCACTGCGCGCTGTCGGTGTGGGTGAAGCCAACCGTGTGGAGTTCTTTTCCGACGACACGGAAGGTACCGACAGTTTCGCGCAACGAGGTTCGGCGGTTCCCTTCGCAGAGCTCCATGCCTGCAGTGCATACAATTTTTTAAGGGGCGCGAATGAGCCAGAAGAGATCGTCGATATGGCAGTTCGGCTCGGCCTATCTGCCGTGGCCTGCGTGGATCGCGATGGATTCTACGGCGCAGCGCGCTTCGCCGCGGCGGCAGCGGAAAAGGGGGTGGATACGGTCTTCGGTGCAGAGCTATCCATCAATGGTCCCGACCAACCACCGCTGACGGTGCTGTGTCGCGGACAGGAGGGCTACCGCAGGCTTTCGCGCGTGATCGCGGAGGCGAAGATGGCGGACCGAGAGAAAGACTCCGTGCGATACCCGTCGCTCGGCGCGCTGGCGGAGGCCTCCCGAGACAATGAAGGGCGATGCTGGTGGATTGTCCTTGTGGACTGGCCGGTGGCGTCGAAGGCCAAAGAAATCGTACGCGAGTTCGGTGCGCGTAACTGTGTGGTGGAGTTGCAGCAGACGATGCAGCCGGCCGATGCCGACCGCAACGAGAAGCTGCACGCGTTGGCTCAAGCGCACGGACTACAGGAGATCGTCAGCGCCCAGCCCACCTGTGCCGGGCCCAATCGCGCGCGTCTGGCAGGAGTGAAACATGCCCTCCACGACCGGCGTGACTTAGCACGGCAGGAACCGTTGAATCATCCCGTTGGCGGCTCCTGGATGCGCAGCGGCGAGGAAATGATGCAATTGGCGGGTGACTGCGCATGGCTCCAACAGGCAGTGATCACAACCGTGTCGCTTGCGCAGGAGTGCGCATTCACGCTCAACCTCATCGCCCCGAACTTGCCGCACTACCCCGTGCCGGAGGGGCACACGGAGATGAGCTGGTTACGTGAACTCACCGAACGCCGCGGTGCCGTTCGCTACGGTGCACGCTCCGCGAACACGGCAGCGAACGCGAAGGCATGGGCGACCATTGACAGGGAATTGGACACCATCGAGCAGCTGGGCTTCCCCGGATACTTCCTCATCGTCCAGGACATTGTCAGCTTCTGTCACGGGGAGAACATTTTGTGCCAGGGGCGCGGATCGGCTGCGAACTCCGCAGTGTGCTTCGCCCTGGGCATCACGAACGTCGATTCTGTCGCTGCCGGACTGCTCTTTGAACGCTTTCTTTCGCCGGAACGCGACGGCCCACCGGATATCGACCTCGACATTGAATCCGGTCGCAGAGAGGAGGTTATCCAGTACGTGTACCGCCGCTACGGTCGCCAGAATGCGGCGCAGGTGGCGAACGTCATCACGTACCGGCGCAAGGGCGCGCTGCGCGATGCCGCCCGTGCCCTGGGCTATGCCGCTGGTCAGGTGGATGCGTGGAGCCGTGGGACGGAGGAGCCACCGGAGATCGTGCGCACCGTCGCCAGCCAGTTGGAGGGGCAGCCCCGTCACCTCGGGATCCACTCCGGCGGCATGGTGATTTGCGACCGGCCTATTGCGGACGTCGTGCCGACGGAATGGGCGCGAATGGAAGACCGAAGCGTGGTGCAGTGGGACAAGGACGACTGCGCCACGGTTGGCCTCGTGAAGTTCGACCTGCTGGGTTTGGGCATGCTCGAGGCCATTCACCACGCCATCGATCAAGTCCGTACCCACCGCGGTCGTGAGGTGGAGCTGTGGCGGCTGGAGCCGGTGGAAAAAGAGGTCTACGCGATGCTTAGCCGCGCCGATGCGATTGGTGTGTTCCAGGTGGAGTCCCGCGCGCAGCTCAACACCTTGCCACGCCTGCGCCCGCGCACATTCTTTGACCTGGTGGTGGAGGTCGCGCTCATCCGTCCCGGGCCGATCCAGGGCGGTTCCGTGCACCCTTATATCCGCCGCCGCAATGGCCTGGAACCCGTGACGTTCGAGCACCCGTGCTTGGAACCTGCACTGACGAAAACTCTGGGGATTCCCCTGTTCCAAGAGCAGCTCATGCAGGTGGTGGTCGATGCTGCCGGTTTCTCCGGCGCAGAGGCCGATACGCTGCGCCGAGCGATGGGGTCTAAGCGTTCACCGGAGCGGATGGAGCGCCTGCGCGCCCGTTTCTACCAGGGGTTGAAGGACACGAATGGGATTGTCGGCGAGGTCGCGGATCGTCTGTGGGAGAAGATCATCGCTTTTGCTTCCTACGGCTTCCCGGAGTCCCACGCGCAGTCCTTTGCTTCCTTGGTCTACTACTCCGCCTGGTTTAAGTATCATTACCCGGCGGAGTTCTGCGTGGCGTTGCTCCGTTCCCAACCGATGGGTTTTTATTCCCCGCAGTCTCTCATCGCGGACGCGCGCCGGCATGGCGTGCGCATCCTCCCCGTGCACATCAATGAATCTGGTGTGCAGCCGGATTCCGTTATTGGCCCGACGCCACCAGGCAGCCCCAATAGTCCCCGCGGCAAGCATGGGCTGGGGCGCGGTTCCGGGGAGCCCATTGGTGCGATCCGGTTGGGGCTGGCAGCGATTCATGGCATCGGTGAGTCCGTGGCACAGCGGATCGTGGACACCCGCGAGCGCCTTGGCGAGTATCGCGCCATCAGCGACCTCTCCAGGGAGGCGGGCTTGACGGTGGCGCAGGTGGAGCAGCTTGCCCGCGCCGGTGCCCTGGAACCGCTCGGGATGTCCCGCCGACAGGCCGTGTGGGCGGCGGGGATCGCCGCCACCGAGCGTCCCGGAATGCTCCCCGGAACCTCTCACCTCGAGGCTCCACCATTGCCGGGCATGAGCAGCTTCGAGCTAGCGGCGGCGGACTTGGCAGCAACGGGCATCACCCCAGATGGACACCCCGTTGAGCTCCTTCGGTCCTTTTTAGATAGGTGGCACGAGCAGCCGATCCACACAGGTGTCCGGGCTGGAGCCATTCGTGGTGGCCCGCCGGTGGTGGCGTCGGACACATTACTTACCGTGCCCGACGGCACACGGATCCGCGTGGCTGGCGTGGTGACACACAGGCAGCGCCCGATGACAGCCGGCGGCGTGGTGTTCTTTGGGCTGGAGGACGAGACTGGGCTGGCGAACGTGATGGTCACTCAAGGGCTGTGGAAGAAGCAGCGGGTGGAGGCACTGGGTGCTCAGCTGGTGGTCATCCGCGGGATTGTGCACAACAAGGAAGGTGCTGCGAGCGTCACCGCGGACCTCATTGAGCCGATCGAACCGGAGCTGGAGGCCGCGGGATTGCGCCAGGTCCGAGAGTTGGGTTCACGTTCGCGTGACTTTCGGTGAACACTCGGAACACTCGCGGCGCTGCGAACGATCGGCGCCACGAACCTCGGCGAGTAGGCTCGTGGCATGTTGACAACGAGACTACTCAAGGAGACAGACACAGACTGGTTCAGCGAACTGTATGCCGCCAATCAACGGGATGCTTTGAGCCCGGAGGAGCGCGAGAAATACGGTTTCGTCCAGGGCAGCAGCGGCCCTGAGGCTGTCGATAAGTGGATTCACAGCGGCCGGGGCCTCGTGGCGGAGCTGGATGGCCAGCCCGCGGGAGTGGCCATGGCTGGCCCCTCGACAGTCCCGTCGGATCACCCCGCGGGCCGAGCCATGGAGATCGCGGTCAACGAGGGGATTGATCGCCCGATCCTGTGGGGGCCGGTGGTCGTCGGACGCGCCTTCCGAGGCCAAGGGATCTCCCGCGCCCTGTGGGAGGCAGCCGTGGCTACCTATCGTGGCGAATACGCCCACGCGGTGGCCATGGTGGAACTGTCCAATCGGGTCTCCTACGAGGCTCACCTGCACATGGGATGGAAGGTCATCGGTGAGATGTCCATCGACGAGCGCAACTACGCCGCCATCGCCAAGCCACTAACTGTCTAAGCCACAACTTTCAGGGCCTTAGCGCGTTCTCGGCGGGACCCGGCGTGGGAGCTTTGACAGCCTATGGCTAGGCAAGGACAATCGTCTGCGTGCAACAGCAGCCCACCCCACAGCAGTACCGTCGCCGGCGTATCGCAGCCGGCGGTCTCGCAGCCCTCGCTATCGCCGGTGCTGCGGGGGTAGGCGTGAGCTTGCAGAAAGCCACGGGCTGGTCTGCGGATGACTGGGAGCGCCACACCTCCGTGCAGGAACCGGCGGACTACGAGGACACGCCAGCAAAGGCAGTGCCGCGGATCGAGGTTGCCGAGCAGCCAGACATTGCGCCAGTTGCTCGGCAAGCCAGTGGGAGCCCCGCTTTGCAGGACGCGCCAAAGCCGGGCGGCTCGGGGCGCGTGAGCCTAACATCGGAAGACGTGCAGCGGCGGGCTTACCTGCAGGTTCCTGACGCGGCCCGTGAGGGCAAACCCATCCCCGTGGTGTTGGCCTTTCACGGCTACCGGGAAAGCCCGCAAGCGATGGCAGAATACTCCGGCCTCGGCGACGCATGGGAGGGGGCAATTGTGGCCTATCCCGAGGGTCTCGGCGAAGCGTGGGAGGGCGCCCCTTACGCCAAGACTGCGCCGGGGCAGGATGTGCAATTCGTGCGCGATCTGCTGGACGCTCTGAGCGCCTCATACAGTATCGACGCCACGCGCGTCTACGCTGCCGGAATGTCCAACGGTGGAGGTTTTGCTGCGAAGTTGGCGTGTGAAATGCCACAGGAATTCACCGCCATCGCCAGTGTGTCCGGCGCCTATTACCCGGATACGTGGCGCAGCTGTGCCACGAAGCAGTCCCGGGCGAGTGACCCTGCATCCATCGAATTCACTCGCGGGCGAACCGTCGTGCCATTTTTGGAGATTCACGGCCGCAAGGATGAAACGATTGCCTACGACGGCGGTGAACGCCACGGGGCGCCATACATGTCTGCGATGCGCTTGAGCAGTCTTTTTGCCAGCCGGATGGGATGCTTCGGCGCGCCAACCTCCATTGCCGTGACGGACAAGGTCACCCGCGTTGAATGGCCGGGCTGCCGCGAAGACTCTGAGGTCATGCACCTCGCGATCGGCGATGGTGGACACACATGGCCCGGCGAACTTAAAGGTGAGGCCGGTGCAGGTGAGGTCGAGGGTGGAAGTGCCCGTGACCATCACAATCGCTCCGACCGCACCACACGCGTCATCACGGCAACTAATGAGGCCCTTGCGTTCTTTGAACGTCACCGCCGCGTGCTAGGGTAAGCCCATAACTTCATAGACCTATCCATCCACGGGAGTCCACGGCAGGTGTGGGCTGAGAGGGAAGACCGCGAACGCAGGTCCCGACCGTTAGAACCTGATCCGGCTCATACCGGCGAGAGGGAGAGTGCTTTTATCGTGAGCACACGTGAATTTTCACCTACCACCAATCACAGAACCGACGTTGTGGTTCCGACGCGTTCGCTGTCATGGCGCGTTGTAGACATCATCATTGCCGCCGTTTTGGGTGTCGCCTGCGGGCTAATCTTCTGGGTGTGGAACAGCATTGGCGGTGCGGGATACTCCGCATTCGACGCCGTCACCCCGGGCTTTGGAGGCCTTCTCACCGGAGTTTGGCTGCTCGGTGGTGTCCTCGGCGGGATCATCGTCCGCAAGCCAGGTGCGGCACTCATCGTGGAGCTCATCGCCGCCAGCGTGTCGGCGGGCATCGGCAACCAGTGGGGCATCGAGACCCTGTACTCCGGCGCAGCACAGGGGCTGGGCGCGGAGTTCATCTTCCTGATTTTCGCCTACAAGCGCTACAGCTTGCTCATCGCAATTCTGGCGGGCATGTCCGCAAATGCATTCGAATGGGTGCTGGAGCTCTTCGTCTCCAGCAACTTGGCGATGAGTTGGACCTACAACATCATCTACCTGGCGTGCATGCTGGTTTCCGGTGCCCTGCTGGCCGGCGTGCTCGGGTGGTACTTGATGAAGGGACTGGCAGCCACGGGTGCGCTCGACCGGTTTGCGGCCGGTCGTGAGCGGCGCGCCGAGGTCTAGACCGCCATCCACGACCATGACTAGTAGTACCCTTCGACCGCACACCCCAGGAGCAGTTCGTGCCCGAGGGTTCGGCTGGCGCCACAGCGGCCGTAAAGATCCGGCTTTGGAAAATCTTGACCTGGATATCGCGCCGGGCGAACGCGTACTGATCCTCGGTGCCTCCGGTAGCGGCAAGTCCACACTATTGGCGGGGATCGCCGGAGTTCTAGGTGACGAGGAAGACGGTGTTCGTGCCGGTTCTATTCTGATCGACGGGGTGTCTCCGGAAGCTCACCGAGGACGAGTGGGCATGGTACTTCAGGATCCAGATTCACAGGTCATCGCCGCACACGTGGGTGACGATGTTGTATTCGGTTGCGAAAACCTCGGGGTGCCGCGGGAGGAGATGTGGGATCGAGCCGCGCACGCGGTGGATGTCGTGGGCTTGGGATTGCCGTTCGACCATCCCACAAGCGCTTTGTCAGGCGGACAAAAACAACGCTTAGCATTGGCGGGGGTCATCGCCATGCGTCCGGGTGTGATCGTTCTCGACGAGCCCACCGCGAACCTTGACCCGGACGGTGTCGTGGAGGTCCGAGACGCGGTTGTCCGCGCAGCTGAGCACACCGGTGCCACGCTCATCGTCGTGGAGCACCGCACGGAGATCTGGCAAGAGCACGTTGAACGTGTCATCGTCCTGGGAACTAGAGGGGCGATCATCGCCGATGGGCCTGCGGATGAGGTTCTGGCTACTCACTCCGAAGAACTCGTCGAGGCGGGTGTCTGGGTGCCTGGGGTGGAATTGGACGTGCAGCCATTGTCCGCCACGCAGTCAACGGACTCACTGCTGGTCACTCACGACCTCGCGATCGGATGGCCGGGGGAGGAGCGTCCTGTTCGAGCGGACATGAACCTCACACTATCTGCCGGCTCAACAGTCCTCACAGGGGCTAACGGCGCGGGAAAGTCCACCTTGGCACTCACCATCGGTGGCCTCCTTCCGCCGGTTTCCGGAGAAGTGGATGCCAGTGGCCTCGTGGACCGAGGTCGCAAGAGACAACCGCATCAGTGGCGGTCGCGGGAGCTGATTCGTCGCATCGGATTCGTCTTCCAAAACCCTGAACATCAATTCGCCACGAGGACTGTGCGGGAGGAACTGCTGCTCGGCCCCAAGGTCACGGGGATGGATGCTGCTGCAGCGGAAGCGCACGCAGAAGAATTGCTGGAAACGCTGGGACTCAGCGCCCTGGCACCTGCTAACCCCTATACTCTCTCCGGCGGGGAGAAGCGGCGCTTGTCAGTGGCGAGCATGCTCACGACCCGTCCTCGCTTGCTGATTCTCGATGAACCCACTTTTGGCCAGGATCGGGTGACATTCACTGCCCTCGTTCGGCACTTCCAAAGCCTGCTTGTGCAGGGAGTCTCGCTACTGTCTATCTCCCATGACCCCGTCTATGAACGGTTCATGGGCGAGCACGCGTGGAGGCTCTCATGAATGTTCTTCAGCGCATCGACCCCACCACGCGGATCCTCGCCTTGGTCCTATTGACCACTCCGCTGCTGCTCAGCATCGATCTGGTGAGCGCCAGCGTGGCTCTTGCCTGCACAATGCTCCTGGCACCACTGTGTGGCGCGGGCCCTGCCCGCCTGGTGTGGCGAGGTTGGCCGTTGCTGGTGCTCGCTCCATTGACGGGGATTGGCATGCTCTTCTACGGCCGCGCCGGGGGCGATGTCTACTGGGAATTCCTCCTCATCAAGGTCACGGAGAATTCCGTGAGCCTAGCTATCGCTGTGACAGTCCGCGTGCTCGCTGTCGGCCTTCCAGCAGTGGTGCTTACCGCTGATCTCGACCCAACCCGCCTGGGCGATGGCCTTTCGCAACTGTGGAGGTTGCCTTCCCGCTTCGTCATTGGGTCAGTCGCCGGTGCTCGGCTCGTCACCCTTTTCCAGCAGGATTGGGGAGCACTCGAGCGAGCCCACCGCGCGAGAGGTTTGGGAGATGGCTCCCGCATCACACGCCTGCCCGCTATTACGTTTGGCCTGCTCGTGCTAGCGCTGCGCCGGGGAGCGAAACTCGCCACCGCGATGGAAGCCCGAGGCTTCGGATCCTCCATCGAGCGTACGTGGGGCCGCTCGGCACACTTTGGACGCTACGACGCCGGCGTGCTGCTCGTCTGCACCAGCGTGGCCGTACTCGCCCTGGGGCTGGCACTGTGGACAGGCGAATTCCGCCTACTCGGAGTGGTCGGAGGCGATCCATCGTGACTCCGTGGACCATCCTCATTGACGGTCGCAGTGGTGCCGGGAAAACGACTTTTGCCTCTCGCCTTGCCAGCGAGCCACCACGCTGGCTGGTTGCCAACGGCCTGCCTGTGCAACTCGTGCACCTTGATGATTTCTACCCGGGTTGGGGCGGTCTGGCCGTAGGTTCCCAGATCGTGGCGGAAACCGTCCTAGATACGGACAACCCCGGCTTCTACCGCTGGGACTGGGAAAGCGATCAGCGGGGTAATTGGGTGCCACTCGATCCCCAAGCCAATCTCATCGTGGAGGGCGTGGGTGCGGTGACGTCGGATACGAAGAAGGCGGCACAACAGCGCAGCGGCAAGCGTGTGCGGACGGTCGAGGTGCAATTGGCCGATGCAGAAAGGAAACAGCGCGCACTGGCCCGCGACCCAGACTTCGCTGAGCATTGGGACATGTGGGCTGCGCAGGAGCTCATTCATCGGCGAAGCATGCCGCGCGCCGATTACACCCTCCGTATGGACTAAAACGCGCGGTCTAACCCCAAGACCGCGCGGGCGTTCCTCAGCGCCAGCAGCTTGCTCTTGAGCCGTGAGTCGCGAGCGGATGAGATGCTACAGGTGCGGGGCGGGGACTCCGGCTACCCCAGCCACTAATGCTGTCTAGGTGGACAGATCGACCTCGTCGTAATCGACATTCGGGCTGATCAACCATGACAACGCGCGGTGCCGTTCCAACAGGATGGACCCCTGAGTAGCATCCAGGTGGAAGCTATTCGGCTGCACCACCTGCGCCAATCCCTGGTGGTCGGATTCCTGCGCCTTGAGTGCCTGGTCGACAGCGAACCACCGCATGGAAAACGTGTACTCCCACGCATCGCAGATTTGCTCCAAGCTGCGAGGGGAGAGTCTCCGTGGATCATTCACCGACTCCAGCGGACCCCACAGCTCGTGTGGCTCCAAGGCAACGAGCTCGAAGGGATCGGAATCAACCACACCGATCACCCAGGCGAGCAGTTCCGCCGCGATGAATCCCCACCGCAGTTGAACAGCCTGCTCGCGCAGCTCGGCAGGGTACTGCACGGAATCGAGTTCGTTGAAGCGTTCCACGGCATCCAGGAACCGGGCCTCATTATCCGTGTAGACCTCCGCGGGGCCTCCGTGCTCGCGCAGTTCTGGTACATTCACCGCCTTGCCCTCCAAGACATTGACCGCAGCCCCGGCGGTGGCAGCGACGGCCTTGGCGCGCTCCAGCACCTCCTCCGGGCGGCGCAGCACGACCTCGGATTCGCTAATGACTGGCGGCAGGAAAGGACTGATGCGCAAACCTTCCTCCCACAGTCGGCCACGGATGCGGTCCCGGCGTGCGATGGACTCCGCCGTGTTCGGTGCGGTCACTAAGTTGTACCCTTGGGCATTGGCCGGGTCCAGCAGATCCACGCCCTCGCCGTTGCGGACGGTGCCATCGGGGAGGAAGAAAATGGCGTTGGCCTGGCGTGCCCAGGTGGAGAACTCGCTGAGGTCGAAGTCTTCTGGACGTTCGAAGACATAATGCCGGGATACGCGGTTAATGTGCTGGAACACGGAGTGAATGGAGGGGTTGTACTCCCCGGCGCGTTGAGCTCCTTGCTCGCTGGCGTAGGTCGCAAAGCCGTTGAGGTGCTCTTGCAGGTCGCGTTCTTCGCTGCCTTCGGGTTGTTCGGCGAGGAAGGGGCCTTCAGCCACGAGGGTGCGTGTGTAGGTCGGTCCGGCGCCGGTGCCTACCCACGGGACATCGTCACGGACGGTCGAGTAGGCATTCACATAGATAGACATAGGACTTAAGAATAGGTTGTGTGCAGGCGTAGAGCTTGGGAAAGAAGCAGTGGGGGTACACAAGGGGGAGGTTAGTTATTGAAGGGAACTTTCAATAAGTGGCATCCGACTATTGGTTCGTTGAATTCAGCGCGCCCCTTGTTCACTAGAAAACAGAAAGCGATTCTCTATGAGCAGGACGTCACTCCGCTCGTTCATTCAGCGCATCCATTTTTACGGCGGAATGTTCGTCAGCTCATTTATCCTCGTTGCCGCGCTCACCGGCTGTCTTTATGTCGTGGCGCCGACCGTGGAGAAGGTGATGTACGACGACGTCATAACGGTGCCAGCCGTCAGTAATCCAGTCAATTTGGAACAGCAGGTCCAAGCGGCCCAGCGGGCACACCCGGGGCTTGCAGTATCCCAGGTTTGGCCTGCGGATAAAGAGACGGACTCTACGCGCGTGCTCCTCAGTGACCCTTCCATTGACGAGGCACAAGACCGAGCAATCTTTGTGGACCCAGCCAATGGGCAAGTCATTGGCGATGAGCCAACGTACTCTGGCCTTGGCGAACTACCCGTTCGCTACTGGATCTCCCAACTCCACAAGAACTTGCATATGGGAAAGGTCGGTGAGCTCTATTCCGAACTCGCTGCCTCGTGGATGTGGTTGTTGGCCTTGGGAGGCGCCTACTTGTGGTGGCTGCGGTGGAGTGCGCAAAGAGTGCGGAAAAATCGTCCCTCGCCCCGTGCTGGGCGTGGCTCGCAGCGCCTCAAGTTCTTGCGTCTGCACGGGGTGCTCGGAACATGGTTACTGGTAGCGATGCTGGCTCTGTCGGCGACGGGTATCACTTGGTCACTGTACGCAGGCAACAATGTCACCAAGGTCGTAGATTCGATGCAGTGGACGGCCACGCCGATTGATACTGCCCTCGGCACAGGGGAAGCGGAGTCCGGTGAAGGCCACCATCATGACAACCACGCCCCGGCCGGGAAAGGGGAGGAACTCAGCGAGCATGCTCGAGCAATGCTGGTGAACATCTCCGCTCAACAGGCCGACACGGTGTATGCGACGGGCCGAGCAGAGGGGCTGACGGCATCTCTGCGGTTGTACCCGCCAAGTGATCTGAATTCTGGTTGGAAGGTAAGTGAGCGCTGGATCCCCTGGCGCCTCACCAGTGATGAGGTCTCCGTCGACGGATCCACTGGCACTGTGATTGCCCGTCAACCGTTTTCCTCTCTGCCGCTGTTCAGCAAGCTGACGAGCTGGGGCATCTATTTACATATGGGGATCTTGTTTGGGCTGCCCCTGCAGATCCTGCTGCTTCTCACCGGTCTTGGTATTGCCGTCATGACCATTCTGGGATACCTGATGTGGTGGAAGCGTCGCCCGAGCTTTGCTCCGGGAACCGCCCAGCAGTTCAGCTGGTCCACCACGTGCTTGGGGCTATTGTTCGTCGCCACGGTGGGTGTGTTCCTGCCGACGCTCGGTGTGACTCTGCTGTTGCTCCTGATTGTGGATGTGCTCGTGATGCACAGGAAGAAGGTGCGCTCGCCTCGCCTGACATTCACCGGGAAAACCTCGAAGAAACAGCCGGTAGAGGAGTCCTTCAGCTAAGCTAGGCGCGTTATGCGCCATACCTCTATTCCTTCGCTCGCCCCTGACGGTGCCGCCATTGCCTACATCGTCCGCGATGGCGGATATCCCTACGCCGTGCAGGTAGCACTCACCGACGAAGGCTTAGGGGAGGAGCGGCGTGTGCGCCTGCCAGTCGAAGGGCCGGTCACGCGCGTGCTGCACTCGCCCGATGGCAAGTGGGTGGCGTGTGAGGTCTCCCCCAAGGGATCGGAGCGCCTCGAGACTTTCCTTGTCTCCACCGACCCTGCTGATTCTGGGGTCCGTGAACTGCGCAACTCCCGAGATGCGAAGACCACCCTGGTGGAATGGGACGGCAACCAGCTGGCGATGGACGCAGTGGCGGCCGATGGCGTGACAGAGGCCCGCCTCCTCGACCCCTCCTCCTCCCGCTACCGGGTTATGGACCGCCGCAGCGATTCCCTCCTTGTTGCAGCGGAGGCTGGGTACAGCCTCATGCGCGTGGGTCCGCGAGGCAATCGCGAACTGCTGCTTGTCACCCCACATCGGCGCTGGATGCCCTTGCTGCCACCAGAGCCGGGTGCGGCTACTGAATCCGGGCGCATCCTGCCCATCAACGATCGCACGCTTGTGATCCTCATCGATACTGATCATGGTTCGGATCGCCGTCGCATCATCCGCCTTGTCGTCGAACTCGACGAAGAAGGCGGCCGCCCCGTGCGCACCGAGGCGGAGGAGCTCATCGTCAACGCCGATGCGGACATGGATGAGTTCGTGATCAGCGAGGACCTGTCGACCGCAGCGGTGCTGTGGAACCAGGGCGGAGTGTCGCAATTGGAACTGCTCACCCTCGGCGAGCACCAAAAGGTCCAAGTTCGCCGGACCGTGGAACTGCTGGGCAAGGTGGCGGCGAACCTCTCCATCACCGACGATGGCTCCCTGCTGGCGCTGACCGTCGAAGGCCCCAACCTGCCGCCAACGGTGGAGGTGCTGCGGATCGAAAGCGGAAGGGTAGAGCCGCTGAATCCGGAACGGACAGAGAGGCTTGAAGCGCGTACGCGCCAAGCGGATGCCCCCGAGCTGGTGTACTACACCGCCCGCGATGGGCTGGAACTGTCCGGTTGGCTGTACGTGTCGCAGAACCCAGACCCAAACAAGCCCGTCTACGTCCACCTTCATGGCGGCCCGGAGGGGCAGTCCCGCCCAGTAAACCACGATGTGCTCATGCAGCTCGTGGACGCCGGCATGACCGTATTCACACCGAATATCCGTGGTTCCAAAGGTAATGGCCGCAGTTTCCTTCACGCCGATGACCGCTATGGACGCTTCGCCGCGATCGATGATGTGGCCGATAGTGTGGACTTCCTCATCGAGGCGGAGCTGGCTAACCCGGACTACGTCCTGCTTGGTGGCCGTTCCTACGGTGGCTTCCTGTCCTTGCTGGCCGCGGCCCGTTACCCGGACATGTTCCGTGGTGTCGTTGACGCGTGCGGCATGACCAGCTTCGAAACCTACTATGAGTCCACGGAGCCGTGGCTGGCCTCTGCCGCCTCCCCGAAGTACGGCTACCCCATGCACGACGCGGAACTGCTGATGGAGATCTCCCCCTTGTACAAGGCGGAGATCATCACTTCCCCCGTGCTTTTTATCCATGGCGCTAATGACACGAACGTGCCCATCGACGAATCCCGGCAGATGTACGATGCACTCGTCCAAGCTGGTCGCGCGCCACGGTTCCTCACCGTGCCGGGGGAGGGCCACATGTTCGTCAAGCCCGCCTCCCGCCAACTCATTGCGGAGACGATGCTTGACTTCTTCGCAGCCCTCGGCGCTATCCCTGCGCGGTGAGTGTCATGCCGGCGTTCCTCAGACGTGCGACGTAAGGGGCGCCGAGGCCCGTAGCGGGCGTGAGAACACCGCCAGAGCCTGGGAGAGTATCCTGATCACCCGCCAGTGTCAGCGCCGCCTCTGAGAGCATGAGCGCTGTGGACTTGTAGCCAGGGTCGCCCTGGTTTTCCACCGTTGCGGTGACCTGCTGGCCAGATTCGGTGAGGCCATAGTGGGTCGTGCGGAAGAATCCGCTCTCACGCTCCTCCTTAGAGGGGCCCTCACCCGGTTCCGGCACCCAGCGGGATAGTACTCCGCGCAGCTTATCCACTGTGAGGAGCTTGAACGCCATGCCCATGCCCCCGGCGAGGGCCAAGGCAGTTGCGCGACCCTTCAAACCGGTGCCCATCAGCTGATATTCGGAGTACTTCAGCGAGCTGCCGTAAGCGTAATCCTGCAGTGCATTGGAGCGCCGTACCACTCGGGTATTGCAGCCGGCCATCATAAAGGGGCCGGCCCAGCCGGGCTTTGCACCTACATCCTCAGTCTTGATGATCCCGAAGTCCGCCTGCTGACCAAGGTCCGGTTCCTTCGAGTGATCCGGTGACAAGGAGTAGGGCGACATCAGGGTGCGTGCAGCCTCCCGATCATCCGCAGCCACCTGGACCTGGTTGCGCATGGAGTCGATCGTGCCGCCCGACAGGCCACCCTTCATCTTCACCAGCATGGTCGCCTCCTTCAGCGGAGAGCCCAGCTTCTGAGCCTGCTCATGGAGCAAAAACATGCCGATATCGCTCGGTACGGAATCGAAACCACAGGCGTGGATGATGCGCGCTCCCGTGGACTTCGCGAGCTCGTCGTTGCCGTCGATGCTCTCGCGCATAAACAACACCTCACCGCACAAGTCCACGTAGTGGGTGCCGTGTTCAGCACAGGCATGCGCCAGTGCCTTGCCGTACTTGGCGTACGGCCCCACGGTCGTAATCACTACGCGGGTGGAGGAGGCCATGGTGGAGACACTGCTGGCGTCGGAGGAATCGGCAACGACGAGCGGCCACGACAGTACCTCCGACTTGCCGGTCTCTTCCGCGATGGTTGCTCGGGCTTTCTCCAACTTCGCTTCATTGCGGCCCGCCAGGGCGATCCGCACGTCCGCTGGCGCATGCTGCGCCAAGTACTCGGCGGTGAGGGTGCCGACGAAGCCCGTGGCACCGAAGATGGTGATGTCATAGGTCCTGTTGCTCATGCACTCCGTTGTACCCGTTAGCCTGGAATCGTGAGCGAAGACAACCTCAACTCCTCCGGTCTGCACGTCATTTTCGACCGGCCCGTGATCCCGCCCAATACAGGCAACGCCATCCGCATGTGTGCAGGATCTGGTGCATCCCTGCACCTCGCGGGCCCGTTGATTTTCGACTTCTCCGAAAAACACCTGCGCCGCGCCGGGTTGGACTACCACGACCTGGCCGACGTTCATCAGCACACTAACTTTCAGGCCACGATGGAGGCGCTGCCGGAGGCGCGAGTGTTCGGATTTACCACCCACGCGGAGACCTGGCACACGGATATTGAGTACCGGCCGGGGGACGCGCTGTTGTTCGGACCAGAACCGACCGGTTTGGAAGAAGCGATCCTGGAGCACCCGCGGATCACACAGCTCGTGCGCATCCCGATGCTGCCCGGGCGACGGAGCATGAACCTCTCCAACGCGGCGGCTGTCGCAACATATGAAGCCTGGAGGCAGTTGGGCTTCCCCGGCGGTCGGTAGTGAAAACCATCGATCACGGAAAAGCCAGTGGATTTTTCAGCAGCGCGGGAACTCCTCGGTGAGCTAAGGCATCATCGGGAGGCAAGACACGACACATGATGCCCGCTCCACCACGAGGACATAACTCACCATGACACCGAGCAATAATTACCCGCAGTATGGGGTGACGAATCCGACCGGCCAGCAGAACAGCTTCCGGATGTTCCTAGTGATTGCCGGCTGGGTCATGGCTTTTGCGTGGCCTGTCATCGGGGCTGCTGTGAACTACGCGGTGCAGGGCACGGACATTGTGGGCCTTATCCTTGTGCCATTCCTGCTCGGGTCGGTGTTTTCTGCGCCCAAGCGATCCTCAACGTGAGCTACCTAGAGTTGCCAAAGGGAGCGGGCATCACCACTGTGCACCTGTGGATTGGGCACGTGATTTGGTGGGGTGGTTCGCTCCTCATCGCAGCCGTGGTGCATACGCCGGGAGGCTACACCGATAACCCGGAACAGTTGGAACAAGTGATCAACGACCCCGCGTGGTGGGACCACTTGTGGTCGATGCTCCTTCTCTGGGCAGCGATATCCGTGGTTGGCTACGTGTGGGTCATCGTCGGCATCGTTGTTGCTGTGAGGGATGCAGATAGCAAGCGCAAGTACGCCTACCGCCAGCGTCCGTGGGGTTCGCTGTGAGTCGCGGGTGCCACCATGGCACATCGCGCGGCATGCGCGGTCCGATGACACGTGATCGCACATGACAGACTGGCAGACGAGGTCGCCGAGACCGGAAGGTTCCGCCGCCGTGGAAGCCGTGGAATAATGAGCCCCATGGCTGCAAAGAAGTTGGATGGAAACCTGTACCGCGATGAAATCTTCGCGGATCTCACAACCCGCGTTGACGCGCTGCGCGAAAAGGGCATCGTCCCCGGTCTCGCCACGGTTCTCGTGGGGGATGATCCCGCAAGTCACTCCTATGTGCGCATGAAGCACCGCGACTGTGAACAGGTGGGTGTGAACTCCATCCGCAAGGATCTCCCGGCAGACGTCTCCCAGGAGGAACTCAACGCCGTCATCGACGAGTTGAACGCGGATCCGGCCTGTACCGGCTACATTGTTCAGCTGCCTCTGCCGAAGCACCTTGATGAGAATGCCGTGTTGGAGCGCATTGATCCCGCCAAGGATGCCGACGGTCTGCATCCCGTCAACCTCGGCAAGCTGGTCCTCAATGAGCCGGCTCCGCTGCCTTGCACCCCCAACGGTGCGATCTCCTTGCTACGCCGCTTTGACGTGGAACTCAATGGCGCGAAGGTTGTCGTCATTGGTCGTGGCGTAACCGTCGGCCGACCGATTGGTTTGATGCTCACCCGCCGTTCCGAGAATTCCACCGTCACCCTCTGCCATACGGGCACGAAGGATCTCGCTGCGGAGACTCGCAATGCCGATGTAATCATCGCCGCCGCAGGCGTTCCGCACATGCTGACTGCAGACATGGTGAAGCCAGGGGCGGCTGTGTTGGATGTGGGAGTCTCCCGCAAGGACGGCAAGTTGCTCGGCGATGTGCATCCAGATGTGTGGGAGGTGGCGGGTTCCGTGTCCCCTAATCCCGGTGGGGTTGGCCCGCTGACTCGCGCATTCCTGGTGCGCAATGTTGTCGAGCGCGCAGAACTGCTGGCCGAGGGCAAGTAGGCCTATGCCTCAGAGGATTGGACAAGCGCGTGCGCGGCTGCTGGTGAATCCACACGACCGCGCGGTTCCGCCTTCCCCTCTGAGCATGACCGTGCAGCGTCTGCTCGTCGGCTTGTTTGTGCTTTTCGTCGCGACGGCCGCCGTCTTATTCTTCCTGGAGCATTGGCGCCGTGGCACAGTGATGCTGGGAGGCTCGCTCATTTACCTGGGCGTGACGCGCTGGCTCGTCGATAGCAAGATCATGGGGGTGCTGGCCGTGCGATCGAGGAAGTTCGATTCATCCTTCACGATCATCCTCGGCATGGCGATGCTGTGGTTGGCCCTCTCCGTCGACCCTCTGGGTAGCTGATTTCTTTCCCGCCCGACGCCGCCAGCTTCTCCTGTAGTGAAAGCTGGCGGCTCGAACCCACAGAAGTAGTCTCTGAGCCTCAGAGGCTAGGCTGATCCAGTTGCTCCGCCTTGCGGAGGAACTTCTGCAGGATCTGCCCCATCTGGCGCCCCTCGATGAGGAAGCCATCGTGGCCCGTCGGCGAAGTGATTTGCGACAGGCCGATGAAATCACCCAAATTACGGGAGAGGTGCTCCTGCTGGTGCCACGGGTAGAGAATATCCGTATCCACACCCGCCACCATCGTCGGCACCTGTGAGCGGGCAAGAGCCGCATTCATTCCGCCACGACCACGGCCCACATCATGGCGGTTCAGCGCATCCGTGAGCACAACATAACTGCCAGCATCGAAGCGCTGCTTCAGCTTGTCTGCCTGGCGATCCAAGTAACTCTCCACCGCAAAACGCTGATCCGAACGGCGGTAAGGGCCATAGGGATTCTCATCCTGTTGAGGATCAGTACCGAAGCGCTCATCCACCTCCAACTCGCCGCGATACGTCAGATGAGCGATGCGTCGAGCCTGCCCCATGCCTTCAGCCGGGGAGTCCGGTGAATCGTAGTAATCGCCCCCCTGCCAGTGCGGGTCCGCCTCAATAAAGCGAATCTGGGAGGACTGCATGCCAATCTGCCACGCGGAAGCACGTGCAGAAACAGCAATGGGCAATGCGCTGACGATGATCTCCGGGAACATCAATGACCACTCAAGTGCGCGGGCGCCACCCATAGAAGCACCAATGACCGCATGGACACGGTCGATGCCCAGAACGTCCAGCAGCTGCTTCTCCGCCGTCACCATGTCCCGGATGGAGATTCCAGGGAAACGCGAGCCCCAAGCCCTACCATCCGGGTGCGGGCTGGATGGACCAGTAGAACCCTGACAACCACCCAAAACATTCGAGCAAATCACCAGATAACGGGACGTGTCCAAAGGCTTACCCGCCCCGATCATCTCCGACCACCAGTCGGCAGCATTTCCATCCCCGGTCAAAGCATGCTCTAGCAAGATGAGGGGACGATCCCCAGCGGGCGTACTGGTGGCGTCGTCATAAAAGGCATGAAAAGAAAGATGCACATCGGGGATGGTGACCCCGGCCTCAGTGACCACGTCGCCGACATTGAGGATGGCGGACGTGCCGGACGGGGGCAACAAATCGATGTGCACCATGAGGGAGCTCCTTTAACTAAATGGCGGCGAAACCGGCCTTCAAGTCAGCAAGGATATCGTTAATGTCCTCGATGCCGACAGACAGGCGCACCGTAGCCTTAGAAATACCAGCGCGAGCCAAACCATGCTCGTCCGACTGGGAGTGGGTGGTGGAGGCTGGGTGGACCACCAGGGAGCGAACATCGCCGACATTCGCCAGGTTGGAGTGCAGCTTCAGAGCATCGATGAACGCCCAGGCCTTTTCGCGAGCCTCCTCGGAGTTCGCGTCATCGATCGCCAGATCGAAGGAGATCACAGAGCCCGTGTACTCAATGCCCAGCTCCTGCTTCGTGGCGTACCACGGGGAAGACTCCAAGCCGGCGTAGTTGACCTTCGCGACCTTCTCATTGGCATCGAGGAATTCGGCCACGGTCTTAGCATTCTCATTGTGCTGCTTCACGCGCAGGGAAAGGGTGTCCAGGCCCTGGGCGATAACCCAAGCGTTGAGGGCGGAGAGGGTAGCGCCGGTATCACGCAGCAGGCCGACGCGAGCCTTCAGGCCGAAGGCGGCTGGGCCCAGATCAGCGTACTTCAGGCCGTGGTAGGCAGGATCCGGGGTGACGAAGCCCGGGAAGACAGGCTTGCCGTTGCGCTCCTGGGTCCAGTCGAACTTACCGCCGTCGACGAGGATGCCGCCGAGAGCGGAACCGTTGCCGGTGTAGAACTTGGTCAGGGAAGCGACGACAATATCCGCACCAAGCTCCAGTGGACGTACGAGGGCGGCGGTGGCGAGAGTGTTGTCAACGATCAGTGGAACATTGTTCTTGTGAGCGACCTCGGCGACGGCCGGGATGTTGAGAACATCGGCCTGTGGGTTGGCGAAAGTCTCACCGTAGAAGGCAACGGTGTTGTCCTGCACGGCAGCCTGCCAAGAATCCAGGTCATCCGGGTTCTCCACGAAAGTGACTTCGATGCCAAGGCGCTTGAGGGTCACCGCAAAGAGGGTCTCCGTGCCACCATAGAGGCGAGGGGAAGTGACGATGTGATCGCCTGCGCCGGCGAGGTTGAGGATTGCGGCGGTTTCAGCTGCCTGGCCGGAGGAGAAAGCGACGGCATGGACGCCACCCTCGAGGGAGTTAATGCGGTTCTCCACTACCTCGACAGTCGGGTTAGTCAGGCGGGAGTACACCGGCCCCATGTCCTCGAGGGCGAAGCGCTCCTTAGCGTGCTCCGCGGAGTCGAAGACGAAGGAAGTGGAGAAGTGGATAGGCAGGTTGCGTGCGCCAGTTGGGTCAACCGTTTGGCCCGCGTGAATCTGGCGGGTGGCAAAGCCCCAGTTTTCAGCTTCAGAGTTGTCGTACTTGGTGCTCATGGTGAGGCGTGTCCTTTTTCGTTGAGTAGTTTGTGTCACTCGAGCGCAACGAGTGGCTACCGCTCGGTTCGAGCGGCCGCGGGAGCTCGAGTGGCTTTGGTCACGACTTTAACCCCATCGAGAAGTAAAACAAACCGCTTTGTCTACTTTTAGTCCGCTGTGATGCTATTTGTGCAGGAAATTGGGGTAAAAATTCTCTGTACCGCTTGGTCTACTTTTGGGGGTGTTGGCGGTTGCTGAAGGTATGGGGTTTCAGGTGTGGGAATGTGGCCGGGGTTGTGCGTGGAGGTGTGGGAGCGTGGAGGTGTGGGAATGTGGCTGGGGTTGTACGTGGGGAGGGGCAGTCTATGGGTGTTGGTGGCATGGGAGTGGAGGCAGTTGGTGGGTGCTGTGCGTGGTGAGGTGGGTAGTTGGTGGGTGTTGGGTGTGGGTGTGTTCAGAGTGGTGCTTGTTGTGCCCGTGATCGACGGGGTGGCAGAAACTAACATGTTGTCACAAGATGCCAAGGATGTGCTCCGCAAAGCGGTGAAAAGCAGGGCATTTTCTGACTTGGCGTGAGAAAACGCCAGCGGCGCGGCATAGGAAGCGAAGAAAGAGGTGAAGAAAGTACAGAAAGAGCCGCCACCTCACGAAGAGGTGACGGCTATGGCTGTGGGCGGAAGAGAGCCCGGAGGGGAACTACTTCTTGGTGTTCAGGCCATTGATGATGGCGTTGAAGGTCTCGGATGGGCGCATGACGTGGGAGGTCTTCTCCTCGTCAACCCAGTAGTAGCCTCCCAGATCGGCAGTGGAACCCTGGCAATCGATGAGCTCCTTGGCGATCTGCTCCTCCTTGGCCACCAGCTCCTCAGCCACTGGCTTGAAGATCTCAGCCAGCTCGGCATCCTCGGTCTGCTTCGCCAGCTCCTGCGCCCAGTACAGAGCAAGGTAGAAGTGGGAGCCACGGTTGTCGATCTCGCCAACCTTGCGGGATGGGGACTTGCCCTCGTTCAGCAGGGTCTCCGTTGCAGCGTCCAGTGCATCGCCCAAGATCGGGGTGCGTGGGTTGTTGTCCGTCTCTGCCAGCTTGCGGAGGGACTCGGCCAACGCGAGGAACTCGCCGAGGGAATCCCAACGCAGGTGGTTTTCCTCCTGCAGCTGCTGTACGTGCTTTGGAGCGGAGCCACCGGCACCGGTTTCAAACAGGCCGCCACCCGCGATCAGTGGCACCACAGAGAGCATCTTTGCGGAAGTGCCTAGTTCCATGATCGGGAACAGGTCCGTCAGGTAGTCGCGCAGCACGTTACCGGTGACGGAGATCGTGTCCTCGCCGTTACGGATACGGTCGATGGAGAACTGGCATGCATCCACAGGGGACATGATGCGGATGTCCAGGCCCTCAGTGTCGTGATCCTTGAGGTACTTCTCCACCTGGGTCTTCATGTTGCGGTCGTGTGCGCGCACCGGATCCAGCCAGAAAACAGCCGGGGTCTCAGAAGCGCGGGCACGGGTGACGGCCAGCTTCACCCAATCCTGCACTGGGATGTCCTTGGCCTGGCAAGCACGCCAGATATCGCCAGCCTCAACCTCGTGCTCCAGGAGCACTTCGCCAGCCTCATTGACGACCTGAACCTTGCCAGCATCGGCAATCTTGAAGGTCTTGTCGTGGGAGCCGTACTCCTCGGCCTTCTGTGCCATGAGGCCGACGTTTGGCACGGATCCCATGGTTGTCGGGTCAAAAGCGCCATTCTTTCGGCAATCGTCGATGACGACCTGGTAAACGCCCGCGTAGGAGGAATCCGGCAGTACTGCCAGTGTGTCCTCGGTGTCGTCATCCTTGTTCCACATCTTGCCGGAGGTGCGGATCATTGCCGGCATGGAGGCGTCCACGATGATATCTGAAGGCACATGCAGGTTGGTGATCCCCTTAGCGGAGTTCACCTGGGCCAGCTTCGGGCCATCTTCCAGACCCTTTTCGAAAGCGGCCTTGATTTCCTCGCCGTTATCCAGTGCGGAGAGACCGTCGAGGATGGCGGCTAGGCCGTTCTCGCCGTTGAGTCCCGCCTCCAGTAGCTCGTCGCCGTACTGCTCGAAGACCTCGGAGAAGTATGCACGCACGGCGTGGCCGAAGATGATCGGGTCGGAGACCTTCATCATGGTCGCCTTGAGGTGCACGGAGAACAGTACATTCTCAGCCTTGGCACGCAGTACCTGCGCGCGCAGGAAAGTATCCAAAGCCTTCGCGGACAGCACGGTGGCATCCACGATCTCGTTTTCCAGAACGGGCAGGGATTCCTTGAGCACCGTGGTCTCGCCATTGGCCTTGACCAGCTGGATACGCAGCTCATCGTCGGCTGGGATGATGACGGACTGCTCGTTGTGGCGGAAGTCATCGGCTTCCATCGTGGCCACGTTAGTCTTGGACTCAGGGGACCATTCGCCCATGGTGTGGGGGTGCTTGCGCGCGAAGTTTTTCACGGCCCTTGGGGCTCGGCGGTCGGAGTTACCCTCGCGTAGCACTGGGTTCACGGCGGAACCTTTGACGGAGTCGTAGCGTTCGCGAGCGTCCTTTTCCTCGTCGCTCTGTGGCTCGTCTGGGAAGTCTGGCAGGTCGTAACCGGCGTCCTGCAGTTCCTTAATGGCGGCCTTCATCTGTGGCACGGAGGCGGAGATGTTTGGCAGCTTGATGATGTTGGCGTCGGGGGTCTTTGCCAGCTCGCCAAGCTCGGCGAGTGCGTCGAGCACCTGCTGATCCTTGGGCAGCGTGTCGTTGAACGCTGCGAGGATGCGGGCGGCGAGGGAGATATCGCGGGTCTCCACATCCACGCCGGTGGTGGATGCGAAGGCTTCCACGATTGGCTTCAGCGAATAGGTCGCCAGCAATGGCGCTTCGTCTGTGCGGGTGTAGATGATCTTTGCCATGAGGCGTCAGTCTCCCTGCGTTCGTGGTTGGGTAACTTGTCTTTATCATTCCACCGAGGCGCCGGATCGCTGAGCTGTTGGAGCAATCCGGAGCGCATCGGCCGGTTTAGTTTCCAAGAATACGGCAAACGCTAAACCTGTGAACCTTACGGGGTCTGGCGTAGTGTTGTCTCGCGAAAAGCAGAAATAGATCTATAAATTCTTTCCCGACGCCACCCCTGTCGGCTACTACCTGTATTGGAAGCAACAATCCTTGTCTGAAGAAACCAATCCCTCCCACTCGAATGACTCGCGGCAGCGCCTTCACAGGCGCGCTTTGCCATGCCAGACTGAGATCACCCACCGTCGCCGCGTCATCACGATGGTGGCGATGGCTCTCGGTGGTTTCGGCATCGGTACCACGGAGTTTGTGGCAATGGGATTGCTGAATCTCATTGCTGAGGATTTCCACATTCCGGAGGATCAGGCGGGCCATATTATCTCCGCCTATGCCCTCGGTGTGGTGGTTGGTGCGCCGTTGATCACGACCCTCACCGGTTCCATTCCGCGTCGTCGTTTGGCTTTGCTGCTGATGGCCGCTTTCACCATTGGCAATGGTTTGAGTGTCTTTGCTCACAATTACGAGTTGCTCGTGCTGTCGCGTTTCATCGGAGGCTTCCCGCATGGAGCGTACTTTTCGGTGACGGCCTTGATTGCAGCCTCCCTCGCGCCGCAGGGTAAACGGGGCAAGTACGTTGCTCTGTCCGGCTTGGGTTTATCTATTGCGACGGTGGCCGGCGTGCCCGCGGCGCAATGGCTGGGGGCCACTTTCGGTTGGAATGCCGCGTTCATGCTCGTTGCCGCCGTGGGGCTGGTCACGGTCTGCGCCCTGTGGTTCACTCTGCCGCACATGACCCTGATGCCGAAGACGAAGCCGCTGACGGAGCTCGGTGCTCTTATCAATTCCCAGGTGCTGTTCACTTTGGGTATTGGCACTGTGGGCTTCGGGGGCATGTTCGCTGTCTATACCTATATTTCCTTTACCTTGACGGAGAATGCGGGCTTTAGCCCGGAGATGATTTGGCTGCCTCTCATGGTGTACGGCATCGGCATGGTTTTCGGAACGTACATCGGTGGGGTGTTTGCCGATCGTAATTTGGAGTACACGATCGTCGGTGTGCTGGTCACCCTCATTTTCGTGTTGAGCGCGTTCTACTTCACTTCTCACATTGCGTGGCTTGGCATTCTCAACTTCGGCACGATCGGCTTCATGGGTTCCATGCTGGTTCCGAGTTTGCAGACTCGTCTGATGGATGTAGCGGGGGAGGCCCAGACGTTGGCGGCGGCGCTTAATCACTCGGCCTTGAACATGGCTAATGCGGCGGGTGCTGCGGTGGGTGGTGCTGTGATCGCTGCGGGTTATGGATATTCCACTCCAGCGCTCGCGGGCGCGGTCATGGCGTTGTGCGGTGCGCTGCTGTGGATCCCCGCTTTCCTTCTTCGACGACGCCAGCAGGCAGCGGCTAAGGCTCAGCGCCTCACCGATCAGCGGACTGTCTCACCCAGTTAGTAGGCTGTGACCCCATGAGTACTTTCACCGTCGCCACCGTCAACGTCAATGGAATTCGCGCTGCTGCCAAGGAACGCAGCGAGGCTAATCGTGGCATTTTGCCTTGGCTGGAGGAAACGAGTGCGGATGTCGTGCTGATGCAGGAGGTGCGTGCTGATGAGAAGCAGACTCACCTGGCTCTCGCTCCAGCGCTCGATGCTGGGTGGTACCTCGCACAGGCCCCGGCTGCAGCTAAGGGGCGCGCAGGTGTGGGTATCCTCTCCCGCTCGGAGCTAAAAGATGTGACCATTGGTTTTGGCCACGGTGATAACGGGGTGGAGATCCCAGAGGCGCGCGAATTCGATGATTCGGGCCGCTACATCGAGGCGAAGGTGGCGTCGGGCATCGAAGGGGTTGGGGACGTGACGGTCGCGAGCCTCTACCTGCCGTCTGGTTCCGCGAATACGGCGAAGCAGGATGAGAAGTACAGGTTCCTCGATGCTTTCGCTCCGTTCATGAACGGTCGGGCTGAGCGTGGGCAGGAGACCATCATCGGCGGCGACTGGAATATCTGCCACCGGCGGGCGGACCTGAAGAATTGGAAGACGAACCGCACGAAGTCCGGCTATCTGCCCGATGAGCGCGCGTTCTTGGATCACGTGTTGGGCGTGTGGCCGGATGCTTCTACGCAGGTGGGCGACGCGGAAGATGTGGGGCGCAACGGTAATCCTGGCGGTGCTGCGGGCGACTTCTACGGTGCGGTGGAGTACGCGCCGGGTGAGCTTGCGCAACAGCGCCTAGCCTCGGGTGCGGCCGAGGATCCACAGTGGTTCGATGTGATGCGTCGCCTCGATCCGGAATCGATGGATGTCTTCAGCTGGTGGACCTACCGCGGGCAGGCCTTCGATACCAACGCTGGATGGCGTATTGACCTGCAGGTGGCCACGAAGGGCTTGAATGAACGGGCTCGGAAGGCGTGGGTGGACAAGGCTGCGGCCTACGACCTGCGCTGGTCGGACCACTCTCCGGTGATCGTCGAGTACGCGTAGCGCTATGACCGTCGACTCATTGCTCACGACTCTGTGGGTCATCGGCATCACCGCGGAGGCGATGACCGCCGCTCTGGCTGCCGGCCGCCAGCGCATGGACCTCTTCGGGGTGGTACTTCTTGCGTGCGTGACTGCGCTGGGTGGTGGTACGGTGCGCGACCTGCTGCTGGGGCACTACCCGCTGCGCTGGGTGGCGGAACCCGGCTACCTGCTGGTCATCATCGCGGCGGCGCTGATCACTGTGTTGATGAGCTTCCTCATGGATTACTTCCGCACACTGTTCTTGGTGCTGGATGCCATTGGTCTATCGGCGTTTACGATTCTCGGTGCCCAGGTGGCTCTGGACCAGGGGCACGGCGCGATTATTGCGATTGTCGCGGCTGTGATCACGGGTGTCTTCGGCGGCGTGCTCCGCGATATTCTCAGCGACCGCGTGCCACTGGTGTTCTCAGAGGACCTCTACGCTTCCGTTGCAATCATTGGCACCAGCATTTACCTCGTCATGCTGCACTTTCAGGTGCCGGAAATGCTCGCGGTTCTCATCACTGTGGGCGTGTGCATCACCATCCGCATGATCGCGATTTTCTTTCACGTATCTCTGCCCGTGTTCGAGTACAGCGACCGGGAAATTCCACGAGATCCAGCTAACCGTTTGAGTAACAGCATTTTCGCTTGGCGTCGTAAGTACTACGCCAAACCGCGAACTATGGGTCCGCGTCGAGAGCGCGGGCCGGTGGCGTCGGAGGACAAAGCCACAAAGGATAAAGACACAGAGGGCACAGGTACGGGTAAACGGGCGCACAGCACGGACCAAGCAGAGCAAGGGGAGTAAACTTTCCATCCATGACTGAGCACAAGGCACAACCGGCAAAGAAGCAGCGCGTTGTCTCTGGTCTTCAACCGACCAGCGACTCCTACCACCTGGGCAATTACCTGGGTGCTGTCAAGCAGTTCATCAAGTTGCAGGATGAATACGATGCGTTTTACTTCATCCCCGACCAGCACGCCATCACCGTGCCCGGTTACAACCCGAAGGACCTGCGTCACCGCACACTCGCCGGAGCGGCACAGCTGCTGGCTTTAGGGATCGATCCGGAACGTTCCACCCTTTTCGTTCAGTCTCACGTTCCGGAACACTCACAGCTGGCCTGGGTGCTCATGTGCATCACCGGTGATGGTGAAGCCCGTCGCATGACCCAGTTCAAGGACAAGTCTGCGAAGCAGGGCAATGACAACACCACATCCGGTTTGTACGCCTACCCAATGCTGATGGCAGCTGACATCCTCCTCTACCGGCCACACTTGGTGCCAGTGGGCGAGGACCAGCGCCAACACCTCGAGCTCACCCGCAACCTCGCGGAACGCTTCAACTCCCGCTACAAGAAGACCTTCGTTGTGCCAGAGGGCTTCATTCCGGAGGGGGCGGCGAAGATCTACGATCTGCAAAACCCGACAGCCAAGATGTCCAAGTCCACGGATAACCCGAAGGGCCTGATCAACTTGCTGGACGATCCGAAGGTATCCGCTAAGCGCATTCGCTCCGCGGTGACGGACAACGATGGTGAAATTCGCTACGACAAGGACAACAAGCCGGGCGTGTCCAACCTGCTCGTCATTCAGTCGGCCCTGTCCGGGAAGAGCATCGACTCCATCGTCGAAGGCTATCAGGCTGCAGGTTCGGGCTATGGTGACCTGAAGAAGGACACGGCGGAGGTTCTGGAGGAATTCACCACTCCATTGCGCGCCAAGTTCGACGAGTACATGAACGACCGTGCGGAGCTGGAGCGCGTCCTAGCCACAGGCGCCGAACGTGCCCGCGAGATTGCCACCCGCACGGTGGAGCAGGTCTACAAGAACGTGGGCTTCTTGCCGCCCGTCAAGTAACGCTGACGAGCCTAAATGCCCCCTTGCCACATGGTGAGGGGGCTTTTTCCGTTACAGTGTGACGGATAGACGTTTGAGTTTTTGCGCCAAGGAGGATGGCCCAGCTATGGTCACCAAGTCAGAAAAGGCAGACCTGGACAACTACGGTGTGGAACGCACCCGTGAGGATGAGCCAGGTGCCATCGATAAGTACCGCGACAAGTGGCCGTGGTTTGACCACGTTATGCGCATGCAGGAGCGCTATGGCGAGCAAGGCGGCAATCAGTTCGCCGCTGGCATCACCTACTTTTCCGTCCTGTCTCTCTTCCCACTGCTCATGCTGACCTTCTCCATTGTGGCGATGGTTCTGGCGGGTAATCAGGAACTGATGGACTCCGTGATCGAAAAGGTCACCGACTCCGCCGGAGGCCAGATGGGAGATTTGCTCAGCACCGTCATTGAGGATGCTGTGGCCCAGCGAGCTTCCGTCTTCTCCATTGGTTTGCTGTTGGCCCTGTGGACTGGCCTGACCTGGATCTCCCACCTGCGCATGGGCGCATCGGCCATGTGGCGAGTTTCCGGTCTGGCAGATAACTTCGTCGTCGGCAAGCTGAAGGACCTCATTGCTCTGATCGGCTTGCTGGTCTCCTTCATCGCGGCGTTCGCCATTACCACCATCGGCAACTCCGGCCTGACCACTCGACTGATTGAGATGGTTGGTCTGCAGGATTTCCCCGGCATTCGTTGGCTGACCTTCGCGGTGGCACTGATCATTGGCGTAATTGCTAACTGGTTTGTCTTCGCCTGGCTCATCGGCATGCTGCCACGCACGAAGACCCACCGGAAGTCCGTGGCGAAGGCCGCGATCATCGGCGCGATTGCTTTTGAGATCTTCAAGCAGTTCGCCACCATGTTCTTCTCCAATGCTCTTAACAATCCGGCGGCTGCCACCTTTGGTCCGATCATCGGTGTGATGGTGCTGATGTACTTCATCTGGCGCATCTTGCTGTACTGCTCTGCTTGGGCGGCAACCACACCGGAGTCGATGGCTAACCAGACTCCTGATGCGCCAGCAGCTGCGATCATCCGCGTGCGTCAGGAGGTTCGCGCGGGTTCCTCCGATGCGGGTCGTGCAGGTCTGCTCGGTGCCGGCGCTGCGGTCGGCGTTCTCGTCGGTGGCGCGGTGTCCTCTCTTTTCCGACGCTAAGATCTCGCGTTCATGGCTTTGCGTAGAATGCGGAGTCATGATCGATTCGAACGTTATTGCCCGTCTGCCCAAAGTTGAACTCCACGACCACCTCGATGGAGGCCTACGGCCAAGTACCATCGTTGAACTAGCCGAGAAGATTGGGCACACTCTTCCAACCACTGATCCGGCAGAGCTGGAACAGTGGTTTTATGATGCCGCGAACTCCGGGGATCTGCCCACTTACCTGACGACGTTCGACCACACCACTGCAGTGATGCAGACTCGTGAGTCTCTGATCCGAGTCACCCGCGAGGCCGTGGAGGACTTGGCCGCGGATAATGTCTGCTACGCCGAGCTGCGTTATGCCCCGGAGCAGCACCTCAAGGATGGCCTGAGCTTGCAGGAAGTCGTGGAGGCCACGGTGGAGGGCGTGAAGGAGGGGGAGCGGCTCGTCTCGGAGCAGGGGAAGCGCATTCACGTCCGCCTCATCATCTGCGCCATGCGCCACGCAGACAGGGCAACGGAAATTGCTCAGTTGACGGTCGACAACTTCGGCGATCACACCCCAGGCGAGGGATACGTGGTGGGCTTCGACATTGCGGGTGCAGAGGCGGGCTTCCCGGCGTCGAACCATTCAGAGGCCTTCGACCTGCTCCGCGCCAACCTCGTGCCGTTTACCATCCACGCGGGCGAGGCCGCTGGGCCAGAGTCCATGAAGGATGCGCTGGCGCAGGGAGCGCGCCGCATTGGTCATGGCGTGCGAATCTACGAGGATTTCGACGCCACCATGAGCGGCCTCGAGCTGGGGCCAATTGCCCAGGCTGTGCGCGATCAGCGGATCCCACTGGAAATCTGCCCCACCTCTAACACCCAAACCGGCGTCGCCGATGAGATCGCGGATCACCCGTTCAACCTGCTCTACGAGATGGGCTTCGTGTGCACCATCAATACCGACAACCGCTTGGTTTCGGGCACGACGATGTCCCGCGAGTTTGAGGTGCTGGCAGAAGCTTTTGACCTGGAGTACTGGCAGCTGCTGGAGATGACGACCAACGCCCTCGAGCATGCGTTCTGCTCCTCCCCGCTGCGTGAGGATCTTGAGCGCAATGTCATCTACCCGGCCTACGCGGAGCTGGGGGAGCACTTTGGTGCAGAGACGGCTGGTGAGGAAGAAGACGGTGCGGAGATGTCGGGAGCCCTCGGGGCGCTGCACAATCATTCCCATGCCCACGGACACATGCACGGCATGGAGGGACAGGAGCAGATGGAGCTGTCCATGGAGAACCTCAAGGCCGAGCTCGAGCAGTTGGGTCTGAGCCTCGACGATGAGGACGATGCCGACGACGACATGGCCGATGGCGAAGGCGAGGCCGGGCAGCCCTCGGAGGAAAAGTAGTTTCTGCGCATTGCCCCAGCATGAGCGCTCTTAATCGTTAAAGGCTCCTGGGAAGCAAATTGACTACCGCCCCTGACCTGCGCACAATCGTGCTTTGTGTCAATTAACCTTCGCAGAATTCAACAGGCAGTCGTGGCGCTCATCCTCATCGCCACGCTTGGTCTCGTGACGGCGTGCTCGGCCACGGGTGGGCGACCGCGCTCCAACGGCTCAGAAGGCGGTGGCGGTGGTGTAGACACGCCACGCTACACCGTTGCCATGATCAGCCACGGTGCCCCAGGGGATACCTTTTGGGATCTCGTGCGAGCCGGCGCCGAAGATGCTGCGAAGAAAAATAACCTGGAGCTGCGTTACAGTTCCTCGCCGCAGGCACCGGAACAAGCGAACCTGGTGCAGAATGCTATCGACTCCAAGGTCGATGGCATTGCCGTGACCATGCCGACCGTCGAAGCCATCGGGCCTGCGGCGAAGAAAGCCGCGGAGGCAGATATTCCGGTCGTGGGCCTCAATGCCGGTATGGACCGCTACAAGGACTACGGTATGGACCGCTACAAGGACTACGGTCTGAGCGCTTTCTTCGGCCAGGATGAGTCCATCGCTGGTGAGCGCGCTGGTGAACGCCTCGACAAAGATGGCGCCAAGCACGTCCTGTGCGTCATTCACGAACAGGGCAATACTTCCCAGGAATCTCGCTGCGGAGGTATCAAGGACGGTGCCAAGGGTGCGAAGGTAGAGACGATTTACGTCAACGGCATGGATCTCACCAACGTGCAATCCACCCTCCAGGCCAAGTTGTCGCAGGACAAAACCATCGACTACATCATGGGGCTCGTCGCCCCTGTGGCACTCGTCGGCGTCAAGGCCGCTCAGGCCGCTGGATCTGATGCGAAGGTCGCAACCTTCGACACGAATGCTGAGCTCGTGGAGGCCATCCGTAACGGCGACGTCCAGTTTGCTGTGGATCAGCAGCCGTACCTGCAGGGTTACATGGCTATTGACGCGCTCTGGCTGGCCAAGCGCAACGGTTCCACTGTCGGCGGTGGGCAAGCTGTGCTCACGGGTCCCAGCTTCGTTGATAAGTCCAATGTGGACACCATCGCGGATGCTGCGAAGGAGGGGCTGCGATGACCGCGGACACCCCAGCCTTTGCAGAAAGTGCTGCGGATCGGGCGCCGGTGGCGTCGTGGGATGACAAGCGGGAAAGCGGTGTGCTCGCCGTGATGAAACGTCCCGAGCTCACCAGCGTGCTCGGCGCGATCGCCATTTTTACGCTCTTCATGATCGTTGCCCCGGCATTTCGGAGCCTCGATGCTTTCGCGACGGTGCTGTACGCCAGCTCCACAATCGGCATCATGGCTCTGGCTGTCGGCCTGCTGATGATCGGCGATGAGTTTGATCTCTCCTCCGGCGTGGCCGTGACCACCGCTGCTTTGGCCGCGACGATGCTGAACTACAACTTCTGGCTCAACAGCTGGGTGGGAGTTTTTGCCAGCTTGTTCATTGCCCTGGCTATTGGTGCCTTCAATGGCTACATGGTGATGCGCACAGGTATCCCCAGCTTCCTCATCACGCTGGCGGCCTTCCTCATGCTGCAGGGCATCAACCTCGCTGTGACAAAGTTGGTCACGGGTCAGGTTGCCACACCAACGATTTCCGACATGGAAGGCTTTCCTTCCGCGGAGGTGGTGTTCGCAAGCTCGGTGGATATCTTCGGCGTGAGCGTGCGCGTGACGATCTTCTGGTGGTTGCTGTTCGTGGCCTTAGCCAGCTGGCTGCTGTTTAAGACGCGTTTCGGCAACTGGATCTTCGCCGTCGGTGGTGATGCGGATGCAGCCCGCGCGGTGGGTGTGCCGGTGCGCCGCGTGAAGATCATTTTGTTCATGTTCGTCGGTTTCGCGGCGTGGTTCGTGGGCATGCACAACCTCTTTGCCTTCGACTCCATCCAGGCCGGTCAGGGTGTGGGCAATGAATTCCTCTACATCATCGCCGCCGTGATTGGCGGTTGCGCACTGACTGGCGGCCGTGGCACGGCTATCGGTACCGCTATCGGTGCCTTGATTTTCGGTATGACTAACCAGGGCATCGTGTACGCCGGTTGGAACCCGGACTGGTTCAAGTTCTTCCTCGGCGCCATGTTGTTGTTCGCCGTCATTACGAATAATTCCTTCTCCCGCTGGGCAGGTGCTCGCTCATGACCTCCATATCCGACGCCACTGCGTCCGCAACCGTAGACATTCCTGAAGGGCTGATTGTTCTTCGTGATGTGGACAAAGCCTATGGCGAAGTAGAGGTGCTCAAGGGTATTAACTTGAGCATCCAGCCTGGCCAGGTCACCTGTGTACTGGGTGATAATGGTGCGGGTAAATCGACACTGATTAAGATGCTCGCGGGGCGCCACGCGCCGACCGCGGGACAGATCTTCCTCGAGGGTGAGGAAGTGGAGTTTTCTTCGCCCAAGAATGCGCTGGACAAAGGTATTGCCACTGTTTATCAGGACTTGGCTGTGGTGGATCAGATGAGCGTGTGGCGCAATTTCTTCCTGGGGCAGGAACTCACGGGCTTCCTTGGCCAGCTGAAGGCAGAGGAGATGAAGCGCATCACCGCTGAGGAATTGGCGAAGATGGGCGTGAACCTGAAGGACGTAGAGGTGCCGATCAGTACGCTGTCCGGCGGTCAGCGACAGGTCGTGGCTATTGCACGTGCGCTGTACTTTGGTGCGCGTGTGCTGATCCTTGATGAGCCGACGGCGGCGCTGGGCGTGAAGCAGTCCGGAATGGTGCTGCGGTTTGTTCGTGCAGCAGCGGATAGCGGCGTGGGAGTCATTCTCATTACTCATAACCCGCATCACGCGCATCTGGTGGGAGATCACTTTGTCCTGCTGAACATGGGACGCCAGGTGCTCGACGCGCCGCGATCCGACGTGAGCCTCGAACAGCTCACTTTGGAGATGGCTGGCGGTGGCGAGCTGGACGCGCTGAGCCACGAACTGAGGAAGAGTTAGTTGATCGTGGTGCTATGCCCCCAGAGTGAGGAATAATCCCCATCCGGGTCGAGTTTTCGCTGTCACGGAACCTAAGATTCTCTTTGTGAGTTCAGCTGTTGACTTGTATTCGGCCACTGCCAGGCGGGCGCTGCTGACGTCGAACAACTAATGGATTACCACGAGGACACCATGGCGCACTACAACCTGTATGACACTCTCCGCGTTGATCGGCATGCGGATTCGCAATCCCTGGCACGCGAGATTGATGAGCGAATCGAGCGCCAGGATTTCAGCAATCCTGGTGGCCTCGATGAGCTGCAGATCGCACGCCAAATCCTCGGGGATTCCGGTAAGAAGGCCGAATACGATAGCCGCATTGCCGATGAGTTCGGCGAGGAAGTGAATATCGCTGCACTGCGCCAGATCGCGGCGGGGGAGAGCAACCAGCAGTCGCAATTCCCCAACCCGCCAGGGGCTGGCCAGCAAGGGGCGTATCCGCAAGGAGGCCAGCCAGGCTACCAGCAGCCGCAGTATTCCGGCCCGCAGGGCTTCTCGCAGGCACCACAAGGGCAGTATGGCCAACAGCCACAGCAGTTCCAGCAGGGCTACCAGCCACAGGGTCAGTTTGACTCGCACCAGCAGGGCTACGCGCAGCAGCCACAGCAGTTTCAGCAAGGGCAGTTCGCCGGGCAGCCGGGGCAGCCACAGCAGCAGGGGCCGGGCGCCAAGGAGAAGTTCGCAGCCGCCACCGCAGGACTGAAGAAGACCACAGGCGAGAAGACCGCCAAGTTGCGTGGTGAGTTCAAGAAGTCTTCGAAGTCCGCGATCATCGCCACCGCCGTGTTTACTCTTGTTGCGTGCCTGTTGGTGTGGGGCGTTGTCGCAGGAATCGGCCACTTCACCTCTGGTGAGCGCAAGGCAGAAAATGTCGCCAAGGAATTGCTGAAGACCGAGAATCAAGGGGAGATGAAGGACTGGGTCCGTAAGTACTCCTTGGATTCAACCAAGGAAGACAATCTCAACCTGATCGATAACCGCGATGTTTCCACTCCGAGCGATCTCTTCGATACCGGAGCCCCCGGAGTCCAGCGTGTGGATAATAGTTCTGCCTTCATGGGCGCAGTTCTAGCTGGAGAGAGTCGCAGCGATCTGGACGTAGAAGAGCGCCAATTCTTTGAGGCTGCCGAAGAAGGGAACCTGTACTTCGTCAGCATTAGCTCCAATGATGGTGAGGGTGAGGTTGTCGGAGGAATGATGCTTGGCATCGTTGACGGCGATGCCAAGCTCATCGCAGTGGGTGAAGCCAGCGACTTCAATTAAGCGGTCACTAGCGAATCAGGACGTAAATTCCAGTGGACACAGCATCTCAGCACCTTCAACGCGTGCTTCAGGAAAGGCACGGGCTGACGTCGTTCAAAGAAATTGGGCGCGGCGGCATGGGAGTGGTGTACAAGGCCTGGGACGCCGCTCTACAGCGCCACGTCGCTGTGAAAGCACTCTCGACGGAGTTGCTGGACGAAGCAGGCTTGCGTCGCTTCACCACCGAAATGCAGACGCTGGGTAAGATCCGTCACTCCGCCATCGTGAGCATTCACTATTCGGGCGTGCTCGATGACGAGGGCGAGGGGCCCGCCGGCGCGTACTTCGTTATGGACTACGTGCCTGGTGGCACCCTAGCCGAACGGATTCGCGACCGCCGTGAATGGGGCAATCACTTTAGTGTCGCGGAGACGGTGGAGATTCTGCGTCCCATTGCCGCCGCCTTGGATTACCTGCACGGCAAGCTTAATCCGCCAGTGATCCACCGCGATATTAAGCCCGGCAATGTTCTCGTTCCCTCCACCGAACCCGGTGAGGCGACGTTCGAAGCACGCAGCCTGCTGACGGACTTCGGAATTTCCCTGACACCGGACGATACGCGCGTGACCTCACTGTCCATGATGATTGGCACGGAGCGCTACTTCGCGCCGGAACTCTACCCGGGCGAATCTGCGGGCGCGGAGGGCGTGATTCATAACCAGCCCAACGCGGCCAGCGACAACTATGCGCTGAGTCTCATCGCCTTTGAGATGCTCACCCTCTACCCACTCAAGGACACGATGTCTGCGACGGATTGGCGGCACGAGCGTGTCTTCCCACGCTTTGCTGAGTTGGGTATCTCTGCCCAAGATTCCGGCAATCTGGGGGCTGTGGAGGAGGTCTTCCGCAAGGCCTTTGCTGATGCCCCGGCGTACAGGTACCCCACGGCCACGGCGTTCATCGATGCCCTGGCGTGGACAGGTGGCCAGCACGGTAACCGTGCTCCGCGCCCGATCGGCGGGCGATACACTGCGGATCAAGCACCGCCGACGCGCGATAATCCGGCGTCGAACCCGAATGCAATGACCGCGGAAACCTCCGTGTACAGCGCATCTTCTGTTGGCCAGTCAGCGGGATATGGACTGCAGCAGAACTATGCTTCGCAGAGCTATGCACACCACTTCAGCAATGCGGCGCCGACTCCCACCGCTGCTCCAGCGCAAGAAACGAAGAAGAGCGGCCTGTGGTGGAAGTCTCTCGTGGGCCTCGCGGTGCTGCTGATCGTAGGGCTCGGCGTGAGCATTGGCGTGCAGCGTTATGTAATGACTCCGGATTGGGATGGGGCGGAAGCTACCCTGGCTCGAGTGTTCCCAGGGCTGGTTTCCGAGCGCGAGAATACGGTCGGCTGGCGGGGGCTGGTTTGCCGCTCCGCCGATCCGGAGCAGGGCCAGCTTGCGCGTATTGCATGCTCCAACGAGGACCTGTTCGTCTCCGTGTCGGACTACGGCTCTGGTCTTAACCGCGAGGAGAACGTCAACGCCGATGGTGCGGAGGACCTCAGCGAAGGCACGTGCAAAGTACAGTCCTTTGAGGTTCAGGGGAACCAGAGGCCCACGTGGGCGATGCTACCGACGGGCGCTCGCTCGCAGTTCGCGGTGTTAGTATCCAGCGAGAACGCTAAAAACGATCGCCTCGAGGTGCCAATTTGCTAGCAAACCCACCAATCGGCCCTCGTATCCGTGTGGATGACCTCATTGGCACCCGTCGCGTCCTCACTCCCGGTGAAGAAGTGACGATTGGCCGCGCCGCAGACTTCCTCGTTGGCGATGATGATGAGTTCCTCCACCGCACGTTGTTGGTCCTGTGGTTTAACGGCAGCGCATGGATGATGCGAAATATCGGCAGCCGGTTGATTGTGCAGATTGAACCGCGTGGTCGCGATGCCTTCACGCAGGTTTCCCTGGGTCCCGGTGCGGAGGCCCCTTTGCTGCCCGGCCCGTCTGCCGTGATTTTTTCGACGCCAGATCGCACCTACGAATTGCACATTGATGTGGAGAATGCGGGCAATCGTGCGCCGGGTGTGCGCCCCGGCGGAATCGCTGCTCCAGCAACGCAGGGCAATTGGAATCCGAACTCCGAGCAGCAGGAGTTGCTCGGGCTGATGGCAGAGCCCATGGCACGGCATCACGGGGTGCCGGATGGAGAGCTTTATAGCGTGAAGCAGTTGGCGCAGAAACTCGAGTGGACCGAAAAGAAGACGAATTCCAAGATCGAGCGCATCTGTGCTTCCTTAGCGAACACTGGTGTAGTGCTGGATAAGCCGTTTGCCAAGTCCCTTGCGCGTTATGCGCACGCTAACCGTCATCTATTTGAAAGAAGGTCACGCTGGTGACAACTCCTCCTCAACCGAGCTCCTCCTCAAAGGGACTCCTGGTGATCCTTGGGGTCATCGTCGTGTGTGTAGGTATGGCGCTGGGCTTTTTCCTCTGGCCGAAGATCACCGGCACTGATAGCCCCACTGCAGCCGAAGGCTATGTGTCCGCGAAGGGCAGTAGTGCGGACGGGAAGCTGACAAGCGCCGCCCCTAGTGCAAGTCAGGCTGAAGAGAGTACAAGTCAGGCTAAAGAGTCAGAGGCGGAGAAGGCTGCTACAGTCACCGAGCCTGCTGAGACAGCCTCTGCGCAAGACGACAGCCGAACTGACGGGGACGAGGTACAGGGCGCGGTGGCGTCGGATACCAACGCGAGGGGCGACAACCGTGGCGAGTCCGTGTGCGACGGTAGGGCAGTGCTCATCCTGCATTCTGTCGTGGATTACGGCAATGCGCAGCAGGAGATTGATGCCGCGCTGACGCAACATCCGGGTACTCGCGTATTCCAGCCGGGGGAGTGCAGTTCTTTGCGTGCAAGCGTAGATGGACATCGTGTCTATGCCATCGCCCGGGACTACGGGCGAGACATCGCCAGCCTCTGCCGCGATGCAGCCTCGCAGGGAGGCAATCCCCGCACGCTGAATAACGAAGCGGATTTCTCAAGTCCGTGCGGATAACTCCCCGCCTTCAGGGAATAGTCGGCGTCTGCGTAGTGTCACATGACACAAATGAGTAGTCTATGGCGTGTAGCAAACGTGATGGTTCATGAAACTGGCTGCGCTCGAGTGGGTGCGCGGGGAACGTGAACCCCACATCACATGACGTTGTCAGGTAAGGACTCACAATATGACTAACCAGAACCCATATGGCTCTTCCTCAGAGCCACACGGCGAGGGCGGGAATAATCCGCTGGATCAAGGCCACCAAGGCGACAATCCTTTCGGCGGGTCCGCCGGTGGATTCACCCCTAGCGGCGCCGGTCAGAACGGTCAGGTGCCTGGCGGACAATACGGCCAGCCACAGCAATACGGTGATCAGGCACAGTACGGTCAGCCATACGGCCAGCCTGGCAATGACAACCAGGCAGGTCAGTACGGAGCTCAGCCACAGGGTTACGGCCAGGCACCTCAAGGTGCCTACGGCCAGCCGGGACAGCAACAGTTCGGGCAGCCTGGCCCGTACGGAGATCAGCCTGGCCAGCAGGGGCAGTACGGCGCCGCGCAACAGTTTGAACAACAGGGGCAACCAGGTCAACAAGGGCCGAGCGTTGGCGCTGCAGTGGGCACCAACATTGACAAGGCGCTAAACACTCTGCAAGCGAAGCCGATCCATCAACTCGTTGCCGGGGCTTTCGGCGTTCTCGCGCTGCTGCAGATCTTCGTTGGTTTCCTCAAGTGGTACGGCACAGGGCTGACCGTCAGCATCTTCGGTGCTACCGTCTCTGTGGAAGCCAAGATCAACGGTTTCGGCCGCATTAAGTCCGTTCTCGAGTCCACGTCTGAGGGTAAGGAATCCGAGACCGAGTGGGCCGCAGATTTCCTCCTGCTACAAATCCTGATCATCGGACTGCTCATTGCTGCTGCTGTGATGCTCTTCAAGAAAATCCAACCTAAGGTCGCGACCATCCTCGGCGCAGTTGCTGCGGGTCTGGGAGTGCTTTACATCATCTACTTTGCTGCTTCTCAGCAGTCCAAACTCAACAACGACGATTACAAGGACCTTGCTTCCGAATTTGGTGACGCACTGAAGCAGGGCTATGGCTTCGGCTTCTGGCTCGGCGTCCTGACCACCCTCGCCACCATCGGGCTGGTTGTGTGGCTGTTCATGAAGAAGTTGCCGGAGCTTGAGGCTGTGAGCGCCCAGCAGAACGTGGGTGGTTACCAGCAGGCTCCAGCGCAGGGTTTCGGAGTACCGGCCGCTGGAGCAGCAGGTGCTGGCCAGTACGACCAAAATGCACAAGGTGGTTTCGTTCAGGAGGGTAATGCCTTCGGCCAGAATGACCAGAACGGCTACGCTCAGAACCAATACGGCCAGAACCAGCAGGACGCGGATTCTAATCCGTTCAACCCAGCCGCCGGTGGAACCGATGCTGCTGATTGTGAGCAGCCGCGAGATTCACGCGAGGGCTCTGAGGATAACTAAAACGAGGATCAGAAGAACTACTGGATACTTGGGCGGGTAGTAAACCCGCACACAGAAAAGGACTGCACCGCCTTTCGTGGCGGAGCAGTCCTTTTGCCATCACGGATTTAGTACAGCCACTGGATCGGAGCGCGAAAGTTAGCGTCGGCCACCGAAGAACTTACTCACCTGAGCGCGCACCTGCGGGCTCAGGAGGCCAGCTACGATGCCGATGGCTCCCACAGCACCAGCGATGCCCAACCACACGCGGGCGTCGCTATCGGAGAAAAAGGTCGCTCGAAGAACCGCTCGAGAGATCATCAGAGCCCGCCAGCACGTCAGATCCCTCCGAGGAGGAGTCGTCCTGCTCCGGTTCATCGGAGGCGCCCTTGGCCAACGTGACTTCATCCACCACAGAGTTGTCCGCCACGTTGTAGGTGGTCAAGGTCAGCTTCTCGGGAGTCACCTGGATATTGGTGTAATCCGGTGTGCGGTCTTGGTTCCACCAAGCGGTGGAATCGAGTGGCTGATCCTGTGCGAAAGTATCCTCCACGGTGGCATCCTTAATGCGGGTGCCGTCCTTAGCCATGAAGTCGTAGAACTTAGAACCGGAGGAGGAACTACCGGTGATGTAGAGGGCTTCGCCCTTCTTCGGGTGCAGGACATCGCCAGGCTTGCCAGCTCGTTCTGCCCCGGTGGCGCCCTCAGTTGGGAGCACGGGTTCGTTGCCATTCATGAGGTGGCTGCGGGTGTAAATATGATCGTGGCCACTGAGGACGGCATCCACACCCAGCTCGCTGATCGTTGGCGCGAGCTCTTCGCGCAAAGGGGTCAGGTTGCCATCGTCGTGGTGGGTGCCCTGGCTGTACGGTGCGTGGTGGAAGCTGAGGATAATCCAGTCCTTGTCCGCACCGTGCGCGGAGATCGTCTCACGCAGGAAGGTCTTGTGCGCTTCGATATCGCTGTTGTTGGAATCAAGGCTCACGAACAACGCGTTGTTGTGCTCGTACCAGTAGTTGTCATTCGACCCATTCGGCATGTTGTACATGCGGTCATAAAGGCTGCCACCCTTCTCGTGGTTACCGCGGACGACAGAGGTTGGGAGCTCACGCAGAGTGGGATTGCTGAAGAAGGACGTGTACTCATTGCGGCTGACCGCGATGTTCACCTGATCGCCACCGGAGTGCAGCAAGGAAGAATCGGGAAACTGAGCCGTGGCGGCCTTCGTTGCTGCCAGCCAGCCCTCTGTGTCCTTGTCGCGGTTACCGCTAGCTCCCACCTGAGGATCACCGACAAAGAGGAAGTTCCAGTCATCGCCGAAGGATTCCGTATCGAAGGTGTGTACCTGGGACCAACCACGCTCGTCGCTGCCGAGGCGGTAGGAGTACTCGGTGTTCTCCTTCAAGCCGGTGATGGTGGCTGCGTTATGGTAGTCCGCTGCGCCGCCGAGGCGACGAGTGGCCTCGCTTGTGCTGGCGTCCTTGGGGAATGCGCCGTCGACGATAGCAGCGGACGGCGCCCACTGGACGAATTCAGCACTAGGGTTCAAGCTGCTCGTACGCCACGCCAGATTGATCTGGGTTTCATCACTACCGGGGGAGATGATGATATCCGTGGCGTCGGTATTGGCTGATGCTTCTTGAGCGACGGCGATGGGGGCAGCGGTGGCAGTGGTCAAACCCACGGCGAGAGCCGTGGTCATTGTGATGAGGCGACGATTCATGATGCTCTTCTTCGTTTGTCTTGACGGACGTCATGGTGCCTCGATCAAGGACCTTTCGTTCAGATCACAAGGAGACAGTCTTTAACAGAAAAACAGACAGTGCTGTCCGCATTATGTAAGTTGGGTGCACGGACATTGAACATTGCGCAACGAGTGTGTTAACCCCGCCTAAGGTGCGAATAAAGCACTCCCACCCAGTGCCGGCGACAGATGTCGGCTCAGGGTGGGAGTGAAACTAGAGAGAAGGCGTCGAGAAGCTTAGAACTTCGAGAAGCGGCGGATCAGGCCATCCTCCAGGGCCTTCCAGCCCTTGACTTCCTCATCGAATGGTGCAGTTGGGGTGGAATCGCTCGGGGAGCCGAGCATGTAGGCCAAGTAGTTCTGCAGGCGTGGGTAGGCGACAAGCACTTTGTTGACGCCGTCGTCGCCAGCCCAGTCAGCAGCATCCGCAAGTAGTTCGTAGGCGCGCGCCAACTGGTCGGAATCCACGGCGTCCACGTTCTTCCCGATGTCCTCGCGCAAACCGTTGAAGGAATACTGGTTGGATTCGTGAACCTCTAGCTCCAGCTCGCCAGCATTTGCCGCGGTGAGAATGTCGCCCCACGTGGAGAGATCCTCCAGGTCATGCTCCGGTGCATCGATGAGCCAGCGCACCAGTGCGCGAGAGTTGGGGAAGGTATTGATCTGCCCCATGTGGCCGAGGAAGAGTGGCTTGTTGTCCAAGTAGCATCGCAGCGTGTAGACATACTGGCCGTTCATGCTGATGCGGATCGGATCAATACCAGCTGCTGCCCAGAGGCTCGAATCATAAGGGTCCGCGTCCTCCGCGGCTGCTTCTTCCTTCTGTTTGCGCTCAGCGGCCTTTTTCTCCCGGGCTTCGAGAGCCTGGTCAATCCGCTCCTGGGCGTCCTTCACGGCCGCCTCATCGAGTTCCGGGTGCTTGAGATCATCCTCGATGGCATCTGTTACCTCAACCCACTTATCCAGCACGGTGCGGCCAACGCCGGACCATTCTTCCATACCGTTCTGTGAGGAGTAGTGCTCTGCACCGCGACGGGTGTTGTGCAGGATCGAGTAACTCTTAAACCACTTAGTAATGCTGGCGATCCCCAGCACGGTGCCGAGGGACTGCAAGAGATCGAAGCCCCGGGTCACGGCGAGGGTATTTTCGTAGCTCGGGCGCTCGGCTAGGCGATTAGGCAACTCCACGAGGCTGATGGTGCCGCTGGGTGCGGGGACAACCTTCGTCGGCTTGTCCTTGGCAAAGCTGGCCCACTTGGCGTGCTCGATGAGGTCGTGCTTATTCGTGGATTCGATGAAGGCCAGAACCTCGGCCGGGGACTTAAAGACGAAAATGTGCTCCTCATCCCCGAGGAATGCCTGCCATTTTTCCCCGCGGACGATCCAGTTTGGAGCCCAGAGCGTGTACCAGGTACCGCTGGTCAATTCCATTTCCAGAGGGACGATTCCCGTGCCGTATGCTCGTGCGCCGTTATCTGTTGCCATGACTGGCCATTCTATCGTTTCGGCGCGTGACTTTCCCCTTTAGCTTCTGCTTGTTTCTTGAGAGTTGTTCGCAGATCTGATGTCAGTACGGGCGGGACGGTGGCTGGTTCCTCCCCGAGGAATTGGGCCAAGTGGTACTCCCGTGCAACTGGCTGGCTGACGATTCGTGCGAGACCACTATGTCTCATCGTGTGCTCCTAACTCGCTCTAAAAGCTGCTTCAGGTCGATCTGATCACACAGTCGGCCGATAAAAGCCAAGGAAGTTCATGCCGATGTTTTCCGTGCGCACAGGGTTGATCTGGACTGGATCGCCCGCCTCGATCATCTGCCCATTCCCAACTGCCATAGCTACATGACCGTCCCACACGACCAGGTCTCCCGGTGCGAGCTGATCGCGGCTGACCTGCATCCCGATCGCCTGGGCGTCCGCGGTTCGTGGGATCTGCACACCTGCCTGTGCATACGCCCACTGTGTGAGGCCGCTGCAATCAAGGCCCACTCCCGGGACGTTTCCGCCCCACTGATATGGCGTGCCTAAAGCTGTTTTTGCCGCGCTGACGGCCGCCGCGGCTTGTGCGTTTGGTGCGCCTGCCACCATGGATTCTCCGCCAGCTGCCGTTCCGATGGAGGCTGTTGCTTCTTCGTGGCTGTGGAGCGTCGACGTGGGATGCGGTGAGTTCGACGCCACTGGCGCGCCGGGCGAGTGGGGGATCTCGACACCCTCAACCTCGCGTGTCAGCCCACCCAGTTCCGAGCCGAGTTCCTGTAAGCGCTGCTGTGCCCGCAACCTGTGTTCTTCCACGAGGGGAAGCACCCCGGCGCCGCTGATCCAGGCCAAGGGGCCGGGCGTTGCGCTGGTGGACAGCAAATGCTCCACGACATCCCGCAAGCAGTCCTTAGCGATCAGCGTGATGTCCGAAATTGCCGCATCGACCGCGCTGGCACCACGGTCAGCAATTCCGTCCAGCTCATCGCCAACCCCAAGTGATTGCTGCACAGAATCCACGGCACTACCCAGCTTGGCCGACATCGCGTCACCAGCGAGTCCTTCAACCGCCGCACGGATGCTGGGCACTATCTGTTCAACCCCTAGATCGCCAACGGTTGGCAGCCGAGCAGACAATCCTACGTCCATGGGGGAGGGCGCTAGCGAAGCCAAAGGCTCCAACAAACTCACGATATTCATACCCGCCACCGCTCCCACGAGTCTGCCGTGTGCCGCTCATGCTCATCAATATCCGAAGAGAACTGCTGGAGGGCACTGGTGGCGTCGAAAAAGAACGAAGAAAGGGAAGACAACGAGGAGCAATGCTGCTGCCTCGCGGTAGACAACGCGCGGAGAAACTCCGCGGCCTCCGGCACCATCGGACAATCAAGGACAGCATCCACGGGCTCCTCGCGGTTCCTCAAAGAATGCCCAACGCTTTCCACCTGGCGGCCCACGCCCGACAGCGAGCCAATATCTGCAGTAATCCCCACCACCATGGCTGACCAACCCCTCCCTAAATCGATCGAAAGTCAACAACGGTGCCCCATAAGACTCCGCGGACCGGCAAATGGTTCTCGCCACTTATTGCGTAGAATGAGGGACCATGGATATTCAGGTGGTCAATCACCCTCTCGTCGCCTCGCGCATGACGATCATGAGGGACGAACGCAGTGACAACGCAGCATTTCGCGCAGCGCTGGCCGATCTCGGCTCGATGCTCGTCTACGAGGCTGCGAAGGATCTCGTCCTCGAACCCTTCGATGTGAAAACTCCCGTGGCAGTGGCGGAAGGCTACCGGCTGGAAAAGCCACCTATCATCGTGCCCATCATTCGCGCTGGCCTGGGCATGATCGACCCGGCGTTGTCAATGATTCCCGACGCCCAGGTGGGCTTCATCGGCATGGCTCGTGACGAAGAGACGCACGAGCCCGTCCCTTATCTCGAGGCGCTCCCAGAGGATCTGTCCGGGCAGCCAGTAATGCTCGTGGACCCGATGCTGGCTACAGGAGGATCCCTACTGCACGCCCTACGCCTACTGGTCGACCGTGGAGCCGATGACATCACCGTGGTCTGCATGATCTCCGCACAACCGGGAGTGGATACCCTCGTCAATTCTGGTCTGCCCGTGAAGAAGCTGGTCACGGCGGTGATCGATCCTGCCCTCAACGAGGATGCGTACATCGTGCCGGGCCTCGGCGATGCTGGCGACCGACTCTACGGTCCGCGCAACATCGACCTCGACGAGCTCTAACCTAGGCCAGCCCTGAGCCAGGCGAGCTCCGACCCAACCGGGCTCTGGGGCAAAAACCTGGAGAATTCTGGGCCCTGACCCCTAGCCCAGGGGAAGGGTCAGGTCTGCGCGATGTCCTGCTCCAGCCGGGCGAGGCGCTGCTCCACAGTAGCTGCCTGGTCGGCAGGGCCGGTGACCTCCAAATAGAACTTGGCCTTCGGCTCCGTGCCGGAGGGGCGCGCCACAACGCGCAGCGATAGGTCTCCCTCGGCACCCGTTAGCTTCACTCCCGCGGTGCTCTGGCCTGCGGAGTCTGTGATTTTCTCCGCCGTGACCGCGATGCCAGCGAGCTGCTCTGGTGGGTTGTCGCGGAAGCTCTCCACTTTCGCCGCAGCTTCCGCAGCCGTTGCAAAACGGGCGCTGACCTGTGCCGTCCGGTAGGAACCAAACTCCTTTTCCAAGGCCTCGAGCTCATCCAATAGTGTGCGGCCATGCTCCTTCAGCTCAGCCGTCCACGCTGCAGCGATGAGCGCCGTCGCCACACCATCCTTATCTGCCACCACGTGTGGTGCAGGGCAGGTGCCGATGGCTTCTTCGTAAGCGAAGGCCAATTCACCAGGCCGACCCTCCGCAGCACGAGCCAAGTGCTTAAAGCCCGTGAGCGTCTCCACATAGTCCCATCCTCTGCTGCGTGCCATTGCGCCGAGCAATTGGCTGGACACCACAGTAGTGGCAACAACAGGGCGGGCGGTCGAGTCATTCGACTGCCAGTGCTGCTTGAGAACCCGCTCAGCGATCAGCGGACCGGTCTCGTCCCCGCGGAGCATGCGATAGCCGTACTGCTCGTCAGACGGATCCTTTACACCCAACATGCAGCGATCAGCATCCGGATCCAAAGCGATCACCAGGTCCGGTTGGATCTCCCTGGCCTCCTCCAGCAGAAGGTCCGTGGCGCCCGGTTCTTCGGGGTTGGGGAAATCCACGGTGGGGAAGGTCGGATCCGGCCAGCGCTGGGAAGCGACATAATGCACATCGCCAAAACCACTGACCCTCAGCGCGGACTCTAGCGCTTCGCCGCCCACGCCGTGCATCGGTGTGTAGAGAATCTTCAGGGTGCGGCGGGGCGCCAGCTGCTTCTGTTCTCCGGTGGCGACGAGCGCAGAGATAGCTGTGACGTAGCCATTCTTCGCTGCGAGGTCCATCGACTTGGACTCGGAGCGAGGGATCTGCGCGGCGGCTGGCTGAGTGCAGATTTCCGCTTCGATTTCCTCGTCAGCGGGGGACAACAACTGCTGCCCGCCGTCCAAGTACAGCTTGTAGCCGTTATCGCCGGCTGGATTGTGGCTCGCAGTGATCTGCACGCCTGCATCCAACTGGCGGTTTTTCACAAGCCACGCGAGGATCGGCGTAGCAGCCGGATCGGCGATGAGCGTGACTTCAAACCCCGCGCCTGCGAAGGTCTCTGCCGTCGCGCGTGCCATCTGGTGGGAGCCGTAGCGCGCATCGAAACCCACAGCAACATAAAAACGGCCGTCTGCGTGGCGAGGTGTGCGCTTCTTGCGCATCCATTGAGCGACGCCAGCGGTCACTCGTGTCACGGAGGACACGTTCATCTGGTCCACTCCTGGGCCGACGGGTGCCCGCAGCCCTGCCGTGCCGAAATGCAGTTCGCTCATAGCTGGCTCACCAGCTCAGCCAGGAGGTCGCCCATGTCCTGAGCTGCATTCTTGCCAGCTTCCAAGACTTCCTCGTGGTTGAGAGCCTCGCCGGTCATTCCTGCTGCGAGGTTCGTGACGAGGGAGATTCCCAATACGTCGACGTCCGCCTCCCGGGCGGCGATGGTTTCGTAGACCGTAGACATGCCGACCAAACCCGCCCCGAGGGTGCGGAGCATGTGGATCTCCGCCGGAGTTTCGTACTGCGGGCCGGGCATCATCGCGTAGACCGCCTCGCGCATGCCGGGGCGCAGCTGCTGAACCTTTTGGCGCAGTGCAGGGGAGTAAGCATCCACGAGGTTGACGAAGTTCGCGCCGACGAGCGGGGTCTTCGCGGTGAGATTGATGTGATCGCTGATGAGCACTGGTTCTCCGACGCTCATGCCCTCAGTCAGACCTCCGGCGGCGTTGGTGAGCACGATGGTTGACACACCTGTGGCGGCAGCGGTGCGCACAGCGTGGGCAGTGCGCCACAGTTCATGGCCCTCATAGGCGTGGGTGCGACCCAGCAGCACAAGGACGCGCTGCTCACCGATATTCGCGGCCCGAACGGTACCGCCATGCCCCTCGGCGGTAGGAGGCAAAAAGCCCGGCAGATCGGGCATAGGGAATTCTTCGACGTTGTCCGCCTTGCTCGTCAGGATGTCGGCGGCTGGCCGCCAGCCGGAGCCGAGGACAATTGCGACATCGAATGCCTCTTGCTTCGTGACAGCCAGGAGCTTTTGTGCTGCTTCCTGGGCAAGGGCATAGGGAGCCTTATGTGCTTCTTTCATAGTTCCAACGTACTCAACTGCAGCAGCGCATGCAGAGGCGCTCTAGGTAAAGGACTAGACTGGTGAGATCGACCAGAACACAGGGAAGGTGAATGCTTCGGTGGACACGGCTTTTGTCTCAACATTCGTGAGCAGCTGGGTAGAGGAGAATCGCGAGACGATTCGAGGCTGGCGCCGACACCTGCACAGTCATCCCGAGCTTTCCCATATGGAGATGAGTACGACCCAGTTCATCCTGGATACGTTGCGAGCGGTTGGGCTGGACCCGCACCCTCTGCCAGCAACGGGTGCAACAGTGGACATTGGGCCAGTGGATAAGCCACTCATTGCTTTCCGCGGTGATATCGATGCACTACCGATTACGGAGGAAACGGGGCTGGACTTTGCCTCCGAAATGCCCGGTGTCATGCACGCCTGTGGCCATGACATTCACACCACCGTTGTCTTGGCCTTGGCATGCGGCTTGAAAGCCTACGTCGATGCACACGGGGAGGATGCACTTCCTGTCCGAGTTCGCGTCATTTTCCAGCCTGCGGAAGAAGTGATGGACGGTGGCGCAGTGGAGGTCATTGCCGCTGGCGCGCTCAAGGATGTGCAGTCCATCTTCGCCGTGCACTGTGAACCAAAATTGCGTACCGGTGAGATCGGTGTCCGAACTGGTCCCATCACCAGCGCTAGTGACGTCGTTGAAATTGTTCTGTGGGGTCCGGGCGGCCACACGTCTCGCCCACATCTGACCACAGACCTGATTTACGCCACGGGAAAAATCATTACCGAGCTGCCCGGTTTGCTCTCGCGTCGAATTGATCCTCGCTCCGGCACAGTGGTGACTTTTGGCGCGGTCAATGGCGGAGCCACCTTCAACGCTATCCCGCAGGAGGTGCGCCTTCTCGGCACGTTCCGAACAGCCCAGGTCGGGGTTTGGCGAGAAGGTGAAAAAATCCTCCGCGAGCTTGTGGAAGATATCGTGGCGCCCACGAACGCGGAGCTGGAGATCAAATACACAAAGGGCGTGCCGCCGGTGACGAACGACGATGTTGCCACCGCGCTCATTGCGCAGGCAGTGAAGGATACGGATCCTCATGCGTTGCGGGAGGCTCCTCAGTCCTCCGGTGGTGAGGACTTTAGCTGGTACCTAGAGCACGTCCCAGGATCGATGGCGCGGCTTGGATCGTGGAATGGAGAGGGAGAAAAGCCGGATCTGCACCAGCCGGACATTATCTTCGACGAGCGGGCGATCGGGGTGGGGATCCGTCTCTTTGCGGGAGTGATTGAGCAATTCCGCAAAGAGACGGATGCCGAGGGGCTGGGATCGGCTTTCTAACGCCTGTTGCTTGAGCCGTCAATTCTGTTCTGAATGGATCGCTGGGCAAACTTCATCGCGGAACTTTTTAGGTCATCGACCTGCTGTCGGCGAACCTGGCGGCGCTGCTGCAACTCCATTTTGTGCTCCATGCGCATGGCCTTGAGTCGCTTTTGCTCCAGCTTGCGCTCCGATGGCATGTGCCACGACTCGGGGCCGACCTTAGCCACATAGAGCAGTAGAAATACAGCGGGGATGACGAGCAGCAGGACAGGCTGAGCAAAGAGGATAGCGCCAGCCACGGCAGCCACTGCGCTGAGACCCATCGTTGCGGCCTTGGGCCGAGCCCCGTCTTTGCGCACACGGGCGACTTCCGCTGCTGAATACATCGGCATGAGGTGGGCGCCGGGGGAGAGGGCTGGCAAGTCCGTGAAGAGATCGTCGAGCTCTCGGCGATCGACAGCAAAAGCCGCCGCATCGACGCGCTCCTCATACTCGACAAGCCCAAGGCGTCCCTCAGCGAAGTGGCTGCCCAATGCCGTGATGGCATCTGAACGCTCGGCATCGCTGACACGGACACCGTGCTCGGATTCAGCTGCGGGCGCTTGGGGCTCTGGGCAGTACCACTGTGGCTGTTGATTCATGGGACTCAGTCTACACTCGGTTCATCGTCGGCCTGCATCTCGTGAGGAGTCCTCACCGGCAGTTTTGCGGGACGTGCTGGGAGAGCACCTGGGCTTAAGCGTTGTGACTCGAGGGCTCTTCCTCGGCCCAGTTATAGGTTCGTTTGACGGCTCTGTTCCACTGCTGGAATGCAGCATCCCGTTCCTCTGCCGTCGAGTTTGGCTTGTAGGTTTCGCGCTCCTGCCAGAGACTTCGAATTTCCTGCAAATCCCTGTAGAAACCTACGGCCAGACCAGCTGCGAATGCAGCGCCGAGCGCCGTGGTCTCTGACACCTTGGGTACCGTCACCGGCACGCCGAGCTGATCGGCCTGGAATTGCATCAGGAGTGAGTTCGCGACCATGCCGCCGTCCGCCTTGAGGGAGGTGAGAGGCACCCCGGAATCTGCATTCATGGCCTCCACGACCTCCCGTGTTTGGAAGGCTGTCGCTTCCAGCGCGGCCCGGGTGATGTGGGCCTTTGTGACGTAGCGTGTGAGACCAACGACGACGCCACGGGCCTCCGGGCGCCAACGCGGTGCGAGCAGACCACTAAAGGCGGGAACCACGTAGCAACCGCCGTTATCCTCCACGCTAGCGGCGAGTGTTTCACTATCTTCCGCCCGGTCGAAGAACCCCAGGTTATCCCGCAACCACTGAATCAGAGACCCAGTGACCGCGATGGAGCCTTCCAAGGCGAAAACGGCAGGCTGGGAACCTAGGCGGTAGGCCACGGTTGTGAGTAGGCCGTGCGTTGAGGTTTGTGGCTCCGTGCCGGTATTGAGGAGCAGGAAGTTACCTGTTCCGTAGGTGTTCTTCGCTTCACCCGGTTGCAGGCAGGCTTGCCCGAAGGTTGCCGCCTGCTGGTCGCCCAGGATGCCACTAATGAGCACACCATAGGCCGGTCCGGAGCGCTTAACGGTACCGATGACTTCCGATGAGCTGACGATCTCGGGCAGCAGGCTCATTGGAATATCCAATGCTTCGCAGAGCTCTGGATCCCACTGCTGGGTCTTCAAATCCATGAGCATCGTGCGCGAAGCATTCGTCACATCAGTGACGTGCTTCGCTCCCTTTCCTGGGGAGCTTGAAGCGCGTTTGGATCGGCGGGTGAGTTCCCACACCAGCCACGAATCCATCGTGCCGAAGGCCAGCTCGCCCCGCTCGGCGCGTTCGCGTACGCCTTCCACATTGTCGAGAATCCAGCGGATCTTCGGCCCGGAGAAGTACGTGGAAGCTGGCAAACCCGTGCGTTCGCGCAAAACCTTGCGGATGTTGTCATCCAAGCCAGCGACGATTTTGTCTGTGCGTGTGTCCTGCCAGACGATTGCGTTGTACACGGGCTGGCCGGACTTACGGTCCCAGATAACGGTGGTTTCGCGCTGGTTCGTGATGCCGAGGGCGGCGATCTCCTCTGTGGAAATATCGGCGATGGCAATCGCGTCCGCAAGCACGCGCCGAGTGTGGCGCAAGATCTCCATCGGATCGTGTTCCACCCAGCCCGGTTGAGGGAATATCTGCTGATGTTCCAGCTGACTCGTCGCCTCGATGTCCCCCTTGGCGTCGAAAATAATTGCGCGCGTGGACGTGGTGCCCTGGTCGATTGCGACAACATAGCCACGGTGTGGCTTAGTGAACTTGGCGAAATGGCCGGCGAGTTGATAAGCCAAGCTATCCATGGTCAGTGTCCTCGAAGTGTCTGCGGCGGGGAAGAAGGCCGAGGATTACGTGGCAGAATTCTCGTTCGCCGGGGTATCTGTGGTTTTCTCTGAGCTCTTTGACGTGGTGGACGTGGCGTTCGTATCAGTCGCCTTTTGCTGCGCACGGCGCGGTCGGATCAGGACAAAGGCAATGAAGAAAGCCACGGCTGCGACGAAGGTCAACACCGCCATCCACCGCAAAATGTTCAGGGTGGTTCCGGAGAACGTGGAGATGTAGCTCGAGCCGGAGTCACACTTCTGGTGGGCGCCTGCGAGGTCCTCGGAGAAGGTGAGTTTGGCGAACACGCCCTTGCTGTCGGTGAACGGTAGGGCGATGTCCTGTACTTGGAGATCGTCCCCAACCATGATCTCCAGGTCGGAGATCTTTTCAGCAATGGGGTGCTGCTCAGAGTCCTGGAAAACACACTGGGTAGCTTGGAGAGCTTCGGCATCGGCAAGCAGGTAGTACGCCTTGTCCGCCTTGACGTCTACGCCTTCGTCTGTGGAGAAATCTTTGATGCTCAGCAGAGCGATAGCAGCGGTAAGAAGGCTCACTACTAACAGCGCGATGCCGACGATGGCGAATAGCTTGTTGCGCTTCGGGGCGACAGGGGTTTTCTCCGACATATGGGCTAGGACTCCTCTGGGTCGGCAATCTCCAATAGCGGCTGGTTCTTCGTCACACCGTCACCGGGGTGGACGGAGAGTCCGGAAACAACGCCGGACTTGTGCGCCTTCACCGCGTTTTCCATCTTCATAGCTTCCAGCACCAAAAGGGTATCGCCCTCGGAGACTTCCTGCCCCTCGTTGATATCAACCTTGATGACGGTTCCCTGCATGGGGGAGGCTACAGTATCGCCAGTGATGGCGACCTGACCTGTTATGCCACGACGGCGGCGAGGGCGGCGGAGGCTTCCTCCCGCGGCCAGGAGTTCGCCTGGGACGGTGATTTCCACGCGCTGCCCATCGACCTCGACGACGATATTCTGTCGCGGGAGAGAAACCGTGTCACCAGTGGAAGTATCCGCTTCCAAGGGGGCGGAATACTCCGGCAGCTGGTTATCCCACTCCTCTTCGATCCAGCGCGTGTAGACGGTGAAGTCACCGTCCGTGGCAGTGAATTCGGGCTGTTCCACCATTTCTCGGTGGAATGGGATGACGGTCGGCAGACCCTCTACGACGTATTCATCGAGCGCGCGAGCGGCACGCTGTAGTGCCATCTCGCGGGTTTCCCCGGTGACGATGAGCTTGGCGAGCATCGAATCGAACTGACCGCCGACGACGGCGCCGGATTCAATGCCGGAATCCATGCGAATGCCAGGGCCTGCTGGCTCAGAGTAGGCCGAGATGCGGCCAGGAGCTGGCATGAAGTTATTGGCTGGATCCTCGCCATTGATGCGGAACTCGATGGAGTGGCCGGTGATCTCTGGGTCTTCGGTGCGGCTCAGCGGCTCGCCATTGGCGATACGAAACTGCTCGCGCACCAGATCCCATCCGGTCACCTGTTCGGTGACGGGGTGCTCCACCTGCAGTCGGGTGTTGACTTCGAGGAAGCTGATGAGACCATCTCGCCCGACGAGGTACTCAACGGTGCCAGCGCCTTCGTACCCGGCGGCCTTGCAGATCGCCTTAGCGGATTCGTAAATCCGAGCCGTCTGCTCCTCAGTGAGGAACGGTGCTGGGGCTTCCTCAACGAGCTTTTGGAACCGGCGTTGGAGAGAGCAGTCACGGGTGGATGCGACAACGATGTTGCCGTGTGAATCCGCGAGGACCTGTGCTTCCACGTGGCGAGCGCGGTCCAGGTAGCGCTCCACGAAGCATTCGCCGCGACCGAAAGCTGCAATCGCCTCACGAGTCGCGGACTCGAACAGGTCAGGGATCTCCTCCATGGTGTAGGCGACTTTCATGCCGCGACCGCCGCCGCCGAAGGCAGCTTTGACGGCGATCGGTAGGCCGTGTTCCTCAGCGAAAGCCTGAACCTCAGCTGCGTCCTTGGCTGGTTCCTTGGTTCCCGGTGCTAGTGGTGCGTTGACATCCATGGCGATATTTCGCGCCGTGACCTTGTCACCGAGCGTGCGGATAGCCTCTGGAGAGGGGCCGATCCAGATGAGGCCAGCGTCGATGACAGCTTGGGCGAAGTCTCCGTTTTCCGACAGGAAGCCGTAGCCGGGGTGGATAGCGTTCGCCCCAGATTTCTTAGCAGCGCTGATGAGCTTGTCAACGTTGAGGTAGGACTCTGCGGAAGTCTGGCCTCCCAATGCGTAGGCTTCGTCTGCCATGCGCACGAAAGGTGCGTCGGCATCGGGCTCGGCGTAGACGGCAACGCTGGCGATTCCTTCATCGCGCGCTGCGCGGATCACCCTGACGGCAATCTCGCCACGGTTGGCGATGAGTACCTTGGTGATTCTCTGAGCAGTCAAGCTCACGTCATGTCCTCCACGTTGTTGTGCGTCACTGAAACTGGTGTGTTGCGGTAATTTTTCTAACGCTACTACGAGCAAGCCAGCTTACTCCACTGCGTAATAACGGTGTGTCCCCAGGTGAATGTTACGCCTGGGGCTCAAGTTGTTCCCCGTCCGAGAGTGCTGGGATGGGTGGTGCTGCTCGGGTTGTGGGGTCTTGGTGGTGTGTGATGGGCGGATGGTTTCCTAGGTGGTGAAGTTACGTGGCCGGTCCCTGGGCAACGGGGACGCGCACCATATTGCCCCATTCGATCCATGATCCGTCGTAGACGCGGACGTTATTCCAGCCCATGAGGTACTTGAGAGTGAACCACTGATGGGCGGCGCGGGCTCCTGAGGTGCAGTAGGTGACCGTGGGGAGTGAGGGATCCAGTGCGGCATGTGCCTCGTCCAACTCCGCGCGGGAACGGAAACGGGAATTGGGGTGGAGGCTCGTGTTCATGGCGATGTTGGTTGCTCCGGGGATATGGCCTGCGCGGGAGACCGTTGCGTGGCGTTCTGGTGCAGCTTTGCTTTCGTGGGTTTCTCCCGCAAATCCCTCCGGGTCGCGGAGATCGAGCAGCTGAACGGAGTCGAGGCAGCCGCGGAGCTCATCGACGAAGATGCGGTTGGTGTGATCATCGCGACGCTCCACCTTGTAGCCGGATGTGGTCGAGGTAGGGACGTCGTATGAGGTCTCCTTCTCCTCTTGCATCCATGCATCACGGCCGCCGTCGAGGAGGCGGACATCGGGATGGCCGAAGAGCTCGAAAACCCACAGTGTGTACACGGCCCAGAGGTTGGAGCGATCGCCGTAGATCACGACGGTGTCGTCGCGGGAAATGCCGCGATCGTCCATGAGTTCCTCGAAGTCTTTAGCGCTGATGAAGTCTCGACGGATGGGGTCGTTAAGGTGCTTTGCCCAGTTAATGCGGGTTGCTGTCGGAATGTGTCCGATGTCATAGAGTAGGGAATCTTCGTTGCTCTCAACCACCTTCAACCCGGGAGTTCCGAGTCGTGCGCCGAGCCACGCGCTCGTGACCAGCTTGTTCGGGTGTGTATACTGTTCCAGTGCTGGACTGGGGTCCAAGCCAATGCCCATAGGTACCACCTTTCTCAATGCAAAAAGTGTAACCCGATTCACGTTAAGGGGGACCGCGCGGGGTAACACTGTACTGCGGATTTCGACCCTGAGAAATTATCATTTAGGTCGTGCATAGCCGAACAGGAAAGGGCAGTACGTTGCATAAAAGCATTGTTGTATTCGAGGTTGAGGGCGGCTCCGACAAGGGGCCAGACGGCCACCGTAAGGACACCATGCCGATCGTGAACGCGATCAAGGAGCAGGGTTGGCACTCTGAGGTTATCTACTACCACCCAGATAACGCAGAAGAGATTTTCAAGAACGTCTCTGAGAACTTCGATGGCTACATCTCCCGCGTGAACCCGGGCAACATCCCTGGTGGTGAGGAGGGTTACTTCGAGCTGCTGACCAAGCTGGCCGACGCTGGCCTCGTGGGCATGTCCACCCCGGCCGACATGATGGCCTACGGCGCTAAGGATGCCCTGGTCAAGCTCAATGACACGGATCTGGTGCCAGAAGACACCGCCGCATACTACGAGGCGGAGGACTTCCACAACACTTTCCCAACCTCCCTTTCCTACGGTGAGCGCGTTCTCAAGCAGAACCGCGGCTCCACCGGTGAGGGTATCTGGCGCGTGCGCCTGGCTGACGCTGACCTGGCTGCTTCCGTAGAGCCTGGTACCGCACTGCCACTCGACACCGAACTGAAGTGCACCGAGGCTGTGGACAACAAGACCCACGACTACAAGCTGGGTGAGTTCATGGACTTCTGTGACCAGTACGTCATCGGCGACAATGGCATGCTCGTGGATATGCGCTTCATGCCGCGTATCGTCGAGGGTGAGATCCGCATCCTCATGGTTGGCAACACCCCAGTGTTCATCGTTCACAAAAAGCCAGCGGAGGGTGGAGACAACTTCTCTGCAACCCTGTTCTCCGGTGCAAAGTACACCTACGACAAGCCAGAGGCATGGCCTGAGCTGCTGCAGATGTTCGAGGATGCACGTCCGGTCATTGCTTCCAAGCTGGGCGATACTGACAACGTGCCACTGATCTGGACCGCAGACTTCATGTTGGCAGACGCTGAGGACGGCTCCGACACCTACGTTCTGGGCGAGATCAACTGCTCCTGCGTCGGCTTCACCTCTGAGCTCGACATGGGCATCCAGGAGAAGGTTGCTGAGGTCGCCATCGATCGCATCGAAAAGGCAAACGCCTAGAATTTTCTCCCCCATCCCCTGCGCTTTCGATAGGAAGTGCAGGGGATTTTCCTTTTCCTCTTGAAAGTGTCTCAATGGGCTGTAATGTGATCCACACCACGTTCCACAAGATCGGAAGTCAAGGGAGATTGAACATCAATGATCGATCATTCTGTGCGCGTGTGGAAGTCCGCTGAGGAGTTTCCACGCGACCAGCATCTGGCATGGAAGGTAGCGGAGGTCGCGGCGGATCCCGTGGCGGTAGCCGAAGAAACGGCGGAGATGGTGGTCAATCGCATCATCGACAATGCCGCGGTTGCTGTCGCCTCTGTGCAGCGCCGTCCCGTGTCCGCCGCGCGGGCGCAAGCGTTGGCGCATCCGGCTACCTCAGGTTCCGGATCTGCTGTTTTTGGTGTCGACGCCACCGTCTCCCCGGAATGGGCGGCTTGGGCGAATGGTGTGGCGGTCCGCGAATTGGACTTTCACGACACCTTCCTCGCCGCTGAATACTCCCACCCAGGCGACAACATCCCATCGATCCTGGCTGTGGCGCAGCACCGCGCCGATGACCTCAATATCACTGGCGCTGACCTCATCCGTGGCATTGCCACCGGCTACGAGATCCAGGTGAACCTGGTGAAGGGCATCAGCCTGCACAAGCACAAGATCGACCATGTTGCGCATCTTGGTCCCTCAGCCGCGGCGGGTTTGGGTACTCTGCTCAAGCTCGACCCAGAAGTGATCTACCAGGCTGTGGGGCAAGCCCTGCACACCACGACCGCTACCCGCCAGTCCCGCAAGGGGCTTATCTCGTCCTGGAAGGCCTTCGCCCCAGCTTTCGCGGGCAAGATGGCCGTGGAGGCCGTCGACCGAGCGATGCGTGGCGAGGGCGCACCAGCTCCGATCTGGGAGGGCGAGGACGGCGTGATCTCCTGGCTGCTCGACGGCCCAGAGGCCCAGTACACCGTGCCGTTGCCTGACAAGGGCGAGGAAAAGCGCGCGATTCTGGAGACCTACACCAAGGAGCACTCTGCGGAGTACCAGTCCCAGGCGCCGATCGACCTGGCGCGCTCTATGCGCGAGAAGGTGGGAAACCTCGAGGACATCGAGTCCATCGTCCTGCACACTAGCCATCACACGCACTACGTTATCGGTACAGGCTCCGGCGATCCGCAGAAGTTCGACCCACATGCCTCCCGGGAGACACTGGACCACTCCGTAATGTACATCTTCGCTGTGGCCCTCGAAGACGGCGAATGGCACCACGAGCGCAGCTACGCCCCAGAGCGCGCCAACCGCGCATCCACCATTGAGCTGTGGAACAAGATCTCCACCGTGGAGGACCCAGAGTGGACTCGCCGCTACCACTCCGAGGATCCGAATGAGAAGGCCTTTGGTGCTCGCGCCGTCATCACGATGAAGGACGGCACGGTCATCGAGGATGGGTTGGCGGTCGCGGATGCCCACCCGTTGGGTGCCCGCCCATTTGCCCGGGCGGACTACATCAAAAAATTCCGCACCTTGGCAGAGGGCATCGTCGACGACAAGGAGCAGGATCGCTTCCTCGCCGCCGCTGAGAACACGGCGGATCTTTCCGGCGCGCAGCTTAAGGAACTCAACGTGGTCTTCAGCCAGGAGCAACTCGCGAAGGCACCACAGATTCCACGCGGCATCTTCTAGGACTTGTCGGCGCCACCGTCATACTTCACAGTCTGGTGGCGTCGATACATCACAACAACACCACACCTCACTCACACCAAGGAGCCCACGATGAGCACCACAGCCAACCCAGAAGTACGCAAAGGCCTGTACGGCGTTATTGCGGACTACACCTCCGTTTCCAAGGTGATGCCGGAGACTAACTCCCTCACCTACCGCGGTTATGCCGTCCAAGACCTCGTGGAAAACTGCAGTTTCGAGGAAGTTTTCTACCTCCTGTGGAATGGTGAACTACCGACCCAGGAACAGATGGATGAGTTCAATAAGAAGGGCCGCTCCTACCGTAAGTTGGATCCGGGGCTGATCTCACTTATCCATAGTCTGCCCACCGACTGCCACCCCATGGATGTGATGCGAACTGCGGTGTCCTACATGGGAACGAAAGATCCAGAGCCGTTCACTCCGAACAAGGAACACATCACGCACGTGGGTCACAACCTGCTGGCGCAGCTGCCAATGGCGATGGCAATGGACATCCGCCGGCGAGCAGGGAAAGACATCGTGGCGCCGGATTCCTCCAAGGGTGTTGCAGAGAATCTGCTGTCTATGGTCTTCGGTAATGAGGAAGGTTCACCGGCAAACAACCCGGAGGACGTACGGGACTTTGAGAAGTCCCTCATACTTTATGCCGAACACTCCTTCAACGCCTCCACTTTCACCTCCCGCGTCATCACCTCCACGCGTTCGGATGTGTACTCCGCGATCACAGGTGCGATCGGCGCGCTCAAAGGACCATTGCACGGTGGTGCCAACGAGTTCGTCATGCACACCATGTTGGACATTAATGATCCAACCAAGGCCCGCGAATGGGTCAATAATGCGCTGGACAATAAAAACCTCATCATGGGCTTCGGCCACCGGGTCTACAAAAAGGGTGACTCTCGCGTCCCGAGCATGGAAAAGTCCTTCCGCGCACTGGCGGAGCGGCACGATGGCGCGAAATGGGTGAAGATGTACGAGGAGATGGCAGCCGCGATGGACGAGCGCACGGGCATCAAACCCAACCTCGACTTCCCAGCTGGCCCCGCCTACCACCTGCTCGGATTCCCAGTGGATTTCTTCACCCCACTGTTCGTGATCGCCCGAGTTGCCGGGTGGACTGCCCACATCGTGGAGCAGTACGAAAATAACTCCCTCATCCGCCCGCTATCTGAATACAACGGTCCAGAGCAGCGCGAGGTTGTTCCGATCAGTCAGCGCTAACAGTGCTAGGCCTTCGGCGCTGCGTTCCAGAAATCGCTAAAAGCCAGTCCGAAGTGTTCCAGCGCCCGCCGGATCGTCGGGAGGGACAGGCCAATGACGGAGGAAGGATCGCCTTCAATCCGGTCGATGAACCAACCGCCGAGGGCTTCGAGGGTAAAAGCGCCCGCGCAGAACAACGGCTCCCCTGTGCGTGCGTAGGCGAGGATATCCTTGTCCGTGGCGTTCGCGAAGTGCAGGGTGGTGAGTGCCGTCTCCGAGAACTCATCCCCCTGGTGGATGACACAGTGGCCCGTGATGAGCTGGGCAGACTTTCCACGCTGTTGTTGCCAGCGGCGTACGGTTTCCTCTTCCGTGAGTGGTTTGCCTTGCAGCTGGCCGTCGATGAGGAGCATGCTGTCCCCGCCGATGAGCACCTCACCGTCCGTTGCTTCGCCGCTGTCTTGGCGCCGACGCCACGCCGTGCGGGCTTTCGCCTGGGCCAGGTGGAGGACGAATTCCTCCGGGGTGGGGTTCGTCAGTTCTGCCGCTGCAGTATCCTCGTCCACCTCGGGGTTGATGAGGATTGGCTCCACCCCCGCGGAGCGGAGAATACTGAGACGGGAGGGAGACGTGGAGGCCAACACGATCCGCTGAACGTTGTGTGGGCCGGGGGAGGAAACTTCCGCAGTGTTCATGGCACCACAGTCTAATGAGGTGCGGGGCTCGTGGGTCGTGAGCCTGCCTATCGACAGTGCAACTACTGGCAGAGTGTCTCGCGGCGCTGTGTTTAGCGGCGGGGTAGGGGTGCGGTGCGGAATCCGGTGGGGTTAGCGGTGTTGGTCGCGCGCTGCGGGGTCGGTGATCCGTAGTGCCCTCGGGTGTCCGGCTTCAGCGAGTTTTCACGGTCCACGGCATCGGCGATGTCCCCAACAATGTTTTCCAGCGCGGTGCGCTGAGCATTGCTCAGGGAGCCTTTTACCACTTGAACCAGCTGGGTGCCGGTGTGTGCTGGGGAGGAATTGTTCGAAGTCATGCGTATCACCAACCCCCTACAGCGGCATGTTGTTGTTCTTGCGCGGGAGCTGATCCTCCACCTTGCGTTCCAGCAGGCGCAGGCCGTCGATCAGTTGCGTGCGGGTGTGGGATGGTGCGATGACGGCGTCCACCAGCCCGCGCTCAGCAGCAGCGTAGGGGTTGACCAGCTCTTCCTCCAGCGTCGCAGCATCCACACCGGTGGCTTCTGCGAGCTCGTCTGCGGGGGACACCGCGATCTGGGCTGTTGGCCATGCGAACACCAGGTCGGTGCCTAGGCGCTTGGCGCCCATGGCCAGGTAGGCTGCACCGAAGGAGCGGCGGACAATCACAGCGAGCTTGCCCACGGATGCATCAGCGGATGCCGCGATGAGCTTCGCGGTGCGGCGCACCGCGCCAGCGCCCTGCATATCGGCGGCGAATCCTGGCGCATCCACGAAGCTGATGAGTGGCACGTTAAAGGCGTTGCAGAAGCGGGTGAAGCGGGCTGCCTTCTCCGCACCGTCCACGTCGATAAATCCATCTTCCACTGCTGGCTGGTTGGCGAGTACGCCTACAGCACGGCCGTCGATCCGAGCCAGGCCCGTGAGGATCGTGGGGGCATAGGTTGGCTGGAATTCCAGGAAGGAGTCACCGTCAACCACACCAGCGATGAGCTCCTTCATCTCGAAGGATTCATCGGAAGCATCTGGGATCAGCGTGTCCAGCGCAACCGAATCGCCCGCTGCCGTGTGCTCCTCAGCCGGGGTGATGGCACGGTTGTTACTCGGTAGGTATCTCAGCACCTCTGCAGCTAGGTCCAAAGCCCCACGCTCATCGCTGGCAGTGATGTGTGCCAGGCCAGTGCTGGCGTCGGAAATGGAGGACAGTGGGTCCGCAGCGCTAAGCCGGACCGCACCCTGCTCAGCGACCTCAATGACCACGTCGGACAGAGCTACACCGTGGGCCTGTGGGCCTGCGACCTCGCCCAGCACGATCGCGAGCTGAGGGATCACGCCAGAGGCCTGCGCCTGCAGACGGTAGATGCGGGAAAACATCTCCAAGCTGACGATGCCTTCCTTCACACGCGCGCCGGTACCGTCGTACAGGCCGATCAGCGGGGTACCGGACTTGAGGGCCAGCTGCAGAACCTTGATGATCTTCTCGCCGGTGACCTCACCCAGCTGGCCATCGAAGATGGTGGAGTCCTGGGAGAATACGCACACGGGACGGCCGTCGATTGTGCCATGGCCAGTGACCACGCCGTCGGTGAGTGGACGCGATTTGTCGAGCTTGAACGCGGTGGATCGGTGACGCGCGAGGGCATCGATTTCAACAAAGCTGCCTTCGTCCAGCAGGGACTCCACTCGCTCTCTTGCGGTGAAGCGTCCCGCGTCGTGGGTGGCGCGCACGGCATCCTCGCCCACCGGGGTGCGGGCTTCGGCGAGGCGCTGCTTGAGGTCGGCAATCTTGCCGGCAGTCGTGGAGGTATCCGTGGTAGTCATGCGCAATAGTCTACGGGCAATTTTATAGTGAACAACCATATAGGGGCGTTGTCGTGGGATTGGGCTATGCTCGGGCGCATGAAACAAGGCACGGTTCCGCGACACAGGCAGCGCACGCCCCTCGATGTGGAGGCGGTCAACGGACGCGTGCGGCCAGTGGGTTTCACCGTGGAGGCCGTGGGGCAAACCGGCTCCACGAACACGGATCTGGCTCATCGCGCGGGCTGTGCGGATGGGACGGTGCTGTGTGCCGAAGAACAGGTAGCAGGGCGGGGGCGCATGGGGCGCACGTGGACAGCTCCGGCCAGCTCGCAACTTATTGCTTCGATCTCCTTAAGCTGCCCTGATGTTCCCCCGGAGCGCCTTGGCCTGGTGCCTTTGCTCGCGGGATTGTCCATCGCGAAGGGGATTAACGACGCCACAGGCCTCCACGCTGAACTGAAATGGCCGAATGATGTGCTGATCGGCGGGCGGAAACTGGTTGGCGTGCTGGTGGAGGCTGCCGAGGTTGCGCCCACGCCACGGTTGGTTGTGGGCTTCGGCGTGAATTACGACCTGCAGCGCGATGAACTGCCTGTTCCACACGCAACGTCCCTGGCGTTGGAGGTGGCGCAACTGGGTAGGGAGTTGCCACGCCGGGAGGAGGTGCTCTCACGGATTCTCGTCCAATTGGCTGAGGATTTGCAGCGTTTCCGAACTTTAGGCGGGGCACCGATGACCTTCATGACCCGGTATAAGAAGCTTTCCGCGACCCTGGGGCAGGAAGTGAAGGTGATGCTGCCAGGGGATACACAGCTGCTCGGGACGGCCACCGATATCTCGGATTCCGGGGAACTCGTCGTACGCAGCGAGGATGGCCAGGTGCGCTCTGTGGCCGCCGGAGACGTGATTCATGTCCGCCCCCAGGAAGACGGAACGTATAGTGTCATCTGATCGAACAAGGCTGAACAAGACTTAGATAAACAAGCCACTTAGATAAACAAGCCTTAGAAGGCAGAACACGAGGACGGTGATCCATGATGGCGAAGGTGACCTTCGCACCGGATGAAGCGGTGCTGGCAGACCTCAGCCCTCAGCGTTCCTCCGTGCTGTTTCCTGTACTGGAACTCGTCATCATCACTGCTCTGCTGTGGATGGGAGTGGGGCTCATCGACGCCCACTTCGACACCGTTGCCCGCAACACCTTCGGCACGGTCTACGCCCCGCCCAGTGCTGTGGTCGCCATGCTGCCGCAAGATCAAACACTCGTCGTGCTGTTGTGGCTGCGTCGCCTCCTGCTCGTCGCCTGGGTGTGGATGGCCTGGCGCCGGTGTATCAAGCACCTGCTGTTCCGAGCCCGTGCGCGCATGATCCTCACGAACCAACGGCTCATCACCATGACCGGCCACCTGCGTAGTGAGGTGGGCGAGGTTCCGCTGCGCCACATTGTCGATGCACGACACCGCGGTTCAGATGTCGCGGTATACACCATGGGAGCCCGCTTGCCCATGGTCATGCACAACGTCCCACACTCCAGGAAGTTCGTGCGCCTGCTGCGAGAAAACATGCGGACACTATAGTTACTAGGCGTGACACAACAGACTTCATCTCACGCTGATCAGACCGCTTCTACTGCCGACCGCGCGGCCGACTGGGCCCTCTCGCGAACTAGTGCCCACGCGCCGGGCGCACCTTTGGTGACCATCATCGGAGATGGTCAGCTGGCTCGGATGATGCACCAGGCGGGCATCGAGATGGGCCTGACCATCCGCGTACTGGCGGGTGCAGCCGACTCCTCCACGGCCCAGGTGACTCCTGACGTCGTCATTGGTGACTACACGAATAGAAACCACGTCGACGAGGTCAGCCGCGATGCCGATGCCGTGACCTTCGACCACGAGCACGTACCCAACGCGTTTACTGAAGAGCTCATTGCGGCCGGTGTGAACGTCCAGCCGCAGCCGCAGGCCCTCATCAATGCGCAGGACAAGCTGGTGATGCGCAAGCGCCTGCGCGAGATGGGGGCTCCGGTTCCGCCGTTCATGCCGATCGAGTCCGTAGAGGATATTCAGGGATTCTTCGAGGCCACCGGAGGCGCCGTCTGTCTCAAGGCGCGTCGTGGAGGCTACGACGGCAAAGGCGTGTGGTTCCCAGAAAGCGCCGAGGAAGCTGCAGAGCTCGTGGCTGAGCTGCTGGATAAGGGCACCCCGCTGATGGCGGAAAAGAAGGTGCGGTTGGTGCGGGAGCTATCTGCCATGGTGGCGCGCACCCCGTCTGGTGAGGTCGCAGCATGGCCGGTTGTGGAATCCGTTCAGCAGGATGGCATCTGCTTCGAGGCCGTCGCCCCAGCACCGAACACCAACGCTGAACTGCTGGCTCAGGCCGAGGACCTCGCACGCACCGTTGCCACTGAGCTGGGCGTTACGGGAGTTCTGGCCGTCGAGCTGTTCGAGACCGTCGATGAGGCAGGCCAGCCGGAGATCATCGTGAACGAGTTGGCTATGCGGCCGCACAACACGGGACACTGGACCCAGGATGGTTGCGTAACCAGCCAGTTTGAACAGCACCTGCGCGCCGTGCTGGACCGACCGCTTGGCAGCCCGGCGCCGATTGCCCGCCACACGGTCATGGCCAATGTGCTTGGCGCGGATTTTGAGCCCGATACCCCGATCCACCAGCGCATGGACGAATGCTGGCGCCGGTTCCCCGAGGCAAAGATCCACATGTATGGCAAGGATTGGCGCCCGCGCCGCAAGATGGGGCACGTGAACATGACCCTCAAGGAGGGGCAGAGCGTGGATGAACTGCGAACTAACGCCCGCCTTGCAGCGACGTATGTTGTCACGGGTGCATGGGAGGATGGCTACGAGGGCTAGGCTTGGTGCCAAGCTCGATCACCTCCGTGGCCCTAAGGCCGGCAACCACAGCCCGTGGGCTGAAGCCACAATGGCTAAGAACAAACCAAAGGATGGGTAACACATGAGCACTTCTGAGAACGCTAACCCGCAGGGGCCACTCGTTGGCATCGTTATGGGCTCCGACAGCGATTGGCCAACGGTGCAGCCAGCCGCTGAGGTTCTTGCTGAGTTTGGCGTGCCGATGGAGGTTGGTGTGGTGTCCGCGCACCGCACCCCGGAGCGCATGTTGGACTACGCGCGGACTGCGCACACCAAGGGCATCAAGGTGATCATTGCTTGTGCTGGGGGTGCGGCACATCTTCCCGGCATGATTGCCGCGGCCACGCCGCTGCCGGTTATTGGTGTTCCGCGGGCGCTCGGAAACCTCGATGGGCTCGATTCGCTGTTGTCTATTGTCCAGATGCCCGCGGGCGTGCCGACCGCGACTGTGTCTATCGACGGTGCCAAGAACGCAGGGTTGTTGGCAGTGCGTACGCTCGCGGTGGCCGATGATCGACTCATGGAGCAGATGGTGCGCTACCAGGAAGCCATGCGAGATCAGGTGCTGGAGAAGGACACTGCCCTGCAGAACAAGCTGCTGGGTGGCCGCTAGTTCCTATGCAACTCCGCCAGCCGGAGAGCGCGCAGAGCGTGGCTCGGACAGGGCCGGGTAGTGGGCCGTTCAGCGCTGCGCTCAACCGCTTCAAACGCTGGTCCGGTGTCGGGACCGTTGCGTTGCTCGGTGCGGAGGCGGCGTGGATGTGCTTGGCATTAATCGCGCCCCCTGGTCCGGCTTTCGCAGTGGCCTATGCGCTGCATTTCCTCCCTTTGTGCGTTGGTTTCGGGTTGTCTCTTCCCGCTCTCCGCACCGGGGACCGACGCCGCTGGCTGCATACCGGCATGGTCGTTGCTGCAGCTGACTACTTTTCTTTGGCGTTGGGCGCGGTTGTTGTCCTGATCGGTGGATCTCTTGTGTGGCGAGTGCTCGCCGGGCTGGGCTTGGCAGTGTGGGTGATCGTCCTTGCGGCTTTCATCCTGTTCCTGCGGCGGATCGCGGAGGCGGGGCGCAGCAGCTTCACCGAGCCACTGGGTGGTTCGGTGAACGATTCAGTGGATGATCCAGTGGACGGTACGTTGGGCGCTACCCGGTCAGCTGCGAGCAGGTTGGACGCGGTGATCGTCCTGGGTGCGGGTCTCATCGGCAAGCGACCCGGCCCGCTGCTGGCGGCCCGCGTGGATCGTGCGGTGGTTGCTGCCCCTGCGGGCCGTGAGGTGCGGAGGATGCCCCTCGTGATGACCGGTGGGCAGGGGCCGGATGAGTTAGTGACTGAGGCCTTCGCCATGGCGGCCTATGCGTGTGAACGTCATGAGCGAACTCTGAGTGAGAAAAACCTAGAGTTGCTGCGGGAAGACCGTGCGACGAACACTCGCGAGAACCTTCGCTTCTCCGTCCAGCGGATACGGGAAGGGTTGTCTGAACATGTCGTGGCTGAGGAGACAAGTCTCATGCGAGTGGGCGTGGTGACTAGCGACTTCCACGTTCCGCGCACAGAGATGACCGCGAGAACGGTGGCAGAACTGCTGTCACAGGAGCATGGCGGGGATCGACAGAGCACTGGAGCACCTCGGATGAAGCGTAGTGTAGCCGGGCATGGCGCGGACCAGGGCACAGCCGGGCATGATGGGAACCAGGGCAGAGCCGGGCATGACGTGAGCGAACAGCTTGTCCAGCAGGGCATAGGGGACCAATGCGTTCAATCAGGCGGAGAAAGAGTGGAGTTCATCGTCATTGGCGCGAGGACTCCTCGGGCCGCTAGACCAGCGGCCTATATTCGCGAGTTCGTGGCTCTAGCGCTGTGGAAAGTGCGTGAGCTGTTCTAGAACTCTGAGGGGGTGAGATGAACAAATCTCCCTCACGTTGCATGAGGAGAGAGTAAAACCCCAGGTCGCTAAAAGTAGCGAGGCAACATGAGGGAGATTTGTTCAAGACCCTAGAAAATGGGCCGCGGTGCTGCGCGCAGTGCCCTGACCGGCAGCGCACAGTGCTGTTGCGTGCCCTGACCTGCTCCGCACAGTGGTGTGGGCGTCTAGACCGGCTGCGCACAGTGGTGTGGGTGCCTCGACCAGATACGCGCAGCGCCCGCAGCTGGCCGGGCGCTAGGGATGCCGGGAGCTACAGGGTGCTGGCCGAACGCTGGGAAGCGGACGGTGCCTTGAGGTTGCCGCGCGCGAACTTGTTCACGACCATTGCGATCGCACCATCGCCCGTGACGTTTGCTGCGGTACCGAAGGAATCGATAGCGATGTACGCCGCGATCATCAGCGCGACCTGCTCATCCGTGAAGCCGAGCATTGTGGTTAGCAGGCCAACCGCGGCCATGATGGCGCCGCCCGGAACGCCTGGTGCTGCAATCATGGTGATGCCGAGCATCAGCACGAATCCCACAGCAAGTCCAGCGGAGACGGACTCGCCAGACATGTACATCACGGCGAAAGCGAACAGGACGATCTTCATCATGGATCCAGCAAGGTGGATCGTCGCACACAGCGGCACCACAAAACCTGCCACAGACTCGGTGACTCCGTTCTTCAGCGAAGACTTGTACGTCACCGGAATAGTAGCGGCAGAGGAGGAGGTGCCAAGGGCGGTGGCATAGGCCGGCAGCATGTTCTTGAATGCCTTCAGCGGGTTCACGCCCGTGATAGCACCAGCCAGTAGGTACTGGATGACCAGCAAAATCAGCGTTCCGATAATCGCTACGATGAGAACCTTCAGGAACATGGAGATCGTGTCTACAAGGTTGCCGTTCATTCCCATGGTCAGGAAGATGCCAAAGATGTAGAAAGGCAGCAGCGGGATGATGAAATTCTCAATGACCTTCATCACCACATCGCGGAGCTGGTTAGCACCGCGCAGCAGGCTATCGGACGGCACGGCGGTCATGGCGAGGCCCACGCAGAAAGCGAGCAGCAGCGCAGTCATCACCTCGAATGGCGGAGCCATTTCCACTTCGAAGAAGGGGCTGAGCGCGCCTTCGTCGATGTCCGCCGCCTGCTCCACAGATTCGCCGGCGAGCAGAGTCGGGTAGAGCGCAACTGTGGTGCCGTAGGCCATGAGCCCGGAGAAGATCGTGGAGCCGTAGGCGATGGCGGTGGTGATGCCGAGCCACTTGCCAGCGCCCTTGCCCAGGTTGGCGATGGCGGGTGCAATGAGCGCGAAGATCAGCACCGGAACGAAGAATCCGAGGAAGTTACCGAACAAACCGTTGAGGGTGGCGAAGACGCGTCCTGCCCACTCCGGGAAGAAGAAGCTGCAGATGATGCCCACAATGATTGCGACGACAATCCGGAATAGCAGCGAGTTGGTGAATCTTTGTGATGACATTGCGCTCCACGGGTGATTGGGGTCTCTTTTGGAAAGGTTATCGCGACATGCCAAATCACTGGTAATGATGAGCGATTCGTGGGGGTCACCCATTGTTGTGTGATTCTTCCGGCTGTGGCGGTGCCTTTTTCTTTCTTTCCTCTTGCCCGACGCCACGAGTGCGCAATAATGAGCCTATGTTTGCACCGAAAAAGTATCTGTCGAAATTCCGATCTAACCAGCTCGCTGGTGGATCAATTGTTGTTACTGGCGCCGCCCAAGGCTTTGGCCGCACCATCGCGGAGACTTTCGCGAAGGCTGGTTGGTCTGTGGGTGCCTACGACGTGGATACAGAGAAACTCGAAGCGTGGGCGGACTCAGTGCCGAATGTGACGTGGGGCGCTCTGGATGTGCGTGATCCCGAGGCTTGGGAGAGCGTGCTCGCGGAGTTTGCTGAAGCACACGATGGCGCGATCAACGTTCTCGTCAATAATGCGGGCGTGCTGTACGCGGGCGATTTCATCGAAAAGGGCAGCTTCGAAGCCGATGGTCGCCTGGTGGATATTAACGTCAAGGGAGTGCTGTACGGTGCGCGGGCGGCGTTCCCGTATCTGAAGCTGGCGGCGTCGGGCAAGACGAAGAACAAGGGTGCGCACCTGGTGAACTTGTGCAGTGCGGCGTCGATTTACGGCACGCCGGATATGGCAACCTACTCGGCGACGAAGTTCGCTGTTCGTGGCATCACGGAGGCGCTGGAGGTGGAGTGGGATGGCCACGGCATCCAGGTCTCCGACATCCTCCCGCTGTATGCGAACACCAATATGATTGCCAACGACCGAACCGTTGGTATGACTCGCCTCGGCGTGCACAACACACCGCAGGATGTGGCGGATGTGATTTTCAAGGCCGTATCCAAGGGGCGTGGTGTGCCAGCGAAGGTGCACCATCCGGTTGGCGTGCAGCCTTCGCTACTGCTGGGATCCAGCCACATGTCGCCGGGCTTCCTCACCCGCTTTGTCAACGGCAGCCTGGTCTACGAGAAGAAGGTGCGCTTCTAAGTAGCGCTGACGTGATCGGAAATGCCCTGATAAGGGACCGAAGTGGGTCCGGATGGGGCAATTTTGGGGAATAACTGGGCATCGGTGCCAAGGTAGCATTGCGAGCATGATCCTCAGTAAAAAGGCCCTCGTGGCCACTGTGAGCGTGCTAGCCCTTGTGGTGGCATCGCTCGTGCTGCTGTGGCCACGTGAGCACGTCTATGCGGGTGAGGCGGGGCTGCATCTCGATGCCGAGGGCAATCTACGGGCCATTATTGATACCTGTGGGCAATCCATCTCCAGCTTCGAGATGAAGCAGGACGGCGAATTGCTCAGCGTGTTCGAGGCGGACGAGCCGTTCAACGGTGTGGTCGACGAGGTTGTCGGCGCTAAGCCAGGGGAAGTGGAAGCGCATCCGTCGCCGTGGCTGCAGACAGTCGCAACAGAGCCGAAGCTCGGTGCTAGCAATGTCGCGGGCGCGGGTAACACGGCGACCGAGAGCGAGGGTGGAGGCGCTGCACAAGAAATTACGGAGAGCGTGATCACGCTCCACGTTCGCTTGCACGATGCGCCAGACAACTGGCAACACCGCGAGGCGGAAGCCGATCTCTACACCCTGCACAAGGTCCGCGGGGAACGCATCGTGCGCGGGGTGCCGTTCAAGAGCGGTGACCAGCTGCTACTTACTCATGAGAGATTCTCTGAAGAGTGTGGCGAACCAATGAGCAGTGAGTCGGCCATGTTGTGGGACTGGTTGGGGCCTAGCGAGAACTCCAGTTGGGATCAGTGAGAATCCGCAACAGCCGCTGCTACCGGTAGCGGGAGTAGCCCTTCCATGCGAGAGCGGTGAGGGCCAAGAAAATCACTAGGATCACCGAAGGAAAGATTGCCGGCTCAGGCTGGAAGATATTCCAGATCGCGTTGAGCAACGCCATGAAGGTGAAGAAGCCCACGAACCCGAGGATAGATTCCCACACGAGCTTCTTGCGCTTGGCATCTGGATCGGCGACCACGCTACTTCACGCCGCCTGCGGTCAAACCGGAGACGATGCGGCGCTGGAAGATGAGCACCATGATCACCAGCGGCACAGTGACGAGTGCACCGGCAGCCATCGTCGCTGCGTAGGGGAATTCGTAGGCGGATGCTCCGGAGAATCGGGCGATCGCTACGGTCACCGGCTCTGATTCTGGGGTGGATAGCTGCTTGGCCAGCATGAACTCGTTCCACGTGGCGATGAAAGCCAAGATCGCGGTGGTGAACATCGCGGGTGCTGCCAGCGGCAGGATCACTTTGCGGAAGGCGAGGGAGCGGGAAGCCCCGTCCACGCGGGCGGCTTCCTCCAATTTCCACGGCAGCTCGCGGAAGAAGCTCGTCAGCGTGTACACGGTCAGCGGCAGCACGAAGGAGATGTTCGGGATGATGAGCGCCTGGTAGGTGCCGATCCATTCGATGCGGGAAAACAGCTGGAACAGTGGGGTGACCAGCGCGATACCGGGAAACATGGATGCGGCCAAGATAATGCCGGTGACGAGTCCCTTGCCGCGGAAGTCCACTCTCGCCAGCGCGTAGGCGGTAAAGACTCCCACGGCCAGAGCGATCAGCGTTGTGGCGAGGCTGATGATGAGGGAGTTGCCGATCGCGCGGAGGAAGTTGTTGCCAGCGTCCGTTGCCAGAGCGTCCTTGAAGTTGTCCAGCGTGAAGTGGCTTGGCAGCGGGTTCGTGGAGAATGTGTGGTCTTTGTGCCGAAACGCGGTGACGACCATCCAGTAGAAGGGCGCGAGGCCCCAGATGAGGATGAGGACTACGGCAGCGTAGTTGCGGAATGTTTTCATCGTGCTGCTCCTGCCTTCGTTGCGTCGAGGAATTCGACTCCCGAGCTCGTTGCTGCAACGTGCTCAGCCTGGGTCTGCGCCTCTGCTCCCGTCTTGTCTGGCCTTTCCTTGCCTTCCTGTTCCTTCTTTGTCCGACGCCACCGGGAGCCCTTTTTGGTGGACTTTGGCATGTTTTGCGTACCGCTGACGTCGGCCCCGAGGAACTTCACCATGATGAAAGCGATGCTGAAGATGAGCAGGAAGATCAGGGTGGACATGGCAGAGGCGGAGTTGTAGTTGCCTTGCTTTGTGCCGGTGATGACCAGCTGCGAGATCACGGCGGTAGGGGAGTTGGAGGACTCGGAGATCATGATCACCGGAAGGTCATACATGCGCAGCGCATCCAGGGTGCGGAAGAGGATGGCGACCATTAGGGCGGGCTTGATCAGTGGAAGGGTGATCTTAGTGAACTGCTGCCACTTGGAGGCGCCGTCTACGCGGGCGGCCTCGTAGACGCCACTCGGTACCATTTGCAGGCCCGCGAGGATGAGCAGCGCCATGAACGGTGCGGTCTTCCACACATCTGCAATGATGACAGCAAAACGCGCGGCCCACGGGTCTGTGGTCCAGGCGATGTCCGATCCGAGGATGGAGTTGATGATGCCCTGGTCAGCGAAAATGAACTGCCAGAGCTTCGCGGTCACGGCGGTGGGAATAGCCCAGGGAACCAGCACCGCAGCACGCAGCAGTCCACGGCCGAGGAAGCTCCGGTTCATCACGAGCGCCATCCACAGTCCCAATAGTGTTTCCAAGGAGACTGTCACAACCACGAAGAACAGCGTGATCTTCAGCGCTGGCCAGAAGTCCGTTGCCAGCTGTCCCGCGGCACACTCTGTGACCTGGCCGGAGGGGGTCATGCAGCGGTTGGTGATCCAGTACAGGTAGTGCTGTAGACCTGCGAATCCGCCTTCGACGAACATGCCGGTATCGGGATCGAGGTGCTTGTCAGCTTGGAAGGACAGCCAGATAGCGCGGATGACCGGGTAGCCGATGACGATGGCCAGCAGAATCATCGAGGGGCCAACGAGCCACAGCGGCCGCCAGTCACGCTTCTTCTTTGGCGCGGGCGGAGCCGTTTGTGTGCTTGTCGTAGACACGTGAACTCCTGTCTCATTTCGAGAGGTTGGTGCTAGTGATCCATTACACAATCTCATAGTGGCAAGACAGCGCAAGGGATTGGGATAAAGAAAACTCCCCGCGGACTGGCATTGCGGTCTTCGGGGAGTTGACAGTATTCACACCATGCTAGGTATCGAAGTGAGATCCTATGGCGGATCTCATGTCGACACTGGATGTCCGGGGTGTGCCTAGCCTTGGGTGTTCTGGATGGCCTTTTCCATCTCGGTGGTGGCATCCTCCACCGAGGTGTCACCGGTCAGAGCTGCGGTGGAATTGTCCATCACGGCCTTGGAGAGGGAATCGTACTGCGGAGATGCAGGGCGTGGCTTGGCGTTCTCCAAGGACTTCTTCAGAGCCTCGAGGTAAGGGAACTGCTCCTGCAGCTGTGCATCATCGTAGATGGAGGCGAGCACCGGTGGGAAGGATTGCTCAGCGAAGGACTTCTGGTTCTCCTCGCTGATGATGAACTGGATGAAGTCCAGTGCGGTGGCCTTGTTCTTGGAGTTGATGTTGATGCCGTTGTTGTAGCCGCCGAGGGTGGAGACACCCACTCCGTCCTTACCGACCAGTGGAGAAACCTCGACCTTGTCCTTGATGGCGGAATCTTCCGCGACGGCGTTGTCGTACATGTATGGCCAGTTGACAGCCATGGCGGTGTTGCCACCGACGAATGCGAGGTTAGTCTCCTCCTCCGTTGCACCGGTAGAGGACTTGGAGATGGTGCCATCCTTGTAGGCATCCACGAGCGCCTGCAGGCCCTCGCGGGACTCGTCAGAGGTCACGGTCGGGTTGCCCTGGTCGTCCAGGATGCCGCCACCCCAGCCGTCCATGAAGGCAGCGGTGGACACAGTCAGGCCCTCGTACTGCTTTAGCGTCATGGTCAAGCAGTCCTGATTCTTCACGGCTTCGCAGGCCTTGACGAGGTCATCCCAGTTCTCAGGGGCGTCCTTAACAAGCTCCGTGTTCCGGAAGAGCAGTTGGGCATTCGTATTCTGCGGTAGAGCGTAGAGCTTGTCGTTGTAGGTGGCGGACTCCACGGTTGCCGGCAGTAGGCCGTCGGTCTCCACCGACAGGTCACCCTCGAGAGGTGCGAGCCAGCCATTGGCAGCGAACTGCGCGGTCCAGACAACGTCCAGCGCCATCACGTCAATGTCGGAGGAACCGGCCTGGAGGGATTGCACAAGAGTGTCGCGCTGGGCATCGGCCTCGCCAGCGAGCTCCTGCAGGTTGACCTTCTCGTCCGGGTGTTTTTCGTTCCACTTGTCGATGATCGGGCGCAACTTGCCCGTATCGTTCTTACCCATCGCGAAGGTGATTTCGCCGCGGCCATCCGTGTTGGTGACGTCGCCGCCATTGCCACCGTCACCGGAGTCGGAGCAGGCAGCCAAGGTCAGGCCGGAGACAGCCAGGACTGCGAAGAGCTTCTTGTGCTGAAGAGCCATACGTTGAGCCTCTTTCATCCTCTTGTTAGACGCTTGTTAACGGATAATGTTAGCTACGTTTCGCCCCAGCACCCACGTTATGGCTCAACTGTTTCGTGGCTGAATACCCCCGCTATCCCAAGTGTGCGGGGGTTCGAGTTGTGATCGCTTACCCCGCATTCGGGGCACAGTGGCAGGAAATCTGCTGGTTAGCCATCAATTCGGCGTTCGGTTTCCGCATCGAAGAAGTGAAGCGTGGCGTCGTTATGGAGATGAACGCGCACGGCCGAACCGATCTGAGGAGTAGAGCGGGAAGCACCACCGCGCGCAATCAACTGACCAAACTCTGTATTAACATAGACATAGGAGTCCGCGCCGAGTTCTTCGACCATATCCACGGTGCCGCGCACACCCGCGCCCGCTACCGAGTCCGCCTGCTCAGAAGCTGCTTCGTGAACAATGGTCAAGCCCTCAGGTCGTACGCCGAGGATCACATCTTTATCACCGTGGCTCTCGGGAACTCTGAAGTTCCAGCCGTCCAGCCCACCATGGATCTTGAGCAGGTTCATCGAAGGGGAACCAATGAACCCTGCGACGAAAGCATTCACCGGGCGGTCGTAAAGAACCTTAGGGTCGTCAACTTGCTGCAACTCGCCATGGTTGAGCACTGCCACGCGGTCGCCCATGGTCATCGCTTCGACCTGGTCGTGGGTCACGTACACGGTGGTCACGCCCAAGTTGGACTGCAACTTCACGATCTGCGCGCGGGTCTGCACACGCAACTTCGCATCCAAGTTGGATAGAGGCTCATCCATGAGGAAGACCTGTGGCTCACGGACGATTGCTCGGCCCATGGCTACGCGCTGGCGCTGACCGCCGGAGAGATCCTTCGGCTTGCGCTCGAGGAATTCTGTCAGGCCGAGAGTCTCCGCAGCCTTGTTGACTCGCGTGTCGATCTCATCCTTTGGAGTCTTCGCGACCTTGAGCGCAAAGCCCATGTTTTCCGCCACGGTCATATGCGGGTAGAGCGCATAGTCCTGAAAGACCATCGCAATATCGCGTTCCTTCGGCTCCGTGCCGGTGACGTCTTGACCACCAATGGAGATCTGGCCGCCGGTAGTGTCCTCCAAACCCGCCAGCGCGCGCAAGGTTGTGGATTTTCCGCAACCCGAGGGGCCAACCAAGACGAGGAATTCACCGTCCGCAATGTGCAGGTTGAGATCCTTCACCGTGGGGCGGTCGGCACCTGGGTACTGGATGTACACGTGGTCGAAGTTAACATCAGCCATGGGGGCTAATCATACTGGAGGTGGACGCACCAGGCGGCGCTAACCCATAAGCTGTGTTGCTATGTCGAAGATCTTTCCGCAAGCCACTACGGGCACTTGGTGGCGGGACTCCAACCTCTGGGTGCAGTTCGTCATTCAGGTTGTGCTGTTCGTTTTCCTCGGCCTTTCGGTTGCTTCCAGTTATGCGGAATGGGTGGGGCAGACATGGCTCGATGCTCTGTTCTTCCCGGGGCTCTTTTTTGCTTTCTGTGGGTTATTGCTGCAGCGCTGGAAACCTGGTCTGGGCCTCTTGTGTACGGCTTTCGGCCTGGCGTGCATTGGTGCTTCCGCCAAGTACGCCTACGTTCTGTGCTATCTGATTGTTTGTTACGAGGCCTGGTACATCGTCGCCTTCACTCGTCGTTACACGAAATGCTGGCTAGGGGCTCTCCTCGTCGGGTCTTTTGCAGCTCTCGGTTGGTCGTTGTGGCTGGAGAGATTCTACGGACAGGTTAGTAATGATCCGCGAGAGGTCATGTCGGTCATGGCTGTTGTCGGCATGCTCGTCGTGGTGAGTATTTCGCTTGCGGGTCTCATTGGGCGACAGACAGCTCGGCAAAATGAGCGGATCGAGACACTAGCTGCGCGCGCGGAGTTGGCGACGGTCTCCGAACGCAACCGCATTGCCCGTGAAATGCACGATATCGTGGCGCATTCCCTCACGGTCGTGATCGCGCAAGCAGATGGTGGTCGGTATGCCGGTAAGAAGGATCCGGACAAGGCGATCGAGGCCTTGGATACCATTGCCGAACGTGGTCGTGACGCGCTTGCCCAGATGCGTTCTCTCCTGTCCGTCCTTCACGACGGCAGCGCGGATGAGCGCGATGTTTCTGTCGCCCCCGGCGTGGAGGGAATTCCGGACCTTGTGCACGACGCCAAGCGCAACGGACTCACCGTGAACTACAAGGTGGTGGGTGAGCCCAAGCCGCTGGACGAGGTGCGTGACCTCACTGTCTACCGTGTGGTTCAGGAGTCACTGACGAATGTGATGAAACACGCTGGTGCCGTTGAGGTTTCGCTGGCCATCGAGTGGGAGAAGGGCTCGGTACGCGTGTCCGTGGACAACCGGCCGGGTGAGGAGCGAGTGGAAGGTACGGGCCGTGGTCTGACAGGTATTGCTGAGCGCGTGCGCGTGCACGGAGGTTCAGCGTCGTGGGGGCCATCGCTGATTTACGCTGGCGGCTGGAATGTGACGGCGACTTTGCCACTGGGAAAGTAACGCTACTGGGCGAGTATCCGCTGGGAGGGGAGCAAGCGCCAAGCACATTACTCGTGGCAGGCAAAGTCCGAGTTACTTCATAGTTACTGTCGTGAGGCTAATAGAGTGGCAACCATGAGCGATGCGGTGACTGACAGGAGCATGACCACAACCGTCGGACTCGTCGATGATCAACAACTGGTGCGGGCAGGGTTCGGCCTGGTGCTCGATTCGCAGGACGATATCGAGGTGCGGTGGCATGCCGAGAACGGCAAGGAAGCGTGCGAGCTGGGGCAAGCACAGCCCGTTGATGTGATCCTCATGGATGTGCAGATGCCCGTGTTGGATGGCATTTCAGCGACGGAGCAGTTGGTGGAGCTGGCGCCGGTAGGGCCGGCGGGGGAAGTCACGAGAATCGTGATGCTCACGACGTTCGATACGGACAACTATGTCCTTAAGTCCGTCGAGGCTGGTGCCAGTGGATTCTTGCTGAAGGACGCCGATCCGGAGGAACTCATCAGCGCCGTGCGAACGGTGGGTGAATCGGTGGGCGTGATCAGCCCGAAGGCAACGGCTCGTCTCCTTCGACAGGTGCGCGACAAAGGCCATCTCGACGGACGCTCGGAGGCACAGCAGGGGACCTCAGTTCGAGGTGCTGCGGGTGCCGTACATACGGCAGACTCCATTTCTCTGCCTGACCCCAACTCTGACCTGGGGCTGCCCGATCCTCTGACTCCGCGGGAAAAGGAGATCCTCGTACTCATGGCGCGCGGGTATAGTAACCAGGAGATCGCGGAGGAGCTCTACATTTCTCTGCCCACCGTGAAGACACACGTGGGGCGTGTCCTCCTGAAAACGGATTCCCGCGACCGCGTCCATGCGGTGCTCTTCGCTTTCAAGAACGGCCTGGTTGACCAGCAAACGCTCCTCGCAGGTGACTCAGGATAGCCGCACCCTTCATGATTCACCCGGAGAGGGAGGTAGGAGTCTGTAGGGGAACTCCCTGAGCTGCTACGACGCGAGTCATACCTCGGGATGAGAAATACGCGATAGCAGAAATGGTACTGGGGACCGATGTGGATCACTGTGCGCCGAACGAATATTGAAGACATGATCACAGTCGAAAACCTCAGCAAGCGGTACGGCAAGAAAACAGCCGTCCAGAATCTCAGTTTCCATGTGCCGGATGGTCAGGTCACCGGTTTCCTCGGCCCAAACGGCTCCGGCAAGTCCACCACCATGCGCTGCATGCTCGGCCTCGATGCGCCCACCAGTGGTCACGTCAACTTTAGCGGCACGCTGGCTAGCGGGGAGGCATACTCCGGCTCCTTCGCTCAGATGGCAATGAAGTCTGCCATTGCTGGCAGCGTGCTCGACGCTCACTGGTTCGACCCAAAGCGATCCGGTCGCAATCACCTGCGCGTGATCGCAGCCGGGGCCGGTATCAGCGACCGACGCGTTGACGAATGCCTGGAACTTGTTGGCCTCAGCCACGCAGCGAAGGCGAAGGTTGGCGGGTATTCACTGGGTATGAAGCAGCGCCTCGGTCTGGCCACTGCACTACTCGGAGACCCCCAGCACCTCCTCCTGGATGAGCCAGTCAACGGCCTCGATCCAGAAGGTGTGAGCTGGATCCGCCGCGTGATCCGCCAGCTCTCCAGTGAGGGGCGGGCAGTGCTGGTGAGCTCCCACCTTCTCTCGGAGATGCAGCAGACCGCCGATCGCTTGGTTGTGATCGGTAAGGGTCAGCTCATTGGCGAGTACTCGATGGAGGAGTTCCTCGCTGATGGCACGAAGGTCATGGTGGAATGCCGGGAGGCTGTACTGCTCGCGCAGACACTCAAGCAAGCGGGCTGCGTGGTGGATGTGGAGCGTGACCGCGTACTGACCGTTGATGTTCCTGAGGAACGCGATGAGTCAGAGGTTCGTGCCTTCATTGCACAGGCTGCTCTCGATCAGGGCTTCCTCATCACCAGCTTGCGCACCGAGATGGCCAATCTGGAACAGCGCTTCCTTGCCGCCACGGCCACCGCGCAGGAATACCGGACGACGGAACTACACGAAGGTCACGCCCCGACACAGGGGAGCGCACCATCACATCAGAACTCGAATCAGCAGGCCACTTCCATGACGGAGGCTCGTTAAACATGAATGCTCCAACCCAGACTTCCTCCTCTGCCACCCACGGCAACGCCACGACAATGACCGTCACCAAAGGCAACCAGTTAATCAACTCTTTCAAGTCGGAAGTGCGTAAGGTTCTCACGCTGCGCAGCACCATCGTATGGGCGATCCTCTTCACCGGTAGCCTCTACGGCTTCATGGTGCTCAAGGGAGTGTTCTCCTCCGCCGGTGAGATGACGTCCACGTGGGCGGATCTCGCCACCGGCAGCATGGTCTTCATGCTCCTGGCCACGGTGTGGGGTGCCTCCACAACCGCCGGAGAATTCAATAACAAGATGAACGCTCACGCCTTCCTCACCCAGAAGGGAAGGTGGCATTGGCTCGTCGCTCGCCTGTTCACGGTAGTGCTCTTCATCGAGATCCTGTGGTTCGTCGGCATCGGCCTGTCTTGGGCGGTAGCGGCACTGTGGCCTGGCGCTGAATTCGTCAGTGAGGGCTTCACCGCCATTTGGGCCAATACGATCGCCATGCCCGTGTACGCCCTCATCGGCGCTGGTGTCGCAGCCCTCACCCGCAGCCGCGTGGCGGGTCTGACCCTGCCGTTGGTGTGGATCCTTGTGATCGAGACGATTTTGTACGGTCTGGCTAGCAAGTACAAGGTCGCTGAAATTCTCTACAACTGGTCCCCGGGACACGTCAGCCAGGACATCACGCTGCGAGCATCTGGTGTCGATTCCCCGCTCATGGTAACCACTGAGCACGGATTGCTCGTGTTCGCGATCTGGGTCGTGGTCGCAGTCGGCGCCGGCCTGACCTCCAACCAGAAGCGCGACGCCAACTAGTCCCACCCATAACTCGTCCCCCACATTGACGAGGCTTGGATAGTTGAGCCCAGCTAGGCCTCCGGTCCTTCACTCAGGGATCGGAGGCCTAGTCGTCTGCTGAGAAGACTAGGGTGCGGTCGCTTTTCTCCGCCTCAGCGAGGTGCTCCAGCCGCTGTGCCGATGTATCTGTCGAGACGACGACCGAGCCACCGACTGCCAAGGGCGAGAGGCAGCGCTTTAATCCAGCGCTCGTAGACCACGCTCCCGTCAGTATTCGCTCGTTGGGGGCCAGCGCGAGTTCCTTCGCAAAGTTTGCCACGATGGCCGCATCGCCGTCATTCATCTCGGCCACTGCCCGGCCCATGAAAGCGTCCGGCTGCACGCGCAGTTCGGGTGAAAAGTCGTTGAGCCCGAAGGGCAGTTCCCTGCCGGATTCTTCGATTCCACGGCCGAAGGGGTCGGTGGAGAGCACGTAGATTTCCTCTAGGTGTGCACCGACATCCGAGTCCTCATATTCCTCTGCCAACTCAATGGAGTCTGTGAACAGCACCTTCGGCAGGGGAGCGGTGCCCGGTGCTGGAGGGAAGTCGACCACGGACACTCCTAATCGCCATGCGCCAATTGCGATGACCGCGGGTTGCCAGCCCGGTGCCGCTGCCACGGCGACCGCATCCCCTGCGAGCACACCAATCGAGGTCAACAGGTTCGCGACCTTCGCCTGCCAGTTAGCCAGAGTGGCGCCGGAGAGCTCCATTCGTCCCTCGGATGTGTACGTGGTCAGGCGTGGAGCTGCGGGGTCTGTCAACAGTGGTGCTATGAGGTCCATGCGCACCAGATTACGCGGGCGAGAGATAAAGCCGCGTTAATTCACACACATGGGACCGTCGCCGCCGGCGTCGATCGGCTTATCCAATTGTCCCTCGTCCCGGGAGGTTCCTGGCGTGCCGACCACACTCGAGCTCTGCGAGGACTCGGAGGATGTGCCAGAGGAGCTTTCGGGGGAGGCATCCTCGTACCCGTCGCCGTCGAGGTCCTTAATGCCCTCGGTGTGCGTGCCGACGTTAGGGGAGTTCGGGTCCTGCAGCTTCACGCCCGTTGCTCCCCATGCGCCTGGGCCGGAGTACGTGCCAGAGAGGGTGACGGAAATCTGCTTATCGTCCAATGATGGATCCTCGATGACCTTCAGGCCTCCGAGTTGGCGAGCCAGAGCGCGGGCTGCTGGATCGTTCTTGTCCTTGGCATTGACCTGAGATTCGGAGATGCCAGAGTCGGATGCATTTCCCACCTTGCCGAGCTTGTAGCCGTAGCCCTCCACTAGATCGCCAACTGTCGCTGCCAGGCCGGCAGTTTCTCCGCCGTTGAGGACATCGATCTTGTAATCTTTGGCGTCGAAGTCCTCAATCGGAGCATTCGGGTCGGTAGACGTTTTGTCGTCCTCAGGCTTGTTCTGGTCGGACTCGCCAAGCAGATCGTCGAAGAATGCGTGAACCTGGTCTTTGTCAACGGTGACGATGGATTCGCCGTAGTCGCCAACGCCGTCGAGGCTGGTGACGGGGATGGTTTGGAAACTGACATTGCCACCGGCGAGATTCTGCATTTGGGTGGCCATGCTCATGATGTCCCAATCGTCGTCCAAGGTGACGGAACGCTTCACGGCGTCGGTGAGTTTGTTGAGGCTCGATGGATTGGTGAGCGTCTGGGAACTCAAGATCTGGTTGGCAAGGCTGGCCATGTAGGCCTGCTGACGGGTAATTCGGTCCAGATCTCCGCGTGGCAGTTCGTGGCGCTGGCGTACGAAACTCAGCGCGTCCTGGCCGTCGAGTGTTTGACGGCCCTTCGGGAATTTCGCGCCGGACAGCGGTTCATCTACTGCGTTGTTCAGGCACACGTCCACACCGCCAACGGCATTGGTGAGGAGCACGAAGCCCAGCAGTCCTACTTCCGCGTAGTGGTCGACGTGAATGCCGGTGAGGTCAGCAACGGAGCCAATCAGCGCCTTGCGGCCCGCTTCGGTGGATTTCTTGAAGATTTCGTCTTCGTTCGTCTCACCCTCTTGCTCAAGCTGCTGTTCTTTTTCAAACTTGGTGGAGCCGAAGACACCATTGAGCTTCATGTTGCCCATATCTTCGGTGGCGACGTACGTATCGCGGGGGAGGGAGACGGCGGTGGCTGAGGAGCCGTCGTTCGGCACGCGGATGAGGATCATCGTGTCCGTATTGGTCACGTCGTCTTCGCCAGCGCGGAGCATGTCGATTTCCTCTTGGCTCAGCTGGTTGCCCTGGGCATCGCGCCGAGAGTCCATGCCAACGAGGAGGATATCCGTGGCACCGTCCGGCTGCTCACCGAGATCGAGGTTGTTTGCCTGTGCGAGCTCACTGTTGAGGTCGCCGATGGTGGCGTAGCCCACTCCCGTGCCGAGCAGCGTGACGGCGGATAGTGCGGCGAGGACGCTTTTGACCGGCTTGGAACCAAACTGGTGGCCGTCCTGACGGTTATAAGCCGAGTGAATATGCCGAGAGTGGCGCGATGCGGGTGAGTTGCTACGCGCGGTGTCTCTTGGCTGCTCAGTCATGTGTGCTCGTTTCGCTTGAACTTCTACGGTGAGAAAAAGTCTGCACACACTTTACTGCTTCGGTGCCTTTTTGAGCATAATTACAGGCTGCTGAGTGCGCCGTGTCACGATCAGTGTCACACTAGCGTTCATGGATGTGTTCTTTACCGGCGCCTCGGGCCAGGTTGGCCACGCATTGTCCGCACTTGCTCCAACCGCCGTGGGGCTCACCCGTGCCGATATGGACCTAGCCGGGGACTGTGATCTCTCTTCCCTTTTTTCGACGCCACCATCACCGCGGACAGTATTGATTAATCTCGCGGCTTTTACCACTGTGGATGCGGCCGAGGATCCAACTCATGCGGCCGAGGTGGAAGCCATCAACGCAAGCGCGCCGGGAAAGCTGGCACGGCAGTGTGCGACGTGGGGAATTCCCATGATTCACGTGAGCACTGATTATGCGTTTTCTGGGCGTCGAAATAAGGGGGAGGAGAACCATCCAGCGGACGTGACGGCTCCGATCAACGTCTATGGTCGGACGAAGGTCGCGGGCGAACAAGCCGCATTGGCGCAAGGCGCGTGGGTGGTGCGCACGAGCTGGGTCTACACCGGACCGCGGAACGAGGGAAAGGACTTCGTCAAGACAATGGTCCAGTTGGCGCAGCGGGGTGTTAATCCGTCGGTAGTGGATGACCAGTGGGGGCGGCCCACGTATGCGTCGCACTTGGCGGCAGGACTGCTGGAGATAGCGCGGGCGCTCGTTGGCGAGCACCCCTCCGTGCGGGCTGAAGATGTGCCGCACATACTGCACTGCGCTGGCAGTGGGGAAGCGATAACCTGGTTCGATCTTGCGCGCTCCACGTTCGCTATGGCAGGACATGAGGCCGAGCGTGTGAGCCGAATTCCCACTTCTGAGTACCCAACCCCCGCGCCGCGCCCACTGAATGCCGCCTTGTCAGTCAGTGAATGGGAGCAGATCGGATTTCGGCCTTTACCAGCGTGGCAGGACGGCCTGAAAGACTCGGTCGGGTAGTCTGCACCACCATGGCCCCTATCGCTATCGTTACCGTGACGTTCTCTCCAGGTGAGCACCTCGGAACATTTGTGCGCTCTATTCCACTGGCCTGCGAGGTGGGGGCGCACGTCATGATTGTGGACAATGGCAGCACAGACGGAGCGCCCGAGGCTGTCGCAGCGGAGGATCACGGCTTCCCCGTGGAGCTGAAGCACTCCGGTGGGAACGTCGGCTACGGGGTGGGCATGAATATCGGGGTGGCAGCGCTGCGGGAGGCCAAGGACGCCGGAAAGATTGACAGCGAATACCTACTGATCTCCAATCCCGATGTGGTGTTTACGCCAGGCGCGATCGACCGCATGATCGAGGTCGCAGAGAACAATCCCCGCGCCGGGGCTGTGGGGCCACTGATCCGCGAGGCTGACGGCAGCATCTACCCATCCGCGCGCTCCATACCTCGACTGAGCACGGGTATCGGCCATGCCCTGTTGGGCCCCATCTGGAAAAGCAATCCATGGACGAAGCGCTACCTGGCGGACCAGGACATGGAGCGTCAGCGGGATGCTGGCTGGCTGTCCGGTTCTTGCCTCTTGATGCGGTGGGATGCGTTTGATTCCGTGAATGGTTTCGACGAGCGCTACTTCATGTACATGGAGGATGTTGATCTGGGGGATCGCTTGGCCAAGGCCGGGTGGCGCAACATTTATACGCCTGCTGCCGAGATCTCTCACGCTCAAGGGCACAGTGCGAAGAAGCACCCAGAGATTGTCCTGAAGGCCCACCATGATAGCGCGTATCGTTTTCAAGCAGACCGGCTGCCGGGAGCGGTGTATGCCCCCGTGCGGCTTATGTTGAAGGTGGGGCTGTCGCTGCGTCTCGCCGTTGCGAAGTTCGTGAATAACCGCAGGGGTTAAAAGAAAACGACCTCCAATAGGTCACAGGCTCATCACAATTTCTCCCGCACCGGCGTGGATTGTTAGTGAAAACCTTGCGGTGAACTAATCTCCTCGGTATGTCTGAGAATCTTGCAGCTTCAACCGACGCAGTGATTCTGGTGGGTGGCAAGGGCACCCGCCTGCGCCCACTGACTAACAGCACTCCCAAGCCCATGCTGTCCACTGCCGGGTACCCATTCCTGCAACACCTGCTGGCTCGCATCAAGGTGGCGGGAATGAATCACGTCGTCCTCGGAACCTCCTTCCGTGCCGAAGTCTTCGAGGAGTACTTCGGTGATGGTTCCCAATTTGGCCTCGAGATCGAGTACGTGGTGGAGGAAGAGCCGCTGGGTACTGGTGGTGGTATTCGCAATGTCTACGACCACCTGCGCTACGACCGGGCGATGGTGTTCAACGGAGACGTGCTCGGGGGCACGGAGCTAGAGGCTGTCCTGCAGTCGCATGTTGAGCGTAAGGCCGATGTCACCCTGCATCTGCTTCGCGTGGCGGATCCACGTGCCTTTGGTTGCGTGCCAACGGATTCCTCGGGCAGGGTCTCTGCGTTCTTGGAGAAGACGGAAGACCCGCCAACGGACCAGATCAACGCCGGTACCTACGTCTTTAATAGAGAGGTCATCGAGTCCATTCCAGCTGGACGTCCAGTCTCCGTGGAACGCGAGGTCTTCCCTGAGTTACTGGAACGCGGCTTGGCTGTCTATGGCCATGTTGACCATGCCTACTGGCGTGATATGGGCACACCATCCGACTTTGTGCGTGGCTCTTCCGACCTCGTCCGAGGCATTGCTCCATCGCCTTTGCTGGAGGGGCGTACCGGAGAGGCAGTGGTTGATGATTCTGCGGCGATCGCAGGCGGCGCGTTGCTGCTTGGCGGCACTGTGATCGGACGCGGGGCCGAGGTCGGTGCAGGTGTACGTGTGGATACGTCAGTGATCCACGATGGTGTTCACATTGAGGCGGGGGCCACTATTGAGCGCTGCGTGATCGGCGCTGGTGCGCGCATTGGTGCACGTGCGTCTCTGACGGACTGCATCATTGGTGAGGGGGCGATTATTGGTGCTCGGTGTGAGTTGCGTGATGGGGCACGCGTATGGCCGGGTGTGCAGCTGCCCGATGGCGGGTTGCGCTTCTCTTCGGATATTTAGGGGATGGCGCGGCTCGCGGGAAGCCGTAGCGCGTGACGATAAACCCATCACCCTGCCCCGCGCCACATGATGCGGGGGCGGGGTGATGGGTTAGTTTGAAAAAAATTCCCAGAAAGTTCCCAAGATGTTGGGGTTCGCCGCTCTATTGACGGGAATTGACCCCATATATTGTGGTTTCCTAGAAGGGGGGATACATATGTCGTGGTGAGCTACCTTCAGTTCAAAATGCCCGAAGACTGCATGCCGTGAAAGATGTGACAGGTGTGTCCAATGTGGCATTGGTGTGTTTGCTAAAGGTTGACGGAATGTAATTACCTTTGTGTAATCTGTCCAGTAGTGACACGCACTGAACTTCATATCACTCCCTCGGGCGATCATTTCGCGACACGGGGCGGGTTGCCCGCCGAGAAGGTAGCTGGCAAGAAGTTCAACGAAGTAACGAGACAACGTTTGTTAGGAGAGCACAGTGGATAAGTCAGTAGATACGGCCTTTGGAGGCCCATTCGCTGACGGTTCTGCTGCAGTGGATAGGGAGGCCCCCGTGGACAGCGGAGCACGTCAGCGTAACCTCTTTGATCTCACTGAAGATTTCGACCTGCTGTTTGATGCGGTTGAGCAGGATTGGCAGGAACAGGCGCTGTGCGCACAGACCGACCCGGAGGCTTTCTTTCCGGAAAAGGGCGGCTCGACCCGTGAGGCGAAAAGGATCTGCCAAGCTTGTGGTGTGCGGGATGAATGCTTGGAGTATGCCCTAGCGAATGACGAGCGTTTCGGAATCTGGGGAGGGCTTTCCGAGCGCGAGCGTCGCAAGCTGAAGAAGCGCATTAGCTAAAGGTTGATAGTTTTCCGGCTAATGCCACAAGTGCCCCTCTCCCTAGGTGGGAGGGGTGCTTTTTGTATGGATTTGCTCAGGCCAGGCCGGAGTCTAGCGGTCCCACGTGAAGGAGGGATCGATGACCTCCGGGGGGACATTGAGGTACACCGCGACGAGGCGGACCAGAATGTCGTGAAGCTGCTCCCGCAGCATTGCGGGAGAACCGGCTCGAAGTTCGACTGGGCGTCGGAAAATAATGATGCGTGGGCGCGTGGGGCGGCCGGAGGAATCCACGCCCGCTGGAACAAGGCGACCCAAGGGAACCTGCCCATCAGCTACCACGTCCTCAGGCCACTGCCGATATCCCACGTCCAAGCGCATGCGTGGCACGATGTCGACGGCCACATCCAACGCGGCGAGGCGATCGTCAAAACGCTCCACGATGGGTTCATAGGCGTCGATGACCGCAGTGTCGAATTGCTGTGAACGGCTCTTCCGGCGCGGTACGTCTGGCAGGAGCACACCGCGTATTCCGCGCCCGTGGCGATCTTGGCGTACGCGCGTGATATGTCCCATGAGCCCACAGTGTAGCCGGAGGTGCAGATACTGACGGGTTGCAACACTCCAGACATGCTCCGCACCGCCAATGAGTTTATGTGGCTGGAAGGTGACGTATCAGCAGTATGCTGTGTCCAGTGCATAGGGCTACTGCAGTGCATTACACGTGAATTCGTGCCACGGCCTTGATAGGTTTTCGTCCCGGTGGGGGCTAAGATGTTCTCCGTGACTGTGAGCCGACAATGTTCCCGCCCCGGATGCCGCAGGCCGGCGGTGGCCACGCTCGAATTCAACTATGCCGAGCAAAAAGCCATCGTAGGTCCGCTCCAGGTTTTCGGGAACCCGCATCGCTGGGACTTGTGCGAGGAACATGCGAAGCGGACAACTGTTCCGCAGGGATGGACATTGGAGACGGCACAGGCGGAGTCTGGTGGTTTCATCGCCTCTGATGACACGGACGAGGAAGACCTCATGGCGCTAGTGGAGGCCGTGCAACAGGCTTCTCAGCATGTTGACGAGCAGGCCCCTGCACCCGCGCCACGTGTCGTTCGTCGTGAAGAAATCCCCCTGCCGACGGGACACCACCCCGCTCGGCGCAACCTACCACGTGTTACTCCACGGCGGCACCTTCGCGCCGTACGTGGAAGGGAAAACTAACATACTGCGGCGGCGTGCCGTCGACCTTAACCTCACCATTTCCCCGCGTGATTCATCCACGAATCACCTTTACCGGGAACCTTTGGCAGGCGACCGGCGTTGCACACAAGAAGCTTAAAGAAATAAGGAGCATGAGCTATGACTGATCGTTCTCGCGAGGCCATCGGCGCCATCATTAAGGCGTACGACGTGCGCGGTGTCGTCGGAACTGGCGCGCATGAGGTCGACGAGGACTTTGTCCGCGATACCGGCGCGGCCTTTGGTCGCCTCATGCGCTCCGAGGGGGCCACCACTGTCGTCGTAGGGCACGATATGCGCGATAGCTCGCCGGCCCTTTCGCAAGCCTTCGTCCAAGGGGTCAACTCCCAGGGCCTAGACACTATTTCGCTCGGACTGACATCCACCGACGAGCTTTACTACGCCTCGGGCGTCAAGAACTGCCCGGGGGCAATGTTCACTGCCTCTCACAACCCAGCCAAGTACAACGGCATCAAGCTGTGCCGTGCAGGTGCTCGCCCAGTAGGCCAGGAGACGGGGCTGAAGGAGATTACTGAAGATCTCATCAGCGGCGTGCCACTCTATGATGGCGCTCCCGGCCACAACACACGCGAGGACGTCCTCAGCGGCTATGCACAGTACCTCAAGGACCTAGTTCCACTGGATATTCGTCCGTTGAAGGTCGCCGTGGACGCCGGCAATGGCATGGGTGGCCTCACGGTTCCCGCTGTGTTTAAGGGGCTGCCTCTGGAGCTTTACCCACTGTATTTCGAATTAGACGGCAATTTCCCAAACCACGAGGCTAATCCTCTGGATCCGAAGAACCTTGTGGATCTGCAGCACTACACGGTCGAGGTAGGTGCGGACTTGGGTATTGCCTTCGATGGAGATGCTGACCGTTGCTTTATCGTCGATGAGAAGGGCGAGCCAGTCTCTCCTTCAGCAATTTGCGCGATGATTGCCGAGCGCTACTTGGAGACGCACTCGGGCGCCACGATCATCCACAATCTCATCACGTCCAAGTCTGTTCCCGAGCTCGTGCAGGAGAAGGGTGGAACCCCTGTGCGCACGCGCGTTGGGCACTCTTTCATCAAGGCGCAGATGGCGGAGCACAATGCAGTCTTTGGCGGTGAGCACTCCGCGCACTACTACTTCGCAGACTTCTTCAATGCGGATTCCGGGATGCTGGCGGCACTGCACGTCCTGTCGACGTTGGGCAGTCAGGAGGAGCCACTGAGTGCCCTGCAGGCTTCCTACAACCGTTATGAGGCCTCTGGTGAGATCAACTCCGAGGTAGCTGATCAGGTTGGCCGTACGGAAGCTGTCGTGGAGGCCTTCGCAGATCGCACCGCAACCGTCGACCGTTTGGATGGTGTGACGATCGATCTCGTCGATGGATCGTGGCTCAACGTGCGTGCCTCCAACACGGAGCCATTGCTGCGTTTGAACGTCGAGGCCAAGACTGCCGAAGACGTCCAGGCCATCGTTGATGAGGCTCTTGCTATTATTCGTGCCTAGTAAGCTGGGCTCCGAGCGTGGGGGAGATGATCCCGCGCCCACCCCGAGACAACATTGAGGAAGTGAAGATACGCCGTGCAGTTAATCGAGGGCAGTGTCCGGTCTTACGCGTGGGGTTCGCGCACGGCACTGGCCGAGTTGACGGGCCGTCCAGCGCCGACTGATCACCCTGAAGCGGAGATCTGGTTTGGTGCGCATCCGGCGGCTCCAAGCACTGTCGTTTCTGAAGATGTTACCTTGGATGAGTTCATCGCGGTTGACCCCGCAGCCAAGGTGGGGGCAGGGTATGAAACGCTCCCTTTCCTGCTGAAACTCCTGGCGGCCGATAAAGCCCTGAGTTTGCAGGCACATCCCACCAAGGAACAGGCACAGGAGGGCTTTGCTGCGGAGAATGCCGCTGGGGTGCCCTTGGATGCTTTCCAGCGCAATTACAAGGATGACAATCATAAGCCGGAGCTCGTCGTCGCATTGACGAAGTTCCACGCGCTGGCCGGTTTCCGTCCTGTGTCCCGGACTCTACAACTGCTCGAAGCGCTAGATGTGCCTGAGCTTGCGAGCTATCTATCGCTGCTCGGCTCCGGCGATGATGCCGCGGATTTGCGGGGCTTGTTTACGACGTGGGTTAGCCTGCCTCGTGATTTTGTCTTGCCCCTCATCGATGCTGTTGTAGGGCGTTGTCGTGTTCTTCTGTCCGACGCCACAGGTTGCTCAGTCGAGGAGTGGATGCGCCCCTCTTTGGAGACGGTGGTCACGCTGTCGACTGAGTACCCAGGCGATGCTGGCATCATCTGCTCTTTATTGCTCAATCGAGTGACCTTGCAGCCTGGGGAGGGGCTGTACCTCGACGCTGGGCAGCTCCATGCCTACCTGGGCGGTGTTGGTGTTGAGATCATGGCTAACTCCGATAACGTGCTCCGCAGTGGACTGACCACGAAACATATCGATGTGGCAGAGTTGATGAGGGTACTACGTTGCGAGCCGCTGGCAGATCCGCGCCTTGCTGCTGATGAGGATGGGGTCTATCAGACTCCGGCGCCGGAGTTCAGCCTTCGCCGGATGGTTCGCGGCGACGTGCGGGAGGTTTCTGGGCCCGCCATCGTCTTGTCCGTGGGGGCGGGCGTGACTGTTGAACAGCAGTTGTCAGGTACCGTGATGGATTTGGGGCCGGGGCACGCAGTCTGGGTTGCGGCGGATGCGGACAGCGTCACCGTGACAGTCGACAACGCCGCCTCCACGGGGGAGACGGCGGCTTTTATTGCTACGGTAGGGCGCTAAGTTCACTGCCCGTTGCCCTAGGCATGGGTGGGCGAATAATTAACTCGCTGGGATTGGCGATTATTCGCCCGTTGTGTCAGTGGGGGTCGGCTGGTTCTCGCTCTCAGTGGCATTCGTTGATTTCGTGCTGCCATCGTAGTTTGCCGTCGTGGGGCTTTCCGAAGCGTTGGATGATTCCGAGGTGTCCGTAGGCAGGTCGGTAACGGTCACCGTCGGGGATGGACTTTCAGTATCCACTGGCCCGTCCTCGTTATCGTCTTGACCCTTGGATGGAGCGAGGAAATCAGGCAGGTTATCGTCTCCCAGTTCCATCTGAGGCAGGTCACCCAGGTTGAGATTATCTTCAGATGTGGAGAGGCCTTGCGGAGTCTCAGGTGCAGACTGCTGCGGCGGTTCCGCGAACGCTGTTTCCGCTGGCGCTTCGGTGTAGTCCTTGTGCTCGCCACCCCACGCGTTAGGTGGAAGGTATGGGTCGTCGCCCAATGGAGATACATTGCTCAACTGTTGAGCTCCCTCGCGCTGTGAGCCGCCTAGCCCAGAGTTTTCTGGGGTGCGTGGTTGCTCTGGTTCGGTGGGGGAGGTCGTGCTTCGAGGCGATGGCGAGGACTGCTCAGTGCTGCTCTCGCTAATGGAAGTCTGCTCGCTGAGGGTGCGTTGGCGCGCCTCAACGGTGTCGTTGGAGGCCTGGAGTGTCCATACGCCCACGGCGGCGGCGAGTAGTAAGCCAGCTGCCGCGAAACCGGCGATGAAACGGGATCCGATGCCTCGGGACTCTTCGGGGGAGAATGCGGTGGTGGCAGCAGCAGAATCCTGGTCTTGTTCGGTCGTGGCTGTGGTGGATGGACCGAAGTGTTCGCGCTTGTCGCTCACAGTCTCCTCCTTTCCAAATAATTCTTTAATGGTCTCGTTATGGCTCGGGCAATTCGCGCCTATAGAACACTTGCTGTGTTCGTGGCGTATTCTTGCCTAACCTTCACAACGATCTATGTCACAATTTGGTTACAACTCACGGATTATCAGGCTAACACAGAGGTGAAAGAAAGGATATTTGTAAACCGCTTGGGCTGCCTGAATCTTCCCGGTGAATTCGCTACTGTCGGAACCAGGATTGATTGATGATCAGAGGAGTTGCGCGATGAGCAACTGGGACGAATATATCTTCCACGACGATGACAATATCGAGTTCTTCGATGAGCTTATTGACCTGGAACCCGCGGATCTGTTCGAGGCGCTGGAGGATGCGGTGACTTTGGCATTGCGCCATTCCGAACCAGGAGACGTGGAATACCTCAATGGCTTGTGTGCGGCGAGTGTGGCAGCAATTTGGTGTGGGGCACCATTCAGCTCCGCCTCGGTGGCTGACGAACACCCGTTCGTGCGTGAGTACATCGGGCAATGCAGCGACAAGCTGCAGGAACAGTCCAGTCTGCTTTTGGATAAGGAGCTGGAAAACCAGGGCGAGGCCGCTTATGAGGGGCTAGAAACCTTTGCCGAGGCGCTGACCTAGATGTGCATCGGGTGCTGTCCCACCCACAAGTTAAACTAGACGGACATCCAAACGCCCCGACGGGAGTAGCTAAGGGTTTAGTTCCGTATGCGCACTTTCCTGAGGTCTGTGCGCGCCACAACCCTGAGAGCCCGTGAGAAGACAACACATAAGGAAGCTTGGCTATGGTTGAAATGAACGTTGACCGCATCGGTGACCTGGAATTTAAGGTTGCAGACCTTAATCTCGCGGAGTCTGGCCGGCATCAGATTCGCCTGGCCGAGCATGAAATGCCCGGCCTCATGGAATTGCGCCGCGAATATGCGGATGAGCAACCATTGAAGGGCGCACGCATCGCAGGCTCCATCCACATGACCGTTCAAACCGCGGTTCTTATCGAAACTCTGACAGTTCTCGGTGCAGAGGTTCGCTGGGCTTCCTGCAACATCTTCTCCACTCAAGATGAGGCCGCAGCAGCGGTCGTCGTGGGGCAAGGCACTGCGGAGAAGCCTGAGGGCGTCCCGGTATTTGCATGGAAGGGCGAATCCCTTGATGAGTACTGGTGGTGCCTGGAGCAAATCTTCACGTGGGGTGAGGGCATGGACGCCAACATGATTCTCGACGATGGCGGCGACGCGACCATGGCCGTTATTAAGGGCCGTGAGTTCGAGAAGGCTGGAGTGGTGCCGGAGCCAACGGCAGAGGATTCGGACGAATACCAGGCTTTCCTGGGCATGCTTGCCAGGACTTTCGCTCATGACAACACTATCTGGTCTCGCGCGGCCCAGACTGTCAAGGGCGTGACCGAGGAAACCACCACGGGCGTCCATCGCCTTTACCACTTCGCCGAGCAGGGCGTGCTGCCATTCCCAGCAATGAACGTCAACGACGCCGTCACGAAGTCGAAGTTCGACAACCGCTACGGAACTCGCCACTCTCTCCTCGATGGCATCAACCGTGCAACGGACATGCTCATTGGCGGTAAGAACGTGCTGGTGTGCGGTTACGGCGATGTGGGCAAGGGATGTGCCGAGGCGCTGGCTGGCCAGGGTGCTCGTGTGAAGGTCACCGAAGTAGATCCGATCAACGGCCTGCAGGCCCTCATGGATGGCTTCCCAGTAGTGACCGTGGATGACGCGATCGCTGAGGCAGACATCGTCATAACCGCAACAGGCAACCTGGGCATCATCTCCTTCGAACAGATGCAGAAGATGAAGAACCACGCTGTGCTCGGCAACATCGGCCACTTTGATAATGAGATTGATATGGCATCGCTGTTGCACCGGGACGACGTCACTCGCGTCAACATCAAGCCTCAGGTCGACGAATTCACCTTCCCGAGCAAAAACGGAGATCCGGTGTCCATCATCGTCCTGTCCGAGGGGCGCCTGCTCAACTTGGGCAATGCCACTGGTCACCCGTCGTTCGTCATGTCGAACTCCTTCGCAGATCAGACCATCGCGCAGATCGAGTTGTTCACCAAGGCGGATCAGTACAACAACGAGGTGTACCGTCTGCCAAAGAAGCTCGACGAGAAGGTCGTCCTCATTCACCTCGAAGCGCTGGGTGGAAAGCTCACCAAGCTCACCAAGGAGCAGGCAGAATACATTGGCGTGGACGTCGAGGGGCCATTCAAGCCGGAACATTACCGTTACTAAGGGCGTGCAGACGCAATTAGAGCGACATTTTAGAGTGAAGGACATCGGACAGCCATGATCATCGCCTTTGAGGGAGTGGACGGTGCAGGGAAGAACACGCTGGTCACGGCGGTAGAAAAGGAGCTCATTGCCCGTGAAGTGGCAGTGGCGCGCCTCGGATTCCCGCGTTACGAGCACTCTGCACCAGCACATCTAGCGCAGGAGGCGCTGTACCAGCGCATGGGCGATCTCACCGATTCGATTCATGGCATGGCAACCCTGTTTGCTCTTGATCGCCACGATGTCGCTGATGACCTCTCGGAACTTGATAGCGATGGTTACGTCGTTCTGCTTGATCGCTACACGGCCTCCAATGTGGCGTATTCCGCCGCGCGGCAGACCGTGCGGGATCAAACCAAGACGGGGAGCGACTCCCTAGTGCACCACCCCATCGTGGAGTGGGTGGCCAGCTTGGAATTTGGGCAGCTGGGGGTGCCAGTGCCAGATCTTCAGATCCTCGTCGATGTGGAAGCCTCCACAGCGCAGGAGCGTGCTCAAGATCGCGAAGAGCAGGATGCCTCGCGCTCCCGAGATGTTTATGAAACGGATCGAATTCTTCAGCGCCGCACCGTGGAGGCTTACCGAGACCTAGCAGCAGCTCATTGGCGGAGTCCTTGGCATATCGTGGATGCCTCTGATGACGATACGCAAGCCCGTGCCGAGGAGATCGCTGACATCATCACGAACGCTCTCGATGTAGACTAACCAGCACGAAAACTCCACCACCCGAATACTTCAGAGATTTAGAACGGACGATTGTAGACTCACCATGGCAGCGACGATTTTGGTTGTTGACGACGATCCGGCCATTGCAGAGATGCTCACCCTTGTGTTGCAGGGTGAAGGGTTCAACACGATAGTGGTGGGCGACGGCCTTGATGCGGTACGCAAGGCGCGTGAAGTACACCCTGACCTCATTTTGCTGGACCTCATGCTCCCGGGCATGAATGGCATTGACGTGTGTAAGGCAGTGCGCGAGGAATCTACCGTGCCGATCGTCATGCTCACCGCTCGCACCGATACCGTCGATGTGGTTCTGGGATTGGAATCGGGGGCGGACGATTACATCCACAAGCCCTTTAAACCGAAGGAACTTGTCGCTCGCGTTCGCGCCCGCCTGCGCCGTATACCCGAAGAGCGGCCGGAAACCATCGAAGTTGCCGACCTGCGCATCGATGTGCCCGGTCACCAAGTTACCCGCGATGGTCAGGAAATTTCCCTGACGCCAATCGAGTTTGAGCTGCTCGTCACGCTTGCCTCACGGCCACGGCAGGTCTTCTCCCGGGAAGAGTTGCTGGAGGAGGTGTGGGGCTACCGCAAGTCTTCCGACACGCGACTAGTCAACGTGCACATCCAGCGTTTGCGCTCCAAGATCGAGCGTGACCCAGACGATCCGCGGATCATTCAAACGGTTCGCGGAATCGGCTACAAGACTGGCGAATAGCCCGTGACTTCCCCGGCAGACAAGGACGGCGAAGAGCTAGGGGGCGAGCAAGCGCGTATACTCGCGCGAACTTCCGAGGCTCCGAAGAAGGCTCCCGAAGGCCCAAGGAAGACTCCCGAAAGGCCGAAGAATAAGAGAGACGAAGACCACATCAGCGCTCCGCGTTCCGCCAGGGAAGGGCTGCGTGAATTCTTCCGCTCCCCGCTGCAGACCACTGAGCGCATGTGGGATCTGCTCATGTTGCGCTGGCGGACATCCATCCAGCTGCGCGTTATCGGCTCCGTCTTTCTTTCCTCCGCGCTTGTCATTCTGATCCTGGGCTTCGTTCTGATCAGCTTCGTGGGACAGCAACTGCTCAACCAGAAGTACTCCTCCGCAACGGAAGAAATGGATCGCGCTCGCGCCGTGGTGGAAGAACAAATTGATTCCACCGACGCTTCCAATCCCACCTCGGTACGTCTCACATCGGCGCGCGCGGCGTTGTCCGAGCGGCAAGGCGGGATGGAACAATCCAGCGTTGAGGTCTACGAACCCGTGCTTATTGCTCGCGGAGTCAACGACCATGAAACAATCGTCCCCGATACCGCCAACATCCCCTCGGAACTGCGGAACTTCGTGCAGCAGGGACAGGTCACCTACCAGTACGTGACCATGGATAGCACCTCCGGGACCTATAAGGCGTTGATTATCGGCTCACCGGTTTCTTCAGATGTTTCGGGCCTAGAGCTTTACCTCATCATGCCTCTGGACTCCGAGGAATCCACCTTGGCGCTCATGCGAGGTCTGCTGTCGGCCGGTGGCATCGTTCTCCTCGTGCTCCTGGTGGTTATCGCTTGGGTGTTCTCCCAACAACTGACTGTTCCGATTCGTACGGCATCCCGCATCGCAGAACGATTCGCCGCGGGGCACCTTCGGGAGCGCATGGTTGTGGACGGCCAAGACGAGGTGGCTCGTCTGGCTACCTCCTTCAACGGCATGGCGGAAAAGCTCTCCACGCAAATCCAGAATTTGGAGGAGTTCGGCAGCCTGCAGCGACAATTCACCTCCGACGTCTCCCACGAATTGCGCACACCACTGACCACGGTGCGTATGGCGGCCGACCTCATCCACGATAATGCGGAGAACTTGGACCCCATCACTGCCCGTGCCTCTGCACTGATGAACAAGGAACTCGATCGATTTGAAACCTTGCTCGGCGACCTGTTGGAGATTTCCCGCCACGACGCCGGTGTGGCTAACCTCTCCCGCGAGCGCGTCGATGTTCGTGGCGTGGTGCGGTCCACACTGGCACAAGTGAGGGCCATCGCTGAAGATGTGGGCACGAGCTTCAATGTTCATTTGCCGGAAGAACCCGTCCTCGTTGAGATCGATTCCCGCCGTGTGGAGCGCGTGCTGCGTAACCTCATGGCGAACTCCGTTGACCACTCCGAGGGCAAGCCGATTGACATCGACATGGCAGTGGGTAAGGAATCCCTGGCAATTACCGTCGTCGATCACGGCGTAGGCCTGAAACCAGGTGAAGCAGAAATGGTATTCCAGCGCTTCTGGCGCTCTGATCCATCCCGCGAACGCCGTACGGGCGGTACTGGTCTGGGATTGGCGATTGCCAAGGAGGACGCACAGCTGCACGGTGGTCGTTTGGAAGCTACTGGCGAGCTCGGGGTGGGCTCGTGCTTCCGCCTCACCCTGCCATTGGTGTCCGGTACCCAGGTGCGCCAATCGCCACTTCCTTTGAAGGTCACTGAGCTTCAAGAGCAGACAGACCCGGAGGTTTCCGGGAATGCTGCAGGACGCGCGGGACGTGGCGTCGAAGAAAACAAAAACAAAGACAACGAGAATCGCCCGGCTGAGGACGGCGAGGAGGACCAGACATGACGGCACAACAACGTACCCGCTGGTCGATGGCCAAGACTGGGCGTGCAACGGTGGGCTCCCTGGCCTGCATCGGCCTGCTCGCCTCATGCACAACGCTCCCCGGCAGCGGTTCGCCGGAGGTCATCAGCTCCTACGCTTCGGAACCGACGCTAGAGGAGGTTGTCCAACCGACCCCGGGCAACCCCTCCGACCTCATGCTGCGCGATTTTTTCTCGGCTAGCGCCCACCCCCTCGTCAATCATGAGGCCGCCCGCCGTTTCCTCACAGATGAAGCCGCTGGGAGCTGGAAACAAGGTGACAATATCTACGTTCTCGACAGGATGGATATTTCCTCCGAAGGTTCCGCATCTGCCGACATGATCACCTACACGGTGCGTGGAAATCTCATCGGTAGCCTCACCACCGGTGGTAGCTACCAACCCATGTTCACCGGCTATGAAACGACGTACGACATGGTGCGGCAGGAAGGGGAGTGGCGGATCGACGATCTGCCAGACGCTGTCGTGGTCGATCGCAACGATTTCACGAGCGTCTACCAGCCGCGGGCGATCTATTTCTTCGATCCACAGGGACGGCAACTCGTTGCCGATCGACGCTGGGTGTACACCCGTCAACAGTCCCTCAGCGCGTCGCTTATTTCCTTACTCGTGACGGGTCCAAAGGAGCGCCTCGCGCCCGGAGTGCGCTCTTTCCTTCCGGAAGGTGCGACGGCCCAGACGCGCTCCCTGGACAACCGGGGTGTCAGCATCGAATTTACGGGGTTGACCAGGCTCGACGGGCAGGAGCGTAATTTGCTCGCCGCGCAGGTGGTGTGGACCCTCGCCAGCTCTGATGTACGTGGGCCTTACCGGATCATGGCGGACGGGGCACCGCTATCTGATGAGGTGGGTGAGGAATGGCAGGTCAATAACGTCTCCAGCTTTGACCCCCAGGCTGACGTCGCCACGCCACTGCGTGCGGTACTCGATGGAGAGATCGTGGAAATTGGGGAGTCTTCTGCCGACCCGCTTGGCGGCTGGATCAATTCTCAGTACAACGAGTCCGTGGCGGTGAGCCCACAAGGCTCCATCTTTGCTGTGGTTAGCGGTCGCGGTAATGAGGAACGTAGATTGCTGCTCGGGCCTGAGAATGAGCAGCCACAGAACGCTCTTGAGGCGGAGAGCCTCACCCGCCCCACGTGGGGTTCGGATGCGGACACGCTGTACACGGTGGTGGATGGTCGCCAGATTATGCAGCTCACCCGTCGAGAGCTCGGTGCGGTAGAGAAGACGGAACTTGATATGGACGTACTGAGGGACGTCGCTCCCCGGGAGAGTGACCGGATTAGTGTCTTCCGGCTGGCACGCGATGGCGTTCGCGCTGTGATTCTGATCAACGGGCGAGTGTATGTCGCGGTGATGGAGAGGGACGACGCCGGGGGTCGCCGACTAGGGCCACTGACCCCCGTGGGGCAGCAATTGGGCGACACCGCGATCAGTGCAGACTGGCAACCTGATGGCTCCATCCTTGTGGGCACGCGCTCAGCTGATGCTCCTCTGTGGACGATTGCTTCCGATGGTTCGACGTCAACACAAATACCGGCTAGGAACCTGACTGCGCCGGTGGTGGCAGTGGCGGCCACTTCCTCGGTGATTTATGCGACAGATGCGCGCGCACTGATGCAATTGGACAACATGGAATCCGAGCGTCGTTTCTGGCGTGAGGTGCCGGAGCTTCAGGGACAGCGTGCGGTAGCTGTACTAGCGAACTAGCGTGGTGCGCTACTAACGTGGGCGCCATGAATGCGGGGGAGATGTTGTCCGCAGCGGTGGGGTTGCTGTGGCGAGGGGATTGTATTTGCTGTGGTCGCATGGTTAGCCGAGAGACGGGTGTGCTGGCTGCGGGATCGGCAGTCGGCCCACAGTTGTGCCAAGACTGTGGCTGGGAGCTGCAGGGGTCATGGACACGCGTGAGCCCGCCGGTGAGTGTGGTGCCGGTCTACGCTGCAGGCTCCTACGGCGGGGTGCACCGAGCGCTGATCCTTGCCATGAAGGAGCACTTGCGGCCAGCTGCGCTGAAAATTGGCGCGCGCGTGGTGGAGTCGGGGATGCTTCAGTTGGCGGCTGCTGGAGTGGTGGGCGATCCACGATGGACAACAGTGGTGTTGCTACCAGCACCCTCGCGCAGGAAAGCCGCTCGCGCTCGTGGAGGTGATCTGGTCAGTCGGTTGTGCGCGCTTGTGGCGCACCGGTGGCAGCGGGTGCACGCTATCGACGTGGCGTACTTGGAGGACAGTGCGCGGGACTCCGTGGGCCTGGGGCGGGCGGAGCGCCGAGCCAACATCGCTGCACACATTCATTTGGAGCACAGGGCCTTGCAGCGCGTGAGGGAACTCCGGGATGCGACGGTCGTGGTGATCGACGATGTATGCACCACTGGAGCGACGTCTGCGCAGTTCACACTGGCTCTTCGAGCAGCGGGCATAGCTCCTTCCGCGGTGCTAGTTCTGGGTGCTGCATGAGTGCTGATGACATACGGGGGTAGAAAATCCTGGGGGTTTCCCTTAACCCCAATAGTTAGCAGCCAGGGCAATTACTAATCGGTAGACTTGGCGGTGGAAAACGTTTCATCGCCCTCTTCGAGTGGCAAGCCCGCCTCTCGGAGCACGATGAGCATCATTTGGGAGGTTGAACATGTCGAGTGTCAACAACACGTCGCCAGTCGCGGGCCAGGAAGACCTGGGAACCCCGGAGGCAGAGGTCCAGATCACCGGTCGCAACGTGGAGGTGCCTGAGCACTTCGCTGAGCGCGTGAACGGCAAGCTCGCCAAGATCGAGCGCCTGGATCCAACCCTCACCTTCTTCCACGTTGAGCTGCAGCATGAGCCAAACCCACGCCGCTCCGATGAGTCCGATCGCATCCAGATCACGGCTACCGGCAAGGGACACATCGCCCGTGCGGAGGCAAAGGAGGATTCCTTCTACGCCGCACTCGAGGTGGCGATTGGCCGCATGGAGCGCTCCCTGCGCAAAGTGAAGGCTCGCCGCAAGATTGCCCGCTCCGGTCACCGCACCCCAATGTCTGTCGGTGAGGCAACGGCTGCCCTCGTAGAGGATGCTCAGCCAAAGGCACAGGAAGAGGCACCGGCGGGTAAATACGACGTGGATCCGTACGAAGACCAGTTCCGCCCAGGACAGGTTGTTCGTACAAAGGAGCACGAGGCCACCCCGATGAGCGTCGATGAGGCGCTGAGCGAGATGGAGCTCGTGGGCCACGATTTCTACCTCTTCATCAACAAGGAGACCAACCAGCCATCTGTGGTGTACCGTCGCCACGCCTTTGACTACGGTCTGATTTCCTTGAAGAACCAGAGCTAGACCGCTAGCCCTCACAGGCGCGGATTGATCCCACCCAGTGATTCACTGGGTGGGATTTTCTCTTTATTCCACACGGTAGTTTTCATTCCTATCAGTCCGACGTGGGATGTAGGATGGAGCTTTGATTGCGCCGTGGCGGCCTTGCACCCCCGACGGCACGAACGAGCTCGGGAACACCCCTCCCGGGCCACCACGAACACACAAGCAAACAAGAAGGACAACGAGGACGTGCTAGGACTCACGAAGTTTCTCCGGATGGGCGAAGGCCGTGCGGTGAAGCGACTGGCCAAGATCGCCGAACAGGTCATGGAACTCGATGAGGAGTACACCAAGCTCTCTGACGAGGAACTCCAGGCAAAAACGGACGAACTGAAAAAGCGCGTGCAGGAGGACGGTGAATCGCTGGACGATGTCCTCCTCGAGGCCTTCGCCACGGCTCGTGAGGCTTCTTGGCGAGTGCTCGGCCAGAAGCACTACAAGGTGCAGATCATGGGTGGTGCCGGCCTGCACTTCGGTTACGTCTCTGAGATGAAGACTGGAGAGGGTAAAACCCTGACCTGTGTGCTCCCGGCCTACCTCAACGCCCTATCCGGCAAGGGTGTGCACGTGGTGACGGTCAATGACTACCTTGCCAAGCGCGACTCCGAATGGATGGGTCGTGTCCACCGCTTCCTCGGCCTGTCTACCGACGTGATCCTTTCCGGCAAGAACCCGGCCCAGCGCCGTGAAGCCTACAACGCGGACATCACCTACGGCACCAATAACGAATTCGGCTTCGATTACTTGCGCGATAACATGGCGCATCGCGTTGCCGACCTCGTACAGCGTGGGCACAACTTCGCCATCGTCGATGAGGTGGACTCCATCCTCATCGACGAGGCTCGTACTCCGCTGATCATCTCTGGCCCGGCCGGAGGCTCTTCTCAGTGGTACAGCGCCTTCGCTCGCATCGCGCCGAAGATGACTCGCGATATCCATTATGAAGTCGATGAGCGGAAGAAGACCATCGGCGTCAAGGAAGAGGGTGTGGAGTTTGTCGAGGATCAGCTCGGCATCGAAAACCTCTACGCTCCTGAGCATTCCCAGCTCGTCGGCTATCTCAACAACTCCATCAAGGCTAAGGAGCTGTTCACCCGAGATAAGGACTACATCGTTCGCAACGGTGAGGTTGTCATCGTCGACGAGTTCACTGGCCGCATCCTCGACGGTCGCCGTTACAACGAGGGCATCCACCAGGCCATCGAGGCGAAGGAGGGTGTGGAGATCAAGAACGAAAACCAGACCCTCGCTACGGTGACCTTGCAGAACTACTTCCGCCTGTACGACAAGCTGGCCGGCATGACCGGTACGGCAGAGACTGAGGCTGCGGAGCTGCACCAGACGTACAAGCTCAATGTTGCTGCGATCCCAACCAACAAGCCCAACAAGCGTATCGATCACGTTGACCTGATCTACAAGACGCAGGAAGCTAAGTTCGCAGCCGTCGCTGAAGACATCGCAGAGCGCGTGGAGAAGGGTCAGCCTGTGCTCGTCGGCACCACCTCTGTGGAACGCTCTGAGTATCTTTCCCGTCTTCTGCAGGCCCGTGGCATCAAGCACAGCGTGTTGAATGCGAAGTACCACGAGAAGGAAGCGGAGATCGTCGCGCAAGCGGGTCGTCTGGGCGCTGTGACCGTGGCGACGAACATGGCTGGTCGTGGTACGGACATCGTGCTGGGCGGTAACCCCGATATTATCGCCGACCTCGAATTGCGCGAGCGTGGCCTGGATCCCGTCGAGGATCCGGAGGCCTATCAGGAGGCCTGGGACGTAGAGATCGAGAAGGTTCGCGAGCGTTCCAAGGAAGAGGCAGAAAAGGTCCGCGAGGTCGGTGGCCTTTACGTGCTGGGTACCGAGCGTCACGAATCCCGCCGTATCGATAACCAGCTGCGCGGCCGTTCCGCGCGTCAGGGCGATCCGGGCGAAACTCGTTTCTACCTCTCCATGCGCGATGAGCTGATCGTTCGCTTCGTAGGCCCGACCATGGAGAACATGATGACCCGCCTCAACATCCCTGATGATGAGGCCATCGATTCCAAGATGGTGACGAACGCAATCAAGGGCGCGCAGACTCAGGTGGAGTCCGCCAACTTCGAGATGCGCAAGAATGTCCTCAAGTACGATGAGGTGCTCAACGAGCAGCGCAAGGTTATCTACGGCGAGCGTCGCCAGATCCTCGAGGGTGAGGATGTGGAGAAGCAGATCCGTGCCATGCTGGACGATACGATCGCTGCGTACGTCGACCACGCCACCGCCGAGGGCTACGTGGAGGATTGGGACCTCGACACTCTATGGAATGCACTCGAAACCCTCTACGGTCCGACGATGTCCCACGAATCCCTGGTTGAAGGTTCGGAATACGGCAAGCCCGGCGAGCTGAGCTCCGCCCAGCTGCTTCGAGCTATCACTGAGGATGCGAATAAGCAGTACGACGAGCTGGAGGAACGTGTTTCCGAGCTCGGAGGCGAAAAGCAGATGCGTGGCATGGAACGTGCGGCGTTGCTGAATGTTGTGGACCAGAAGTGGCGTGAGCACCTTTACGAGATGGATTACCTCAAGGAGGGCATTGGCCTGCGTGCGATGGCGCAGCGTGATCCTCTGGTGGAATACCAGCGTGAAGGTGGCGACATGTTCAACGCCATGAAGGACGGCATCAAGGAAGAGACCGTGCGCCAATTGTTCCTGGTCCGCCGTCAGTTGGATCAGTCCTCCGGCAATCTCCAGGTGCAGGATCCGGCGGCCGGCTCTCAGTCGGGTGACAAGGATCAGAATGCCAAGCCGCAAACGACCATTGGTGGTTAACATCCCCAATGAAGGCGGTATAGATTCCGCTAGATGATCTGAAGGGTCTCCAGGCGCCAGAATGTGGCTCGTGGAGACCCTTTCTTCATGCGTACCCGTGCCGTTGTGCCCGCTAGCGCGCGGATTCTTCCACCGACGAATACGGAGGCACAAAATCGGACGCGGTGAGTGTTGCTCGGTTGTAGGTGCAGACTGCGTATGCTCGACGCCACTGGCGCCCCATTGCGCACGCTCGCTTGGCGTCCGAGGTTGGTGAGCTGAGATGGAATGTGCTCCACGATCCGTGGATGGAAGCGTCCGGAATGGAGAGATTTCAGTGGGCGACGGCCATCGAGTGCCTCGAGCCAAACGTGAAGCAGACGCGCGATTTCTGCGGGAGCAGGGGACCGGAGTCCTCGCACCGCACCGCTGCCGCTGTGTTCCGCGGCTGGAGCTTCCTCGACTTCCGTGTCCATCACGGAGCTTCGTGTGCTCTGGGAGTGAGGTCGTTGAAGGTAAAAGAAACCCGGTATGGGTTGCAGCGCCATTGATGATCCCCTTTGAATGCGCTCGAGATGTTTCCCCGGTGGTCATCAAGTATAGCCTGGCCATTCGCACACGCAGGGGCAGTTTGGTGGCACAATGTAGGGCATGCGTGGACTAGTAGTTGATTATTGCGGAGTGTTGGACGGCGCGGAGGAAGATCGCCGTCGGTGGCGGAAGGTTCTGGCCGCAACCAAGGAGAATGGTTTGGCGACGGCGATCCTGTCCAACGATCCGGGCGGCCCGGGGGCAGCCCACATCCGGGTGTGGCAAGAGCAAGGCCTGGTTGACGATGTGATTCTTTCCGGCGAGGTTGGCGCGGAAAAGCCGAGCGAGGAAATCTTCCAGATCGTGGGGGAGCGCCTTGAGCTACCCGTGAATGACTTGGTGCTGGTGGACGATTCCATCCTCAATATCCGTGGTGCGGTGGAAGCCGGCATGATTGGCATTTTCTACCAGCAGTTCGACCGTGCGATCGTGGAGATCACCGGTGTGCTGGAATTGGAAGGCGACTTTTAAATCATGCGCGTCTATATTCCAGCGACGTTCGACATGCTCCGCAGTCTCGCCGAGGACGGTCAGATTCCCGTGCGCTCTGGCGTGGCCTTTGCACTCACCCCCGCAGTCCGCGAATTCTACACAGGTGGGGATGAAGAAGAGCTTGCGTACACGGCTTTCCTCGATGCGGCACGCGCTTCCCTGCGCCTTCTGACTATCGGCGATGAGCAGCGCTTTCCACACCGACGTGTGGTGATTAGCGCTGACGTCGATGATGCAAATACGACGCTGGCACCGGAGGACGGCGAGTCGGTGGTGCGGCTGGCACCTGCGGTGCTGAGCGTCAAGGCCCTGGCGGCGATCCATGTCGACGACGCTGATGCGGAGGCTGCAACGAAGGCTGCAATGGAGGTCATCGACGCAGCCGACTTGGGCGATGAGGATGCGGAGCTGACGTTGGGGGATTGCGAGGACAACCTCATGAGCTGGTATGACTCGAAGGAACTGCCGTTCCTCGTCGACCTGCTCTAATCCAGCGTTAGCTCTCGCCTCCGCTAGCCCTCGCGCTCCCAGTCATTATTGGAGCGCAGGGCTTCGAGGAGCAAACGCACTGCCTTCACGCGACGGGCACTGGCTCCGCTGAGGGTGTCGAGCGCGCATTCCGGGTCGGCTGGTGGGCCCATGTGCGTGCAACCGCGCGGACAGTCCTCGACCACTTCGCGGAGGTCGTCGAACACGGCCACCACAGTGTCGGGATGGACGTGGGCTAGGCCGAAGCTGCGGATGCCAGGGGTGTCGATGATCCAGCCGCCCTGAGGCAGCGGTAGAGCAACCGATTGGGTGGAGGTGTGGCGGCCCTTGCCCACACCGGAAACCTCGCCCGTTTCGCGTTGTGCATCTGGGACGAGGCGATTCACTAAGGTCGACTTCCCCACGCCGGAATGCCCGACGAGTGCCGTCACCTTGTCCTGCGCCAGTGCGGTAACAGCATCTAGTGGTTCGGACACCCCACCCAGGACGACCCGTACATCGAGGTCTTTAAACTCTGCGGCGAATTCCTGCGGATCCGCCAGGTCGGATTTCGTGAGGCACAGCACTGGCTCCACGCCCCCGGCGAAGGCGGCAATGAGAGCGCGCTCAACGAACCCCGCGCGGGGTGGGGGCTCGGTGACAGCGGTGACGATGAGCAGCTGGTCGGCGTTGGCGACAACTACACGCTCGTAGGGGTCGGTGTCATCGGCCGTTCGGCGCAAGACACTGCGTCGCTCCTCGAGTTTGACGATACGAGCGAGAGTATCCTTCTTTCCTGAGGTATCGCCTACCACGCCCACGCGGTCGCCCACAACGATCGGCGTGCGACCGAGTTCGCGAGCTCGCATGGTAGTGACCTGCACGCCCGTCGAATCCAGAACGACACCCCAACGGCCGCGATCCTTGCTCACCACCATGCCGAATTCAGCATCCTTGTGCTGAGGGCGGTCCTTTGTGCGGGGACGCGAGCCTTTACCCGGACGAATCTTGATGTCCGACTCGTCCCAATTGCGGCGTGGCCTCCTAGGCATCCGCGCCCTCGACGTGGCGCTCATCGGTGCCCCTGCCTTCAGAGTCCCGATTGAGCATCTGCAGCCAGCGCTGGCGGAATCCAGGCAGAGTCTTGGCCGTGGTATCGATGTTTTCCACTTCAATGCCCTCGACGACGAGGCCGAGGATCGCTCCGGCAGTGGCCATGCGGTGGTCCTCGTAGGAAGCCCACTGGCCTCCGTGCAGCGGTGCCGGGGTGATGATCAGACCGTCTTCGGTCTCCGTGACATTGCCCCCAAGCGCATTAATATTATCCGCCAAAGCTGCCAGACGATTCGTCTCATGTCCACGCAAGTGTGCGATGCCGTACAGGTGGCTCTTCGTCTCCGCCAATGCGGCCAGCGCCGCCACGGTCGGGGTTAATTCACCGATATCGTGCATATCCCACGTAATGCCCTGCAAAGCTCGATCGGCGCGCACTTCGAGGCTGCCAGAATCCGCGTGGAAAACTGCCTCGGCGCCCATATCCCGAAGAATCTCTCGGAACTGATCGCCCGGCTGAGTGGTGGATTGTGGCCAATGCGTGATCCTTACGTTGCCGCGGGTTGCGGCAGCCGCAGCCATGAATGGGGTAGCGTTGGACAGATCGGGCTCAACATTCCACGTTCGGCCGGAGATGGGCCCTGGGTGGACGGTCCACGAATTGAACTCCACCTCAACGTCCACGCCCACCTTGCGCAGCATGTCCACCGTCATCTCCACGTGTGGCTGGGACGGCAAAGCACTGCCCTCGTGAGTGACGCGGACACCTTCGTCAAAGCGTGCCCCTGCCAACAGGAGGCCGGAGACGAACTGTGAGGACGCGCTGGCGTCGATGCGTACTTCGCCTCCACGCACATGGCCGTCACCGCGAAGGAGGAACGGCAGCCCGCGGTGATCGCCCGCAGCATCCGCGGAGGCGAGGAACTCCTTGCCGGCAGCGCCCTGGGCGGTAGCCTCGCGCGTAGGGAACTCCAGTGAGGCGCCGAGCGCCTCGAGGGAATCCAAGGTGGTGGACATCGGGCGCTTTCGGGCTGCAATATCGCCGTCGAATTCCACCGTGCCATGGGCGAGCATCGCGATCGGTGGGACGAAGCGCATGACAGTGCCAGCCAAGCCGCAGTCCACCTTGCCACCTGTCAGCGGCTCCGCGGGAACAACGTGGATCGTGGAACCATCGACCGTGATGGAGGCTCCGAGAGCCCGCAGTGCGGCCATCATCAGTTCGGTATCGCGGCTGAGTAGGGCCCCCTTGATGGTCGATGGGTTATCGGCGAGCGCTGCCAGAATCAATGCCCGGTTCGTAATCGACTTGGAACCGGGGATGGAAACGGTGGAAACCACGGGCTTTTCGGCAACGGGCGCCGCCCACAAAACATCAGACATGCCCCTATTTTGGCATTATTTTCCATCACAACGCATAGACACACCCGCCATAATGGGTGGCATGTGTGGACGATATGTACTTTTTACTGCGAAAGAACAGCTCATCGAGTCCATTCGCTCCGAAACGGGTGTAGAGCACGTCGATGACATCGCTACGCAGATTGGCGCAGAATCGATCTATCGACAGAGCTATAACGTCGCGCCCACTCACACCGTGCCCGTCGTCCGCGAGTTCCGTGAGCGCCTAGCGATTGGGCCTGCGCAATGGGGATACCCACGCGGAAGCTCCGGTGGGGTCATCTTCAACGCTCGGGGAGAGACCGCCTTCGATAAATTCTCCTTCCAGGGCAGCGCGCCCTGTCTATTTGTGATGGATGGCTGGTACGAGTGGACAGGGGAGAAGGGGGCGAAGCAGCCTTGGTACACCACTCGAACCGATGGTCGCCCGCTCCTCGTGGCCGGGTTGTGTAAACCATTCGACGCCACTGTGTGCGCCACCATCGTCACCTGCCCTGCGCGCGAGGAACTGGAGTGGCTGCACCACCGCATGCCACGCCTGCTCACCGGCGAAGAAGCGATGGCCTGGCTGGAAGCGCCGGAGGAGGACGCGCGTGCGCTGGCGCGCGCAGTTCCACAGATGCCGGCCGATGTCATCTCGAGAAAGGCTGATAGAGCTGTGGGTGGCGTCGGGAACAATCGACCGGAACTCATCGCACCGCAGGAATAGGCGGGCCGACGGTAGCGTTAAAGGAGAGAAGAAGGAAAGGAGTGAGGCCATGACTCCCACTGCGCGGAAGCGCACAGATGACAGTCACGAGGAGCTGCTCGCGCGCTTCGAAACGGATGCCCTGCCGCTGCTCGATCAACTCTACGGAGCGGCCCTACGGATGACGCGCAACCCCGTGGATGCTCAGGACCTCGTCCAAGATGCCTACATGAAGGCCTATCAGGCATTCGATACTTTCACGCCGGGGACAAACCTCAAGGCCTGGATGTACAGAATTCTGACGAATACGTACATCAACAACTACCGCAAGGCACAGCGCCGGCCGGTCGAAACCCATGATGAGGATGTCACCGATTGGCACATGGCGGACACAGCCTCCCATGATTCGGTGGGGCTCGAATCAGCCGAAGTGGAAGCCCTCAAACATATCCCTGATACGCGAATTAGGGATGCGCTCATGGAGCTCTCCGATGACTACCGCATGGTCGTGTACTACGCCGACGTGGAAGACATCCCCTACAAGGAAATCGCGGAGATCATGGACACACCAATCGGCACAGTCATGAGCCGGCTGCACCGTGGTCGCAAACAGTTGCGTGCGAAGCTCAAGGATGTGGCGGCCGAACACGGTATCGCGACCGCGTCCACGAAGGCCAGTGCCTCAGCAGGGCACTAATGCGAGAAGTGACGAGGAAGGATGAACAACTGATGACACCATCACCTGAACAAGACGCTCGCTGCCGCGACCTGCTGGACGCATTCTATGACTACATGGATGGATACTGTGAGGAATCAAAGCGTGCGAGGTTGCAGGAGCATGTGGATGAGTGCCCACAGTGCCTGGAGTCCCTGGGCATAGAACAGCAGGTTCGAGAGTTGCTGAAGAAGCGGTGCTGCGAACCGGCGCCACAGGGGTTGAGGACGCGCATCATCAGTGAGCTACACGTCCGCTACATCAATGTGCGAAGGGAATAGCTCTGCATGTGAGGGTTTGGAGGACAGGTTGCATTGATGCGCTAATAGCAGAAGTCCGGGTCGATCTCGATGGAGAGGTGACCCGGACTTCGTGCGTTCTGCCTTGAGGCTTCGCTACGGCTTAGGCGCTTGGGCGCTTGCCGTGGTTAGCCTTCTTCTTGCGACGATCCTTGCGCTTGCGGCCACGCTTGCTCATGATGTGCTCCTTTACGACACCTATCAATGGCGGTTGAAAAAGTAACCGCCCCAGCTTATCGAACTGGGGCGGAAGGCAACAAAACAGTGCCGGTTGTGCGGCAGTGTGCTCCTGCCAGACGATTGGCGCTCCTACTAGACGGATGCGCGAGTGCGCTGGCGGGAGCGTCCGCGGTTGGTGCGACGCTTCAGGGCACGACGCTCGTCCTCGGACATGCCGCCCCACACGCCAGCGTCTTGGCCGGAGGCGATGGCCCAATTTAGGCACTGGGAGGTCACTGGGCAACGGTTGCAAACCAGCTTCGCCTTGGCGATCTGAGCCAGTGCGGGGCCGGAGTTGCCGACTGGGAAGAACAGTTCTGGGTCCTCGTCGCGGCAAACAGCCTTGTGGCGCCAATCCATGGTGGTGTGTCCTTTCGTCGAGATGCGTCTTGAGAGTTGTGTTTCGTCGCAGTGTGTTCGCGAAGGAGGGATAGGAACAGTGAGAAAAGCGCACTGATCCCAGCCTGGACTAGGTGAGTACAGGCTGAAAAAACCTTCGCGGAAAAGTCAGGGGTTCGAAAAGTGGTGGCGAAGTGGCGTGCGGAACCAAAAATGCTGGTCGCTGCCCGGCTTCTCGCCCAGAAAGGGTTAGTTTACTTGGTGTTAACCTTGCGTACCCTTATCGGTTACTTGGACGATTCTGGCATGGATGTGAGCGCTTGGCTAGAGTTATCGGGCATATTGTGATGAGTATCACAAAGAATTGATTTGCTTTGAGCTATCTTCAGCTTGTAGCTGCTTCTTGTTAGGCTGCTCACATTTAGTCCACTGGGGTGAAAACTTCCACGGCCTCTGGGATGAATCGCAGGTCAACGCAAGAATATTGCCCCTTATATTCACCATCAACTTGGAAGTCGCGAGGCTTCTCAACGCTCAGCTTCACTTCATGCGCAGCCTTAAAGGTGACGGTTTCACTTTCAAAGTGCCGGCGGAGGGTGGGAATGAGTAGCCCCGCAAGGGCGGCGAGGGGCCGCCAGCCACGGTTCGTTTTCAGGGAGAAGAAACTCAGCCCTTTTTCCATCGCGCCGTCTGGCACGATGCGGGCCGGGAACGGGCCAAAGTACGTCCATGGGTCGGTATGCGAAACGAATGCCAAGGGGAGATCCCCGTGCTGTAGAGAACCGGACGGCCCGTGAGCTTCCACAGAGATGGCGGGATCGGAGTCCTTGGATTCCATCCATGTCTGCACTGCAATCCTGGCGTATCGCCACGGGGAGGCTGACAAACCTTGCTCACGGCGCTCCTCCATCTTGTGGATCACATCCGCATCCGCACCGAAGCCCACGTTGACTGCGAACCAGCGATGCTCCTTGCGGGAGTCCTCACTGGCATCGGCCCAGGATCCCAGAGCAACCTTTTCAGAATGATCGGCTTCTAGTGCCTTGGCCAGCTGCTGTACCGCCTGGTTGGCCTCACCGAAAAAGCCGATGGAACGTGCAAAGACGTTGGCGCTACCGGTGGGGATGATGCCGAGCTTTGGGGCGTTGGTTGTGAGGAAGTCGTGCGCCTCGGCATCCGGGTCATCGGTGGGGACATCGAGGAGGCCGTTGATAACCTCGCAGACAGTGCCGTCGCCGCCGATCGCGATGACTGCGTCCCATCCTTGAGTGCGAGCCTGCCGCGCGAGTTCTTCGGCGTGGCCGGCGTACTGAGTAAAACGAGAACGCATGCGGATACCATCGACCCGCATCAGCGTGGGTATGATTTGCGCCAGATTCTTCTGGGTGATGCTGGTCGAGTTGGGGTTTGAAATGACTAGGACATCCACGTTGTCAAGACTATCAGCGTGGGGAGGACGGAGCTCTCAGTTCCGCAGGTTAGACTAAGTCCCATGAACGAGCGCAGCGCGAAAAACTCACAGGATCGACCCACCCCACCGACCCCAGTGCGCTGGGCCGGGGTGTTGGGAATGATCCAGGGCGTGATGGGGCTGGTTTTCGCGATCGTGCTGGTCGTTCGGGAAGCCAGCGGTTTTCGGGATCCGGGTGCCGTGATTTCCGGATACGGCACTGCGGCGTGGTTTATCTTCTTCTTCGGCGCGATTCTGATTGCCGGTTTCTTCTTGCTGACCGGCCGCAAGTGGGGGCGAGGTCCCGTCGTGATGCTGCAGCTGTGCCTGTTGGGTGTGGCGTACTACATGTTCACCTCAGACCGCCCAGAGCTCGGAGCGCCGACTGCGCTCATGGCAATTGCCGGACTTGTGCTGCTGTTCAATCCGCGTGCGGTGGATTGGGCTGCGAGCCGTTACAACTCTTAAGGCGCAACCCTAAAGCTCCCAAGGCACAGTCCTAAGGCGCGCTCTCTTCGCTGTTCTTGACAGCCTGGTCGACCAAGCCCACGACGGTGTCCCCTCGGCGCTCGACAATAGCTCCGTGCGCAGGTGCCTTGAGTGTGACTTCCCCGCGGTAGGTCCCGCGATCGACAGGGATGATCCGCTCCCGCGTGCCCCGTGTTGGATCGATGACCGCGATGCCCGCGTTGACCGGGACGAGCAGTTTTCCGCCCATCATTGCACCGGTACCGAGCGCGCCTTCGACAGTAAACGCTGGTTTGAGCGTTTCGGCATCGTAGGTCCGAAGTCTGGTGCCGTCGAACCACATGGCTAGCGCCCCTTCATGTGCCGTCCTGTCCTTTAGTTCGACGTCACCAGCTGCTGAGCTGGGCTGAGTCTCGAAAGTGCCATCATCCTGGAGCAGCTGCGTGCGCGGGCCCTTGTCCTGTGAAGGGGGAATGTAGATTAGCGCGGCCTTGTCGGTTGCGGACACCACCTCAGCACCAGCTGGCACGGTGTATTCGTGCAGGACCTCCGGTGTCTCGGACTCTTCGGGGGTTGCTTTAAGTAGTCGCACCAACTTCTTTTTCTTCTGCGGACACTGCTGGGCGGTGACCAGAAGATCCTCGTGAGCTTGAACAGAGGTGATGCTGCATTCCGTGTAGGTCAGCTGATTCGGCTGGTGAGGAGCCTCCTGCTGGCCCACTTCCACGGTGCGGACGAGATCATCACGCCAGAGCTCCACCCTTTCCGGTGCGTAGGTTCCAGCCCGACGGTTTCCTGCAAAAACCGTCACATTCTCAGGTCCCAGAGCGTCGCGCGTATGGGCATACTGGCCGCTGGCGAGGTCGAAGCTGATGACCTCACCACAACCTTTAGGTCCACGAAAGACAATGGCAACCTCCTGCCACTTGCTCGGCGAGGCGAGACCGCAGATCTCACGCTGTTGGTCATAGTGCCAGCGCTCTGCTCCGGTGAGTGCATCGATCGTGGTCACGCGTGAATCATTGACAACGAGTGCACCAGACTCCCTGGCGATGAGGGAAGGGGCTTCCGTGCTGTGAGTCCAGGCCTCTCGCAGCAATTGGGGTACAGCACCTTGGGTAGCCCCCTTTGCCACCGATGCTGGGGTGTCGGCAAGAGAATGATCGATCTTGCGTTGCTGCGAGGTCAGCCAGATCCCCGCGAGGAGGATGCTCGCTACGAGCACGAGCACAATCGTGGCGAGGAGGTCCTTGCGGGAACGCTGTTCAGGTGTGGGCAACCAGCTCATGAGCGCGGGCGCCGGTGGTGGCGTGGGCCACCGCCACCACGGCGAGGCCTGTGAGCCGGGGCAGTAGCGGAGCGGGAACCTTTCACCTTGCGCGGGGAACCTACACGATCCTCAATGTCCTCTGGCAGTCCGAAGGTTTCAAGGAATTCGGGCGAGGAACTAAACCATTGAGGAGGCTCCGGTTGGCCAATCTTCAGGGCATCATCAATGGCCTTCCACCTCAGCACCTCGTCCCAGCCCAGAAGGGTCACTGCGGTGCCGGTGTGCCCTGCACGGCCGGTGCGACCGATTCGGTGAACATAGGTGCGCTCGTCGTCCGGCACCTGGTAGTTGATCACGTGAGTGACATCCTCTACATCGATGCCGCGGGCTGCGACATCGGTGGCTACCATGATGTCCGTGACGCCCGAACGGAAATCCGTGAGGGAGGATTCACGGTCGGCCTGCCGCATATCGCCGTGGACAGCTCCCACGCGAAAACCCAGATTCGCTAGATCCTCTGCGATCATTGCTGTTTGCCGCTTCGTGCGTGCAAACACAATCGTCCGACCTCGACCAGGACTCTGCAGTACGCGGGCGAGGGTGGACATGCGATCCATTTTGTGGGACTGGAAGATGATCTGTCGGGTGGATTCGTGCGTGGCATCTGTAGCTGCGCTATCGGCCTGCACCAGTACTGGGTGATTCATGAAGGTGCGGGTGAGTGCGACGATTGGCCCCGGCATCGTGGCGGAAAACAACATCGTCTGCCGCTTCGGGGAAGTCTGGGAGAGGATATCGGAGACATCGTCGAGGAATCCTTGGTCGAGCATCTCGTCGGCCTCGTCGAGAACGACGATTTCCACGGTTGATAGGTCCAAAAGCTTCTGCCGTGCGAGATCCAGCAGGCGGCCGGGGGTGCCGACAACCACATCGACCGCAGATTGCAGGAGCTTCGTCTGCTTGTCGAAAGGAACTCCACCATAAATCGCGGTAATGGTGAGTGGGCGGCTATCCACGACGAGGTTCTGGGCGGCGATCTCTAAGTCGCTCGTGACCTGCAGGCACAGCTCGCGCGTTGGCACCACGATGAGCGCTCTCACGGAACCATCGGGGGCGCTGACATCGGCATCGTCGAATACTCGGTCGAGCAAAGGCACACCGAAACCGTAAGTCTTGCCCATACCAGTGCGGGCTTGCCCAATCAGGTCGCTACCTTTAAGCGCAAGGGGAAGGGTGTATTCCTGGATAGCGAAGGTGCGATCGATACCACGCTGCGCGAGCGCATCCACGATCTCCGCTGCAACGCCCAGTTCCGCGAATGTTTTCCCTGCGTGTGCATCCCTTGACACCTTCGCGCTCACGCCCTTTCCCAAGAAGTCACAGTTAGTACGGCTATGATGGTCACACTACTGCACCCTACGAACAAAAGGACAGGTAGCTAGAACCCATGCAAATCAAGATCGGCTTCACGCACAACACCCGGGAGCTGCAGATTACCAGCGAAAAGACCCAGGACGAGGTACTCGACCAAGTGCGCAGCTTCCTGGCGGATACCAACCCAGCCGGCACCCTTGAGCTCGAGGGGCTGAAGGGCACCCGCCACATCGTGCTGCGCGAACACGTGGCATACGTCGAGGTCGGCTCTGCATCACAGGGCACCGTCGGCTTCCTCTGATCCACCCCCAGGAAGGCATGACACATTCCCCGCATTCCAACAGACCCCACCGAGAGCGCTTCAGCATTCCTGAGCCACTCGGTGGATCGGCGCATTCCGCCTACAGTCGGCAGCAACCGACGAACAAGTGGAAGATTGCCATCGTGGGTGTCTTTGTGCTGGTGACGATCCTGGTGCTCGTTAATGCTCTCACGACTGCGAAGGACAGTGAAAACGAGTCCGGCGTGGCGTCGACGGCAACGCAACAGGATGGCACACAACCGCCGAAGCGCGGGGAAGGGCCGATCCCGGACGGTGAGTTCAGAGGCCTGAAGAGCAGCGACCTTCCACCTGGTGCGCCCTACACTCAGCGCTCCTCAGAGAAATTCCGCGCCGTCGGAACGCCCGGCGAGCGCTTTGGGGAGGGCACAAAGGACAAGTACACCTATGTCGTCGAAGTAGAGGACACGATCGATGGATCCTCCTTTGGCGGCCTCGACGCCTTTGCGTCCATGGTGGATGCGACATTGGCTAATCCCAAGTCCTGGATCGCGGACAAGGAAGTCTCTTTCCAGCACGTCAATGAGGAGGATTTGCCGCCGGGGAAGGAGCCGGACTTCCGATTCCAATTGGCTACTGCCGAAACAACCCACGGGGTGTGCGGTAACACCTACCAGCTGGAAACCAGCTGCTTCATGCCCATCGGCAACCGGGTTGTACTCAACGAGTCTCGGTGGATCCGTGGTGCGATCTCCTACGCCGGAGACATTGGCAGTTACCGCCAGTACATGATTAACCACGAGCTGGGTCACGGAATCGGCTACGCAGCCCATCAGCCGTGCTCCAAGGACGGTGCGTTGGCGCCGCTGATGATGCAGCAGACGCTGAGCCTCAGCAACTCTGAGTTGCGCAAAATCAACCCAGATGAGGTGTACGAGAACGATGGCAAAACCTGCGTGGCTAACCCTTGGCCGTACCCCACTGGCGAAAAGACTGACCAGGCAGCGAAAGAAAACGGAACGCGGAGCAATTAAATGACCACGCCCCCTCCACCCCACATTCTCGCGAGTTTCCAAGTACCAGCTGCGCGCCCAACCCAACTGGAATCAGAATGGAGCAGGGGGTGGCGCTGCGATCGGGCAGTGATCGGGCACGCCGATGAACCGGCTCGAGCAGCATGGATCGCCCGCACCATGGCGAAGATGCGGCCTGCAGGTGTGAGCGTCTCCCGCCCGATCCTCTCTTCCGACGGCCGCTACAGCGTGTCCGGGTGGCGTGCACGCACCTTCCTCAGCGGGCATCGGGCACCGCGCTTTGATGAGATTGCCACGGCCGCGATGCGCATTAGTGAGGCGCTGAAGGGAGAGTCACGCCCCGCATTCCTTCACCCACCAACGATCGGTGGGCAGTGGGGAGAGACAGAAATCTTCGCCGCCATGGAGGAGGCGGCCTTCGCGGATGATCCGACGCAGTGGGTGCGGGCAGCGCTCCGCCAAGACACTGTTCCGCGGGAGGATGTGGCGGCGGCACTGAGCAAGGCCGCTGAGCTCGCGGAGGCACGCGAGGACCTGACGGAGCCGGATCAACTCGTACACAGTGATGCGCTTGGGTGCGTGATTTTCGATGGTTACTCCGATCCCGTACTCACTGACCTTGTCCCAGCGTGGAGGCCCGCCGCCTGGCCGGTTGCCCTGCTGATCGTCGACGCCATGGCGTGGGGGAATGGGCCCGACGCCCTGCTGGACCGATGGAGTCACCTCCCCGATTTCTGGCAGTTGGTGCTCCGCGCAGCGCTCTACAGAGTGCTGTTGCACGCCACTTTGCCGAACGCTCGGACAGATGCTTGGCGTGGACTGGCACGTGTGGCGGACGTGATTAACGCGCGCGTTGTCTCGGGGGAATGACAGACTAGAAGGCATGAACTTCATGCCATCGGATCCGGCCCAGCGCATTGGTGCGAACAGCCAGCCCACAGTGGTGCTCGATCGTACTGCGGGCAGCGCTCAGAAAAAACACACATGGGAGGGGCTGCCAGCGGCTCTGATCAGCGGAGATGACCGCTTGGACTACAACCGTCCCTACGCTGTTCTCGGTGGACCAGGGACGGGCAAAACCAGCTTGTTAGTGGATGCAGCGGTGGAGTTCTTGCTCCACGGTGGAAGCGCAGAGGATCTTCTTTTCGTGACACCAACCAAGGAGGCGGCGACACGGCTGAGAACGGAGATATTCGAACGCGTACGCGATACAGAATCCTATGCGGCGACGGGTACGCCGGTGCGCAGTGTTCACGCTTGGGCCTTTGCAATTGAGCGGTGGATTCGCCAACGCCAGAACGCTCCGCTGCCGCGCTTGATCTCCGGTGCGGAGCACGATGCACAGATCCGTATTCTGCTGCGTGGCGAGGTGGAAGATGGGTTACGCCTCTGGCCGGAGGATGTCATGCCGGCACTGACGTTCGTCGGCTTTGCCCGCCAGTTGCGCGATGTGCTTCTCCGCGCAACGGAACGCGGAATGACAGCAAGTGAGCTTGAAAAAGTAGGGGTGCAGTTTTCCCGACCCATGTGGGAGGCCGCCGGGCGCTTCCTGGCCCGCTACAACCAAGCACAGCGCCTAGGCGAATCGTGGAATCTCAATGCCTCCGAACTGCTTCATAGCGTCATCCACGATATGGAAAACACCCCGGAGGGGCAGGATGTTGCGCTGCGTCTTCGCGAGCGGTTGCGACTCGTCCTCGTTGATGATGCGCACAACCTTGACCCGGCTGCCGCACGCTTCGTTGAGCATCTCATCGCGCCGGGGACGCGCACGCTCATTGCGGGGGATCCCGATCAATGCGTCTTCCACTTCCGTGGAGCCGATGAAGCCTTTCTCTCCCGTCACGCAGAGCACGATGACTACCGCGTGGTACTCAGTCATTCGCACCGTCTAGCGTCGGGGCAAGCGCAGGCGGTCCGTGCCCTCACCGCACATCTGCCGCATAGCTCAACCCGTATCCCGGTGCAGGATAAAGGGGCTGCCGGCGCTGTACGGACTGTCATCGCAGGGTCCGCGATGGCGGAGAAACTACACGTCGCAGATGCAGTGCGTCGGGCCCACGTGGTCGATGGTATTCCGTGGGAAGATATCGCGGTCATTGTTCGTGGCACTGGTCAGATTCCTTCGCTGCGCCGAGTCCTGCTATCCCATGGTGTTCCGGTGACTGTCGACCCCACCTCGCAGGTTCTTGCGCAGCAGCCGCTGGTTTCCGTGTTGCTGCTCGCCGTGGAGTCGGTCTACCGCCGACTGTCAGTGGGTGAGACGCGGCAGCTGCTGGAATCTTCTGTGGGAGGTGCAGACCCGGTCATGGTGCGGCGCGTGGAGCGCGCCCTCGGTCGCGCAATCGCGCACTCGCGCACCCATGGTCAGGAGGTGCCGGAGCGCAGTGATGGACAACCGTATCAGTCTGCGGATTGCCTGGCTGATTTGCTGGCCGGACAGGTCACCGACCAGCAGTATGAAGAGTGGACCGCCTTCATGAGCCCACGTGAACTAGACGTGGTTCAGCGAGTCACGCGGGTGATCGACGCTGGCCGCGAAGCGTACGCAGCCAATGCTGGTGTCGAAGCTGTGTTGTGGAAGGTGTGGCAGGCGACCGAACTATCAACGCGACTGCAGACGCGAGCACTGCGTGGCGGCACCTTGGGTTCGCAAGCTGACCAGGACCTGGATGCCGTGATGAGCCTGTTCGATCTTGCAGGTGACTTCGCAGAGCGTAACCCACAGGCCAGCGCACAAACCTTCGTGGAAGAGGTACGCGCCCAAGAGTTGCCGACAGATACGAGAGACCGTCGAGGTTCCCACGAAGGTGCAGTGGAGATCCTGCCAGCTCACGCAGCGGCGGGCCGAGAATGGGAGGTGGTGATCGTCTCGGGAGTGCAGGAGGATGTGTGGCCTGCGGGGCCAACTGTTGGTGGACTCTTCGGCCAGCTCGAGCTCGTGGATTACCTGGACCGTCAGATTGACCCGAACGTCCTGGTATCCCGCATTGGTCCAGCCGTCGAGGAGGAGAAGCGCCTATTCCTCCTTGCGCTGAGCCGCGCCCGCTCCACATGCATCATCACGGCTGTGGACAATGAAACCGACGAAGGTGGCGTGCCTTCACGCTTCTTCACTGACATTGCTGAGGCCTGCTCGCCTCTTACTGCTCAATCCGGTGCAGAGGACGGTTCCACCGAGCTGCGCGCGGCCGACCTGCCACGTGTGCTGGCGCTAGAACCTCTCATCGGAGAGCTGCGGGATGCAGTGGGGGCTAGCACGCCTCCAGAGGACGAGCGGGAAGCCGCCGCGTGGAAAGCAAGGCGAGAAGATGCCGCACAAAACCTCGCCAAAATGGCGCGTGCCGGTATCTATGGCGCTCACCCCAGCCAGTGGTGGGGCACAGCCGAGCCTTCGACTAACCACACACTCGTCGATCATGACGATCAGGTGCGCCTGAGCCCCTCCCGCCTGGAAGCCTTATCCGACTGTGCGCTGAGTGCTTTCTTTGATCGCCACCGCGGTGTCGAGAAACAGACGGAGCACCAACGCATAGGTAACGCCGTTCACGCGATCGCCGAAGCCATTGTGGGCGGACTCAGTCTCGAGGACGCGCTCAGGGCCGTCGATGCGATTGTCCCACTCATCTCTGATGGTCCGCAGTGGCGAACCGCCAACCTGCTAGAGCGGTGGCGTGAGGGCATTACCCGACTCCACGAATTCCTGACAGCTCGTCAAGAAGGTGCTGAAGGCTACACGGTGACGTCGGAGAAGATGCTCCGCGTGCCACTCGGAACGATGGACGACGGGCACAACGTCGTGCTCAACGGCCGGATCGATCTCTCCGTGACGGGGCCGGACGGGGCGACCATCGTCTACGACTTCAAGACAAGCCGTACGGCGAAAACCCAGGGAGAAGCACAGACCAGCCCGCAGCTGTCGGCTTATCAGTTCATGATCGCGAGGACCGATGGACTCAGCAATGATGGTGCAGCACTGGTCTACCCAGGGACCGGGGACACCAAGGCGAAAGTCGTGCAGCAGGCAGCAATGTCAGAGGACGAGGTGGAAGACTTCGGCCGAGTGATGTTGAACCTCGCTCGCTCCGCCAGTGGCCCTGAGTTCCGCGCCACCCCAGGTAAACACTGCGATTTCTGCGACTTCGCCACCTCATGCCCCGCTCAGACGGCAGGAAGGACGCTGGTTTAAATGAACCTCGACCCACAGCGACATATTTTCACCCCAGTAGAGCTGTCACAGCTGCTGGGCCAGCCCTACCCACCGACCGAGCAGCAGGCCGCGGTGATCGGCGCTGCCCCTCAGGGCACGTTCCTCGTCACGGCCGGCGCCGGCGCAGGTAAAACCGAGACCATGGCCGCGCGCGTGGTGTGGCTGGTCGCCAATGGATATGTCCTGCCAGAGCAGGTGCTGGGACTGACATTCACGAAGAAAGCAGCCAGCGAGCTGGGGCAGCGTATCCGCACCCGGTTGGAAGCGCTCGCGCACAGCTCGTTCATGGATCAACTGGACAGCGATGATCCGCGGCGTGAAGTACTGAAGAACATTTCTCCCGCTGTATCAACCTATGACTCCTACGCGGGCAGTATCGTGCGCGAATACGGTCTGCTGATTCCCATCGAACCGGCTGGGCGCATCATCACCGACGCTGAGCGCTGGATGATTGCCCGCGACGTGGTGTTGGGGTGGGGCGGAAGTATTCGCACAGACCTTGCAGTGAATACACTGATCAAATACCTGCTCAAGCTCTCCGATGAGATGGACAACCACCTAGCGTCCATCGAGGACGTAGCGCACACCACCACATTGGCAATGCAAGCGCTCGAAGAGCTGCCAAAGCGCGGAGGGAAGTGGAGCAAAGATAATCACAGGTTCTACGACACTCAACGCGCGCGTTTAGATCTCCTCCCGATGGTGCAGGCTTTCCGCGAACGCTTGGACGAACTCGACGTGATGACTTTCGGCCAGCAAATGTCCAAGGCAGCCGAACTAGTTGAAGCTCACGCGCAGGTGGGAGAGGAACAACGCCGCCGCTTCCGGGTGGTCATGCTGGACGAATACCAAGACACGGGCCACGCCCAGCGCATCATGCTGCGCAATCTGTTCGGCCAAGGATTGGATCCAGAGTTGTCTGTGACAGCCGTCGGCGACCCTATGCAGTCCATCTACATGTTCCGCGGCGCTACTGCTTCCAACCTGGAGAAATTCCGCCAAGACTTCCCGCTGGAAGATGGCTCTGATTCACACAAGCTGGAGCTCACAGTCTCCTGGCGTAACCCCGCCGGCGTGTTGGCACTGGCGAATGAGGTCGCAGGGTGGTCGATGGACACGGGACGCCTCGTGTCTGAACTGTCGCCGCGTGATGGTGCCCCACGTGGCGATATCAAGCTGGGTTTCTTTGAATCGGAAGAAGAGGAAATCGAGTGGTTCGCTAATGAGCTCGCCGAGCGATGGGAAGCTTACGCGTCAGGCGATCGGTCGAAGCCATTCTCCGCAGCGGTTCTCGTCCGTAAGAACAAGCAGGCGATCCCCGTTTATGAAGCTCTCGTGGCTCGTGGCGTGCCGGCGGAGATGACTGCTGGTCCAGGCCTTCTCGATCTGCCGGAAGTTGCTGATGTTTACGCCACCCTTCGCGTGCTCGTCGACCCAGAGGACGATCCAGCCATGATGCGGTTGCTCACCGGCCCCCGGATCAACCTCGGCGCAGCCGATATCGCAGTACTATCCCGCCGAGCACAGCAGCTGCAGCGCCGTGACGCTGAGCACCACGGGCCAATGATCACGACCTTGGGCGTGAACCTGCCACGAAAGCTGGACCAGGATCTCGTCGCCACCATTCCCGATCCCAATGAAATGCCCGTCGGCCTCGCAGATGCCATAGCCGATTTCAAGGATGCTACAGAACAGGGCATGAGTCAGGAAGGCGCTCGCCGCATCAAAGAGCTCTCGCAGGAACTCGGCCAGCTGCGCCGACATTCCCTGTCCAAACCGCTGCCGGATTTGATCGCTGACATTGAGCAGATGATTGGTGTACGCACTGAGGTGCTCACGCGATGGCACCGAGATCCGGAATCCTCCATCGGCACCAGCCACCTCGAGAAGTTCGCTGGAATTGTGCGGGAGTTTTCCGAGCTAGCCAATGCCAGTGCGAGCGCACTGGTGGACTACTTGCGCGCAGCCTACGACGAGGAATCCGGCCTGGAGCCCGGAGAGGTGAAGAAGAAGCAGAACGTCGTTCAGATCCTCACCGTTCACAAGTCCAAGGGTTTGGAATGGGATACCGTGGTCGTGCCGTTCGCGACGCGCACCAACTTCGCCGATCAGGCAAAGCCTCAGAGCCACGACGCATGGACCACCGCCTTGCACGCTATGCCGACGGAATTGCGCGGGGATGCGGAACCGGACGCAACCACTGGCGTCGGTATGCCGATCTTTGACCCGTCGGAGGCTGAGAAGTCCTCCGACCACAACAAGGCGGTCGGGGCCTTTAAAAAGGCGATGAACTGCTACGGGACCAAGGAGGATGACCGAATCTTTTATGTGGCGATCACTCGCACTGAGAGAGTCCTTTTGGTCTCCGGCGCTGCCTATACAGCTACGGCCAAGGACGGGCGTGACCCAGCTGTGCTGCTCAAGTACCTGTCTACGAAGGTTCGCAAGGACAAAGAGTTAGTGTGCTTCTCGGAGGCGGGGCAGTGCTACTCCAAGACCTACCTCAAAGCGCTGGCCGAGAACGGACCTCTTCGGGAAGATGAACTGCTCGTACCGGACGTGGCCGTTAACGATATGCGTAGAGAGTGGAATAAAGACTGGGCTTCTCGCGTGGAATCGGGGGAGCTTCAGCAGAAACAGAACATCTCCCCGTGGCCACGCTCACGCAGCGTGGAAAACAACGGAATCGAGATTATCGAGCAAGTGGACCTCGAAGCGCCAGGCTCTGATTCCGCCTGGGATCGGGAGACAGATTTGCTGATCGAAGAATTCCGCCAACAATCCACGCCTGAAGTTCGCGTGCCTTTGGGAAACCGCCTCACCGCTACGGAGGCCGTCGCACTGCGCCGGGATGAAGAGGAATTTGCCCGCCGGCGCCGGCGCCCAGTACCGCTGGAACCGAAGCCTTTCGCTAAGCGCGGAACGGCTTTCCACAATTGGGTGGAGGAACACTATGGGGTCTCCACGTTGCTCGACGACGAGCAGCTGCCCGGTGCCTCGGACGCGACGCTCAAGGATCCAGAATTGGAGAAGCTCAAGGAAGCATTCCTTGCGAGCCAGTGGGCTCATCGTCAGCCGTACTCAGTGGAAGGCGCATACTCCGTGTCACTGGGCGGGCATGTCTATGAGGGACGTATCGATGCCGTCTTCCATGACGGTGATGACATGACCACCGGGTGGCTGGTTGTCGACTGGAAAACTGGCCGTAAACCCACCGGTGAGGACATGCGCGCGGCGGAGATGCAGTTGGGTGTGTACCGCCTTGCGTGGGCGAAGGTGCTTTCGCGACGGCTCGGCATCGAGGTGCGGCCCGAGGGGGTGCGGGCGGCGTTCCACTATGTGAGGGCCAACGAAACGGTGGAACCGAGTACACTACCCACAGCAGATCAGTTAAGTGGAGAGTAGGGATGCATGCGGGATAGGTTGCGAGATCGCTTCCGCGCAGATACCGAGGTAGATGAGCTACCGCACCACGCGCTCTTGAACATCGTCCGGATTCCGGAGCCAGCGGTGCAGAGCCCGTGGTGGCTTATCGCCCGGCGAATGCTCTATGCGCTCATCCTGCTGTTCACCACCGCGTGGGTGGCGTATCTCGACAGGGACGGATACAGCG